>NZ_JBBMRJ010000009.1:0-236011 GCF_037993085.1 Pseudomonas sp. YNh | reverse complement strand
TGGTCCACAGGTGGGGGCTGTAGCCGATCCACACTTCCCTGGCGGTATCGGGGCAGGTATCGGCCCACACCCAGCCCATGCTCCGGCTGGAGAGGTAGCGCTCACGCAGGTGGTAGTTTTCCAGCCCTTTGTAACTCAGTTCCTTGTAAAGACCCGCGCCAACGTACTCATGGATGACCAGCTTTTCGCCCTTCGGACCTTTCATGAACACGTAGACATAGCCCGGGCGCAACGCACGCAGGGTGTAGGCAGAGTGTTGCAGCGGGGCGAAGCCCTGTTCCAGGTTGAAACCTGCATCGGCATAGCGGCAGGCGGGCGTGTCGCCGGTGCGTGGCACGATGGCATAGCGCACTGGCAGGATGGGGATGCGTGCGCTGCAGGCAGGGCCGGAGGTAGCACTACTGACACTGGCGTCATTCATGGGTGGGTTCCTTGCTTTCGATCAGTGCGTGCAGGTCGCGGAGGCGGCCTTGGGGTGACTCCTCAAGGTTGGTGTAGATCTTCCCCGCGTGGTCATCGCTCATGAGCCACATGTGGCTGGCAACCAGCCTGATGAATTGCCCAGCGACTTCCTCATCGCCAAAGTTGAGGGCTTTCAGTTGCGGCAGCAGGCGTTCGATCCATTGCCGGATGTCGGCCAATGTGTGGGTGGCGTGCTGTGGCAGTGCCAACACCTCATGCGCCAACGTGAGCACGAAGTGCTCGTGCATGCCTGCTTGCAGCCGCTCAAGTTCAAGCTGGCGAAGGGGTAATGCAGGTTCCTGATAAGAGCGGGCAGTGGTCGGGCTGCGCTCGAGCGTTTTCCACGCGTGCACCGGCCCCCAGTTGACTCGCCAGGCCAGCGACGTCACAGGGCCGAGCCACGTTGCTCGATGGTCTTCATCCAGTGCATCCAGCCAGGCCGCAAGGTGGTCAGGTTTGAATTGGAAAGTGGCCAGCCCCTGGTCTGGAAGCGCGATCTGCACAAGGCTGGTGAAGTGGTCTGCCAACTGGGCAAGGCAGATCTCGGCATCCAGCGCGATGGCACCGCCAATGGGCATCCAGGCCGATGTTGCATGGGCAAGCAGTTCGGGCGCTTCTGACACGTCTACCAGCAATGGCCCAAAGTCGTGACGGTCGTCCAGGGCGCTGCGCCTCCACAGCCAGGCGTGCTGGGTATTTCGGCTGATTTCATTGATGAGTTCCAGTACCGAAGGGGCATAGGCCGGGACCAGTTCGCCCTCTTGGGGTATTGGTCGGTAGGCCCAGTGCTCGATCACGCGGGTCAACAGCAACATGAACCGAGCGTTATTTGCGAAGTGCTCGTCTGGCAGCGCATTTGAAAGGGCGGTTGTCATTGGCCTGGCCCTCTGATGCAGCGGCAGTCGGGCAAAGTGCAGGTGCCATCGGGGCGGCGTCCGCACTGGCGCTCCAGGGGCTTCCCATTGACCGGCGCGCCGCTGATGGAAAAGAGGTTGCTTGCCCCATCTGCCGACTTGAGCATCTGGCCGGTGATGCGAATCGTCGGGCTGTCCAGTGTGATGCCCGTTTCATCGATTCGAATGGAGCCCCCAGGGCCTTGGATGACCACTGCTTCCGATGCTCGAAGTTCATAACGGCGAGTACGTCTGCGGATATCCCCTCGGGCTTCAAGCTCGGCATGCCCTTCGACCTGCTGCTCAAGGTTGCCGCCAATGTGGGTGTGGTGATTGGCTGTGATCTGGTCGTGGCGGTGATTGCCGATGGTTTCCACACGATCCTTGGCGATCTTGATTGTGTGGTTTCGACCGATGTCGAGCGTGGCGTCGTGCCCGATGGTGACGTGCTCATCGTTGCCGACCGTTTCATTACGGTCGTGGCCGATCAGGATTGATTCGTCGTTATTGACCTGTTCTTTGCGGTCATTGCCTACCTGCGTACTTTCATCGTGCCCGACCACATTGTTCTGGTCCTTCTGGGCATGAATGAACACTTCCTCCTGGCCCAGTTCGTCCTCAAAGCGCAGCTCATTGAAGCCATCGCCCTTGTGGGTCTGGCTCTTGATGGTCATGCGGGTCTTGTGGTGGGGAAGGTCGTACGGCGGCAGCTGGTTGCCACAGTAGGTACGGCCTGTGATCATCGGCTGATCGGGGTCGCCATTGACGTAATGGATGATCACGTCCTGGCCAATGCGCGGGATGGCCATCGAGCCCCAGCTGCCGCCGGCCCAGCCCTGGGATACCCGAATCCAGCAGGAACTGAATTCGTTGTCCTGGCTTTCGCGGTCCCAGGGGAAGCTGACCTTGACCCGGCCCCATTCGTCGCAGTAGATCTCTTCACCGGGTGGCCCGACCACAGTGGCCATGTGCGGGCCGTCAACGCGTGGTTTGGGCAACGGTGCCGGGCGCCACTCGGTTCTGCCCGGCACCAGTACCGCCTTTTGCTCATAACGTGTGCCCTGGTCAGCCCCGGCAGCTTCTTCCTGCAGGCTGGTGAACTGGCTGCCTTCGTGGCTGACTGTGCTTACCCGCCAATGCACATTCAGGTCTTCGCGCGGGTGGCCGGTCAGGGTGAAGCTCAGGCCCGGTTGCAGGCGTATATCGTCGCCTTGCACCTCGGCAATGCGCACATCGTGGCGCAAGGCGGTGATGCGGTTTTCGGTGAACGGCTTGCCAACGGCATCGCGTTTGTAGCGGCCTGGGTAGTCGAAGCACTCATAGTCGGCGGACTGGTGCTTCAGATAGGGGCCTGAGGCCCTGTGTTCCTGGCGGTAGGCGGGGTGGGTGAAGGTGTAGTCGCGTTGAACCTGCCGTGCGGGACGCACCTGTTCGCTGTAGCGCAAGCACCGCAGGCAGGGTTGGGGCTGGTCGCCGCCTCTGTTGGCGTGGTACAGCACTGTGTAGGGTTTGGTTGATTCATCGCCATCGACAAACCCTTCATCGATGATCTTTGCTTTAGCTGCGTTGCGCTCGATGTGCCCCAATGTCAGCAGTCGGTCGGTGATGATCAGCTTGTGATGCTTTTCAGTGTGCTCGAACCGATAGACCAAACCTTCTTCAGCAGCGATGCGCGCAAAAAAGTCGAGATCGGTTTCGCCGGCCTGTACGCAGAATTCCCGCGGGTGATAGTTGAAGCCAGTTCCGAATTGATACTGGGTTATGCCTTGTCGCTTCAGCATCAGTTCGAGAATTTGCGGCGCGGTCTTGTGCTGGAAGATGCGCCAGTTCGAGCGCAGTCTGGCGCGGGCCAGTTGCGGCTCGACCAATGCGTGATAGTAAGTGCGGTGGAAGCCGCTCTCGCCCTGGCTGAAACTGCTGACCAGGCCGTGCACGTAGCGGACGGGGCGTTCACTGTCGCAGATGGTGAACAGCACGGGCTTGTCGAGCAGGTGGCCGAAGTCGACATCGTGTTCGAAGCTGATGAGTTTCAGGGTCAACTTGAACGGTTGGCTGAGTTCCTCCTTGAGCTCGAACGACACCACTTCGAATTCAGTTTTTCCGACCAGGGGCTGGAAGCTGTATCGCAAATCAGATTGGGTAGGCATAAGCAGTCGTTGTCCGCCGTCTGAAGTATCAGAAGTCCGGGCAGGCAGGCCTGCCCGGCTCCGCAGCTAGATCACACAGCTGTTTCTTTGGGCTTGCGCCAGTCGTCTGCACCTGCGGTACTTGCCGTGATGTGCTCCCACTCAATGCCGCGGTAGGCCATCGAGACTTTGAAGAACTGGGTGAAGTCGCTGTTGTCCTTGTCCTGCACGTGCGGCATTTCAAGGTCGATATCGATGATCACAGCGTCGATCAGCTTGGTCGTAAAGAAGCGTTCCTGGGTGCCTTCGACCGAGGTCCGATACCAGCTGAGCTCGACGTTGGGCAGCATTTCTCCGCTGGACAGCGCGCTGTAAAGCAGCGGCACCGCCTTGTTCAGGGCGCATGTGAAAATCAACGGCCCGTGTACCCGTTGGCCGGCCGGCTGCCCGCTTTGCGGATCTGTGGGCACAGTGATGCGGTGATTGACTTCCTGCACCAGGATCTGGTCTTCGTGACCTTCTACGAAGATGTTGCCGACTGAGTCGGAGGTGAAGGCGCCTTTGGTGATGTTGCCTTGGGTCTTGCCTTCGATGGCGATGTAAGCGGGTGTTGGCATGGCAGTTTCTCCTGCGTCCATGTGGATTGACACGCGCACAACAGTGGCGTGGCCATCGGTAACGATGGGCTTTTCAACAAGGCCGAAGCCTCATCAATTCGTTGAATTCTGTTGGCCTGTATAACCGCGACCTACTGCTGCAAGATGCCGTTGAGCGACTCCAGAACCTCTGTAGTAATCAGGTGCAGGCGATAGCTGTAGATGCCGTAAGCCACCGCCATGGCGATGGCCGAGATCACCAAAGGACTCCACCAGGGCCACTGCCGGTTCATGCGGAAATTGCGTGGGGCCACGTTGGTGTAGGGGTCGCATACTTCTTCTGGCGTGGGGCCGCGCAGTTCGCGGATGATCCCGTGCAGTTGGTGAATCAGAGCGTTGAGTGTTTCTTCGCCTTTTGGCGCGAGCGCATACTTGCCTTTCAGCCCAAGGCACAGGGCGTAGTACATGAACTCCAGTACGTCCTGATAACGCTTGGGCTCCTGCATCAGGCGGGTAATCACGGTGAAGATTTTTTCCCCGCCCCAGGTTTCGTCGTGGAAGATGCTCAGCAGCGGCTCCTGGCTCCAGCAACTGCTCTTGCCCCAGGGCCGCTCCATGACGGCCTCGTCTATGAACAGGCACAGGCCGTAGGAATACGCCAGCAACTGAGCGGGCTCGTAACCATGCTGGCGCATTTCCTCCTGAATGTTGTCGATCTGGTTACGTACTTGCTGGTGCACATCCTTGATGTTTGGCAGTTCGTCCAGCGTGCGCAGGCGTATGACCAAGCCGAACAACGGTGACGCGGCATCCAGCATCAGGTTGGCGAAGCCGCCCCGCAGCTGAAATTCCGGGTCGGCGGGGTAGCCTTCCGAGGCGGGCTCTGGCTCAGGGGGTGCCGTGGATGCTTGCGCATTGGTTGCCGTGGCCTGGGCTCTGGATGCCGGCTTTTTAAGGGTTGGATCAAGCGGGCTGACTTCAGCGGTTTTGTCATCGATGGGCGTTTTGTTGTCTTCTCCCATTTCACTCACTCCTGATCGCCCAGAACTGCAGTTCAAGCCCTGGGAAATCGCCCGCAATATGGATGCCGAAGCCATTCGCCTTGGCCATGCATGCCCAGGCGGGGTCGCGCCGGTCCAGCTCGAAGTAACTGAAGCCCGCATGGAAGGGCAGGTCGCGTGGCGCCACCGGTAATGGCAAAAGAGGGATACCCGGCAGTTGCAGCGGCACCAGGTTGCTCAGTGACTCAAGCGAGGTGATCTTGGCTTTCTGGATGAACATCTGGCGCAGCGCTTGCGGTGGCAGGTCGGCGCGCACGGCGAGTATGAAGTCAGCTTCGTCGATCAGCCGGCGGTCTTGCAGCGTGGTCGTCATCACGCCGAACTGTTCGCTTTCCAGCGGCAGTGAAACAGCGCGTGGCTGCAACACGGTGCTCAGGGACCGGCGCAGGGTGTCTTCCAGTGGCTTGAACGAGGCGCGCAGCGCAGTGTGGTGGTACGCGGGGTACTCTTGGGGCAGCCTGTTCTGGTCGGTGAAGGTGACGAATTCGCCGCAGGCCTGGCTCATGCACAGGTACAGCTGCTCGGGGTGCGTGTGCGCTTGTCTGGCCAGATGCTGGAAGCATGGCCACCAACGGTTCATGGCCTGCAGCAGGTTGAAGTCGCGGATGTCGGCGATACCAGACTGGCCCGATGCGCCTATACGCGTTGCAAGGCCGCGCGCCCGCTCGCGCAACGTGTTGGTGATTTCGTCAAGGAACCGTTGCAGTGCCGGCACCGCCCGCACCGACACGCTGGTGGGGTAGAACGCTTCGTCCAGTTGCACGCTGCCGTCGGGGCGTCGTTCCAGGATACGTGCCACGGCCAGGCGGGTGTAGGCGCTGCTGTCTTCGGTGGTGCGTCTGAGCTGCAGGTTGGGCACGGCTAGGTCTACCTGTACCAGGTCACCGTCAGCGGTGTGGGTATCCTTGATTTCCTGTGCCTGGGCGGTGTAGCGGAAGTTGGCGGCATTGTCGGGCCAGCTCACTTCGCGGCCGCCATTGGTGCGCAGCGGCAGGCACAGATACACCTCGCTGTCTTTGCTGGCGTCGTCGTCGATTTCCAGTGGCGGCGGTGGAGGCAGGTCGGCGGGAATATCGAACACCGTGCCGTCCGGCATGACGCCCCGCGCCCGGGTGATGGCGATCTTGCCAAGGCTCATGTATTCATCGTTCAGCTGAAGTTCGCTGAAGCCGTAGAAGGCTGCGTTGAGGCTGGCGAGGCGCTGGTGCAGGGCTGCTTCGCTTGCCCTGGCCGCCTGCTGGAAATGTTGTGGTTTGACGAACAGGCCTTCAGGCCAGAGAACGGGGTTACGTGAACTCATGGGCGCTCCGTGTCAGCGTGAGTAAGCAGGAAGGGCAAAGGGTGTCGAGGCGCCATCAGTCTTCTTCCTTGAGCACGATGTGCGTGTCGTTGACCAATACCGACAGCATGATCTGGCGGCCACGCGGCGGAATGCGCAGCACTTGCCGCCATGTGGCGTTTTCATGGCCTCGGTAGTCGCCAATCACCGCGACGAAGCGCGTTTCGGCGTGGATGGGCTCGAACGGGATGTACTTGAACTGGCCAGGGCGCAGCAGATAGTCGTCACCGCGGATGTAGGTACTGCGCAGTGCCTTGGCCGGGTCCTGGTCCAGCAGCTGGTACACGGTGTTGCGCAGCAGTGAGTCGTCGCGCAGTTGCAGGATCTTGATGGCGATAGGCGTGGCCACAGGCTCTGAGGTAACGGCTGTGGTGCGCGGCAAGGTCAGCACCACGGCAGGGTCGTCGTAGCTGCCGGGTGCGCTTTCTTCCAGGGGCGAGCGTGCCGGGTCGCTTTCGTCCTCGTCGTGCATTTCGACGGGGGACATCGCAGGAAATTGCGCCTGCAGGTATTCGAACAAGGTCCCGATTTTTTCGGTCAGCGCATAGGGGTCCCCGGCACTCAGGGTCACTGCGTAGGGGCTGGGTTCCAGGGCAGGCTCCTGTTCGTCCGCTACGTCAAGGCTGTTCGGATTGCCGTTGAGGGTAGGGCTGGCATTGATGCTGAACGCGACCTGGGTCGCATGATCCTTGGGCGGCCCGATGGGCAACGAAGGGTTCATGACAACTTGGCTTGCTCTGCTCAAAGAGGTGCAGCCGGTGAGCCCGACCAACGCAAGCAGCAGCGGCGCGATCAGTAGCGGATGACGCGTCATGGGTGTTCTCCTGCAATGAGGCGCTGCAGTGGGCATTCTCGGAGTGCCTCGGCATCAGCCGCTGCGTCCAGCGCTGCCAGAGGGTCAGTGCCGATGGCTGCCTTGAAGACCGAGCAGATCTCGACCGCTGGTTGAGGGGCAGAAGGCTTTGTCGGCCAAGGGGTGGCAGGCTCTTCGGCTATCAGGCGGTCGAGCACCCTTCGGTCCGGGTTGAACAGGTCCTCCAGCGAGCGTGTGCAGGCTTGATCCTGGGCGTACTGAACCTGTAGCCGGTAGCCACCAATGCGAAGCTGGTCACCTTCAACAAGACGCCTGGGTGCAAGCGTTTCCAAACTGGTGGAGCTGTCATTCAGGTAGGTGCGGTGGCAGTGGTCGATCACGCAGAAGCTGCCTTCGAGCCAACGGATTTCGCAGTGCAGGGGCGCAACGGCCTGAGCACGGTCATTGATCCGCCAGCTTGCCCGTCCGCTGCCGATGGTGCCGCCCTTGCAATCGAACCGGTGCCGGGCAGTAACATCGTGCTGCAGTTGGTCGAGGTTGGTGATGCTCAAGGTCACTGAATTCATGAACGCCCCCGGAAGCGTACAGTCGGGCTGATCTGGCCATGCCGATCATCGACGAAGCTGGTCCACCCCAGGTAAGCGCCCTGGCTGCGGTGCAAGCAGAAGGGTGACAACGCGTTCTGTTTCAAACGCAGCTCCAGGTCGTAGGCCAGACCGTCACGCAGCAGAAAGTCGATCAGTGCGCGCAAACGGCCGAAGTTGATCCCGCTGGGCAACAAGTCCCGCAGTTGCGCCTGGTCGAGCTCGTTGATCACGATGGTGAACTTGCTGCTGCGGGTGCGCGTGCGGCTGCCGACCATGAACGTGCTGCCCAACTGCCCGTTGGCACGCCCCAGGCTTACAAGCTGCCTGGATGTGGTGGTGACTGATCGCGTCTCGAATTCGCGGATCTGCACATGCTTGAGGTCGAAGCAGTGCGCAATGATGCCGGCCACAGTGCCCGGCGCACGGCTGCGGCTGGCGATCACCCCGGCAAAACTGAGCAGGCGGCTCCAGGGCAGCGCCGTGTCCCCTCGCAACTGCGCGTCGTTAAGCCCCAGCAGGGCAAACACATACTGCGAAAACCCGTCACTGGCACCCGGCTGGAAGCGGATGTAGTAGCGGTACTTGCGCCATATACGGTGCAACAGGCTGAGCAGGTAGTGGTTGAAAAAGTCGAAGAAGGCCGGGCGTACACCGATGCCCTGCGCATGTTCATAGGCCACCTGTTCCAGGTAGTAGGTGGGCAATGGCGAATCGGTGCCGTGCAAGCCCAGAAACGTGGCAACGACGCGGTAGCGTTCTTGCTCAGCGGGTATCCTCTGGGCTTTGTACACGTCCGACACCGGGAAGCTCAGCCGTGGGTCGCAGGCCAGGCGCACCCGCCGCCGGGTGACTTCGTCCGGCCAACGTGGTTCGAGGTCATCGCCATGCAGCCCGTGCAGCCGCTCCAGCAACTGGAAGAAGTTGTACTGATGCGCCTCCGAGAGCAGCTTGTCGGCTAGATCAGCGGTTGCTTGCCGGTCTGTATTGGCCATGTGTAGTGCTCGTTATTGGTGGTGTTGATCACTTCCAGCTGATGGAAGGAGTTGATGCTGGCGTACAGGGCGAAGAAGTGGGCGAGCACGCAGCTGAACAGGTACAAGTCGCCCTCGCAGAGGAAGGCGGTCTGGTCCAGTTTCAGACGGGTGTGCAGGCCGCGAATGGGCTGCCCCTTGATAAGCCAATCCATGGGCTGTGTATGAATGTCGCGCATGCCGGCCAAGCGTTTACGGGTGGTGCGGGCCTGCTGGATGTCGTGCAGGGCCATGAAGTCGTAGGCGCGGATCACGGCTTTCAGCGGCTCTACCGAGAGCAAGGACAGGTAGTTGAGTGACATGTTGGAGATCAATGCCCACTGCAACTGGCCGTCCAGCACCGGTCGACAGGGGCGGGTGGGTTTACAGAGATTGGTGTAGGTGGCCAGCGGGGGTGTCAGTTCGGTCAGGACGTTGATGTCGTCGATGCCCAGCGCCAGCGGCAGGTCTCGATTGGTGCAGGTCAGGTCGATGGACGCGGTTTCCAGTTCGCCTATGTAGCTGTTGGCGTCGGCGCGGACGAAGGCGATTCGATGCGTGACGCCATCGCCGCGCAGAGACTCTTCCAGCTGGCAGCGGTAGTACAGCGCTGTGCGCCCCTGAACGTGCTCGATTTCATGAGCGAACGACTCGAAGGGGCGGAAGGTTCGCAGCTGCTCCCCGGTGTTCCCGTCAGTCGTCGTTCGGGTGCTGATGACCTGGTCGACACTGAAGATTTCGTAGCCGTGCGGCTCTGTGCCCTTGGGCTTCAGTGGAACAAGGGCCTCCTGGCCGGAAAGGTCGATGGGCTCGGCACTGTGCTGGAACAGGTTGACCGCAGGGGCGCAGAACAGGTTGAAATCTGCTCTGCCGACACGCAGCGTGTCGGGTAGCTGGCGGGTGAAGTGAAATTCGAGGCCTACCTGCTGGCTGTAGTGAGCTGGCCAGATCTTTTCCAGCCCGGTCACGCTGAAGAAATGGAAACGTTGGGGGAAGGCGAAGTATTCCTGCAGGATCCGGTAGCCATCAAAGACGTTCTGCGGGTAAGGCAGCAAGGCGTCGTCGGGGCTGAACCCCGGGAATGCGATGCTGTTTGCCGGCAGCCGGCGAACCTCGCCATTGATGGTCACGCTGACATGCTTGAGGTATTGAGAAATCCACAGGTAAAGCGTGCGTGCGCTGAGGGTATCGCCACTGAGGTAAAAGTCGAGGCTGGTACAGCCCAGGCTGTTCAACGGCCGCTCGACCAGTGTCTGAAGGCCGACGAAGACCACGGAACTGTCGAGTGTCTGGGTGGCGCCCACCGTGTCGATCTCGAACGGATGAATGTTGACCGCTGTGCAGGTGCGAAACTCGCAGGCCACACCGTCCACCCGTTTCGAGAACAGCCGCGACCCTTTTGGGATGCGCTGTGACTGGCTGAGGGATTGCCTTATCGGGCTGAACTGGATGATTGTCGCGCTGGGCAGGGGCCGCAAATAGTTCGGCCACAACAGCTGCAGCATGGGATGGGTCAGCTCTGGCAAGTCGTCTTCCAGCTTCAGCCGTAGCTTGGCGGTGAGGAACGCAAAGGCTTCCATCAGGCGTTCGACATCGGGGTCGCTGGCACCTTTGCCAAGCAACCGGGCAAGTTGTGGGTTGTCTTTGGCGAAGTCGTTGCCGAGTTCGTGCAGGTACCGCAGTTCTTCGCTGAAACTGTCTTTCAGTGACATCGGTCACCTCACTCGGGTGTAGCGGTTGTGCCCGTTGACCATCAGCTCGAGCTGCAGCTGCTCTGCGTGGTTGTTGACCTGGACCAGGCAATCCAGCCTGAAATGCAGCTCTAGCGGGGTATGAGCATCGGGCACTGCCTTGAGCGTGCGAATCTGTATGCGTGGCTCGAAGCGCTGCAGGGTGCGGCGGATATCCGCGCTCACCTGTACAAGCAGGTCGCCGTTGTTAACGTCATGCCCGTTGAAGTCGCGCAGGCCCAGCTCAGGGCTGCTCTGGGAGCACCCCAGGCGGGCATTCAGCAGCGTTTCGAGGTGGCACTTGATGGCGGCGAACTTGTGGGAAGCGCTCTCCCGTCGGGAAGGCTCCCGACTGGTAGCCTGATCCCGCATCAAACGATCAAAAAGACCACTCATTGCGTATCGAGCCGGCCGACCAGGGAGATTTCGAAATTCGCGCCCATGTACTTGAAGTGCGGGCGCACGGCGAGCGAAACCTGGTACCAGCCCGGGTCACCGGCAACATCCGAGACCTCGATTCTGGCGGCTCGCAGTGGCCGGCGGCTGCGAACGTCGGCAGACGGATTCTCTTGGTCGGCGACGTACTGCTTGATCCATTTGTTCAACTCGGACTCAAGGTCACGGCGCTCCTTCCAGCTACCGATCTGCTCGCGCTGTAACACCTTGATGTAGTGAGCCAGCCGGTTGACGATGAACAGGTAGGGCAACTGGGTACCCAGCTTGTAGTTGGTCTGAGCCTCCAGCCCCTCGGGGGTTTTCGGGAAGTTCTTGGGCTTTTGCACCGAGTTGGCCGAGAAGAAGGCGGCGTTGTCGCTGTCTTTGCGCATGGTTAGGGCGATGAAGCCCTCTTCGGCCAGTTCGAATTCCTTGCGGTCGGATATCAGCACCTCGGTAGGAATCTTGGCCTGCAACTGGCCGAGGGATTCATACAGGTGAACCGGTAGGTCTTCGACGGCGCCGCCCGATTGTGGGCCGATGATGTTCGGACACCAGCGGTAGCGGGCGAAGCTGTCATTGATGCAGCTGGCCAACAGAAACGCAGAATTGCCCCACAGGTAGTTGTCGTGCTGCCCGGCGATGTCTTCGTCGTAGTTGAAGCTCTGGATCGGTTGTTCCTGCGGGTGGTAAGCGGAACGAAGCATGAAGCGAGGCCCGGCCAAGGCGACGTGGCGGGCGTCTTCGCTTTCACGAAATGCACGCCACTTGGCATGCCGTGGGCCGGCGAAGAGGTCTTTTATTTCCTTGAGGTTGGGCAGCTCCTCGAAACAGCTCAAGTTGAAGAACTCGGGGGCAGGTGCGGCAAGAAATGGAGCATGGGACATGGCGCCAACGGAGGCCATGTAACTCAGCAGCTTGATATCAGGGGAAGAGGGGCCGAAGTTGTAGTTGCCAACCATGGCAGCAACCGGCTCTCCCCCGAATTGGCCGTAACCTGCGGTGTAAACATGTTTGTAGATACCGCTGCAGGTTATGTCCGCAGCATTTTCGAAGTCGTCCAGCAGGTCCTCTTTACTGGCATGCAAGATTTCGAGCTTGATGTTTTCCCTGAAGTCCGTGCGGTCGACCAGAAGTTTCAGGCTGCGCCATGATGATTCGAGCTGCTGGAACTCAGGCTGATGCAGAATGGCATCCATCTGTTTGCCGAGTACCCGGTCGATTTCGGCAATCATCTGGTCGGCCCGGTGCTTGTTGATCAGTTGATCCGGGTCATTGCTTTTGAGGATTTCGGCAATGAACGCAGATACGCCCTGCCTGGCAACCTGGTAGCCCTCTTGAGCAGGTACCAATTTGGTTTCTGCCATGATCTGGTCCAGCAAGGAGGCACTGCCCAACGTGTCGGTCGTTGCGTCTGTGGTGATGGTGGTGCTGCTTGGCTTAGGCATGGGGACGCTCCGTAGTCTCAGTCTTCGTCGGGTGCTTCAAGCACCAGGTCCAGTTCTTGGGCGAGTTGTTTACGGGCCTGCTCGTTGTTGAGCAGGTGCTGCAGTTGCTTGCGGAAGGCGGGGACGTTGCCCAGCGGGCCTTTCAGGGCGACCAGCGCTTCACGCAGCTCCAGCAGCTTGTTCAGCTCAGGCACCTGGCGCGCGATCCGGTCCGGTCCGAAGTCGTTGATGGACCTGAACTGCAGGTGGACCGCCAGCTCGGCATCCGGGGCGGTGCTGAGCCTGGAGGGCACAGACACGTCCAGGCTCACGTCGGCGTCGTTCAACACGCTGTTGAATGTGTGTTTATCAATGCGCACGACCTGGCGGTCCTCAAGCGCACGGCTGTCATCCAGGCCGAAGTCGCCCAGAACCAGCATCTTGTGGGGCAGCTCCACCTCAGCCTGCTCATTGCTCGTCGCGGGGACATACTTGATATTGACGCGTTCTTTAGGTGCGACGGATCCCGTGCTTTTAGACATCAGTACGTAACTCCCTGTTGAGTTGTAGGAGATTTAGAAGCAAGTTGTGTTTAATGTTGTTGTGATCTTGTAGGAAGTTTCCTGCATATGTTTAATTGGTCGGGCCGGCTGCCCGTCTTCTATAAAAACCATGCATGGAAAAGTGTCCGGTGGTCGAGCGTGAAGATGTAAGTAAATATTTGTTTGTGTACATTCGGAACTCTGTACTAGGCTTCCGCTGGATTTGTTCGAGTTGGCTGCATGCGCATATGTGCATTGGCATTTATTTGTAGGAAAGTTCGCGCCGTCATATAGGCCGTTTGTACTATTTCAGAGAGTAAGTTCAGGATGATTAACCGCTGTGCATATGGCGCTGGTCTCTCGTTGCTGTTTTGTCTGCAATCGGGGCTGGCGGGCCCCACGCGGGACTGTCCCCGGATTGTGTCCAACGTCGAACGATTGGCCTGTTTCGATCAGGCTGCGGGCACGCCGGCGTACACACCAAAACGACAGTGGTCAGCACCGGAGCAGCAGGCCCCCAGTGTGTTGCGCGTGATGGCAAATGAAGCTGCACGGGCACCGGATGACCTGACGTTTCGCATCGGCAGCCAGACGCAGGACAGTCCAGGCGCACCAGCGCTCGTGATTTCGGCACCCGCCATTGCATCGGGTGATGAACGTACCTACATGGCGATCAGTTGCATCCAGGCCATCTCTCGGCTACAGCTGATTGCCAGGCGCCCCATCGATGCAAGTTGGGTCAAGGTACGGCTGACCGGGGAGGGCTGGTCTACCCGTGAGACGTCCTGGCAGGTGATGGAGAACGGGCAGGTGCTCGATGCGGGGCGGGGCCTGCCAGCCATCGAGCAGATCAGGAAGCTGATCGGTGCCCAGCGTATCGAGGTTGTGAGTGAGCACGGCGAGGTCGACGGGCTGACCTTCGATGCTCAAGGCCTGGATCCGCTGATCAGCCAGGCGCGAAGCACATGCCGGTGGTAGCGCAGGTATCCGCGGCCGAAGTCGCTCGGCTGCTCGCACCGATTGATCCAGCAGTGCCTGCCGGGCTGTTCGATGTCGAGGACGAAACCTACCAGGCCATTGACCAGGAAATGGTCAAGCTGGGTGGGCTGCAGCACGCCTCGATCGACTGGGTCTACATCGAAGAAGCGTCCCGTCAGTACCTGAGCCAGCAATGCAAGCATTTGCGAATTGTTGCGCACCTGAGTGCCGCATGGCTGCGTAGCGGCTGCTGGGAGCGTTGGGGATTCAGCCTGGCGCTGTTGGCCGGCATGATCGAGTGCTACTGGGAACCTGCTCACCCCAAGCCGGGGCCGAAAGGCTTTCTGGGCAAGCGCAAGCTGGTTGGCCTGGTAGTCAGCCGCTTGGTCGAGGCGCTACCGCGTCTTGACCGTTTCACCTTTAGTCCTACTCATGCAGCGGCGGCGCAGGCGGCGTTCAATCACCTGCAGCAACAGGGCGCGGCACAGCTGGAGGCAGCTGCTCTCGACGAATTGGGGCGCCTGCTGCGAAAGCACATAGAGCTCGCCAACGGTGTCGGCGAGAGTGCGATACCCAAGGCACCGGCGGCGAGCGTGAAACCTGCGCCGCTGGCCGACGTCATCGCCACACCCGCGTCACACCTGTCGATGGGCAATGAGCGTGAGACACGGCGGGCTGTGCTCGCTATGGCCGAGCTCATCAACCAGCAGGACCCTTATGACGCCACTGGCTACCAGTTACGGCGTTTTGGGTTGTGGGCGCACATTCAGGCTGCTCCCCCGGCCAGGCAGGGCAACCGTACGGAATTGATGGCGGTTCCGCTGGATATCACGCGGGTCTATGAAGAGGCCATTGCCAGTACGTCATTTGACCCTGCGCTGCTTCAGCGTATTGAAAAAAGCGTGACGGCTTGCCCCTACTGGATTCGTGGCAGCTTTCTGGCTGCGACCGTTGCCGCTCGGCTGGCGATGGGCGAGGTGGCTGAAGCCATCCGTTGTGCGACTGCCCGGTTCGTACAGCGAATGCCGGCGCTGCAGCAGTTGTGCTTCAGTGACGGCACGGTGTTTGTCGACGACCAATGCCTTGCCTGGCTCAAAGGCACGCAAGGTCCCTCCGAGCAAAGTTCAACCTCCCACGAGTTTGGCGGCCTGCGCGAGGAGCTGGTCAGCCAGTTGGAAACCACTGGTGTAGAGCCGGTGCTCCTCAGGCTGCAAGGGCTGCAAGCGGGCTTTCGTGCTCCCCGTGAGCGCTGCCACGCCACCGTGATCGCTGCCGACCTGCTGGCCGCACGGGGGGTGTCGTGGCTGGCCCAGGACCTGTGCGCCAGCGTTGCCCAAACGATGCAGCAAACCACCGCCAGTGCGTGGGAGCCAGAAGTGTTCCAGCGGCTTCAGCAGTACGCGACATCCCCAGCGCTGGCAGTTCAAGACAAGGATCAGGAGCCTCGATGAATCAAATATGGACGCAACTCAAACGTTGGGGCTTGCCGTGGGTAACGCGCATTGGCTTGGCGCTGCCGCTGCTGCTTGGGCTTGGCGCCTTGCTGATGCTGGTCGCTATCTGGTGGCTTGGCCCGCAATGGATGTGGCGTGAGCAACAGCCGCTGGCAAGTGTGGCTCATCGCAGCGTGGCAAGCCTGGTACTCGTGCTGGTGCCGCTTTTGTGCTGGCTTGTGGTGGTGCGCCGGCGCTTACGCCGCTTGCAAGCAGAACGCCGGCAGGCACGCGCCGTCGAACTGGATGGCACGCTACCGTTCATGCAGGCGCAAGAGAAGGCGTTGAGCCAAGGGCTTGAGCGATACCTCGACAATGCCGGTGGGCGACGCGCCCTGTACCGGCTGCCTTGGTACCTGGTGTTGGGCGATGAAAAATCCGGTAAAACCAGCTTCATCGACCGCACCGATCAGCGCTTTACCCTGACGCGAATCGACCAGGCCCAGGCACGGGGTCGGCAGGCTGAAGCACCGGCTTACCCGGTCGGTTGGTGGGTCAGCGACGATGCCGTGATCATTGACCCGCCCGGTATCTTCATCAGTCAAAAGCCCCCGGCTGGCTCGGCCGCCAACGACCCCTCCGAGTCTGGGCCCTTCGCGGCGCTCGGTACCGAGGCCAGGTTGTGGGAGCACTTGTTGAGCTGGCTTGTGCGTAATCGAAGCCAGCGGGCGCTTAATGGTGTGGTGCTGGTCGTCGACTTGCCGGCGCTGTTGCATGGCAAGCCCGACCAACGCGTCGCGCTGGCCCATGGGCTGCGCACACGCCTGTACGAAGTGAGCACCCAGCTGGGGTCGCGCCTGCCACTGTACGTGGTATTGACCAAATTCGATCTGCTGGACGGCTTCGACCAGTTCTACGGCAAGCTTCCCGCCGCCAAGCGTGAAAGCCTGTTGGGGTTCACGTTCAAGCTGGATGCAGTTGAGGCGTTCGATGCCTGGCTGGATGAGTATGACGAGCACTACGGGCAGCTTCTCGCCACATTGAACGAGCAGGTCATCGATCGCCTGGACGTACTGGGCAAAACAGCGCCGTGCGGGCGCCTGTTCTCACTGCAAGCCCAACTGGTCGGGTTGCGACCCATACTGCTGGCATTTCTGCGCGAAGCCTTGGCAAGTGACCGTTTCACCACGCCACCGTTGGTACGTGGTGTGTATTGGTCATCAGTGGTGCAGCACGGCGACATGAGCAATGCATTTGTCCGTGAAGCGGCACAGCCCTACAAGACGAAACTTCCCCTGCGTGAGGGCAAGGCGCAGGGCAAGGCGTTGGTCTACTTCATCCAGCAAGCATTCAGGCGGGTTATCTACCAGGAGGCCGGCCTGGCGGGCGACAACGTCCGGGTAGCGCGCAGCAAGCGCCAATTGCTGTGGATTGGTTCTGGCGTAGGCCTCCTGGCGTTCAGTATCGCCATCGCCAGCTGGCAGCGCTACTTCGATATCAATAGCTCCAAGGCTGCCAGTGTGTTCGCCAAAAGCCAGGAGTACAGCCGTCACGAAGTCGATCTGCGGCTTGATCCGACCGGGCGCAACCTGCTGGAGCCACTGGACCAGATTCGCGATGCGGTGGCGGTGTTTGGCGACTATCGCGCGGCGTGGCTGGGTGTTGCCGATTTTGGTCTGTATCAAGGGCGCAACATTGGCCCCCTGGTTGATGAGGCGTACCTGAGCTTGTTGTCCAGGCGTTTCTTGCCGGCGTTGGCCAGTGGTGTGATCGATGCCATGAACGCAGCGCCCTCTGGCAGCGAGCAGCAAATGGCCGCGCTCAGGGTTTACCGGATGATCGAGGATCGCGACAGCCGCCGGCCCGAATGGGTCGAGGACTGGATGGCCCGTCATTGGCAACGGGCATTTCCTGGGCAAGGGCAACTGCAGCGTGACCTCATGCAGCATTTGAAGTACGCCTTGGCCTATGCAGACACGGATTTGCCGCAGTACCGTCAGCGTGTCAGCGAAGTGCAGCAGGCGTTGCGCAAATTGCCGTTGCCACAGCGGGTCTATGCAGTGCTGAAGCAACAGGCGCAAGAGCAGTTGCACAGCGGTCTGGACCTGCGCCACCAGGTAGGGCCTGCGTTCGATGTGGTGTACCAGCCGTCTTCCGGGGCCAGTCAAGGGGAGAAGGAGGTACTGCTGGCCGCCATGCTTACCGCCAAAGGCTTCAGGGAATACTTCGAGCCGCGCAGCCAGCGGTTCGCTGAAATGGCGATGGTCGATCAGTGGGCCTTGGGCGAGCGCAGCCAACTCGACTATTCGGACGTCGACCGCAATGCGTTGACCGAACGGCTGCATAACCTCTACAGCGCCGATTACATTGACAGCTGGCGACGCGCCTTGAATGCATTCACCGTCGCCGACTTCCGTGATCTGGACCATGGTGTCACGGTCCTGCAGCAGTTGACCGGCCCAGCAGCACCTTTACAGCGGCTGCTGGATACGGTCAGGGATAACACCTCACTCGCTTCACCGGCTGGTGTTGAAGTAACGGGTGAACTGAATACGCTGCCCTCAGCAACGGGCAAACACGAGCAACAGCAAGCGTTGGCCATCCAGCGGGCGTTTGCAGGCTTGGGCGCGATGCTGCAGGCGACAGGAGAAAAGCCGAGCTACTACGATGAAACCCTTGGCGCTGTTGCGGCCCTGCTGGACTACGCCAAGGCCGTACAGGACAGCCCGGACCGCGGCAAGGCCGCACTGCAAGCTGTGCATCAGCGCTTTGCGATGACCGGGCATGACCCGATAGGCACCCTTCAACGTATTGCCACAGGCTTGCCGGAGCCCATCAACCACCAGGTCCGAAAGCTCGCCGACCAGACCGCCCAGGTGCTGAACGTTGAAGCACTGCGCGAACTGGAGCGGCGTTGGGATGCTGAAGTGTACAGTTTCTTCCAGCAACGTCTGGCAGGCCGCTACCCCTTTATGGTGAAGGCACCCGATGCTTCACTGGATGACTTCGAGGCGTTCTTCGGGCCGAAAGGGAGGCTGCAGCAGTTTCATGATCAGTACCTGGAGGTCTTCCTGAAGGAGAACCTTGAGGCCTTGCAGTCTGCTCAGCACGGGCAATCCTTGATTCGCGCCGACGTGATCGAGCAACTCGAGCTGGCGGATCGCATCCGCGAAACCTTCTTTGACCAGCGCGGCAAGTTGAGTGTGCAGTTCAGCATCGAGCCGTTGGGGCTCAGCGCTAACCAGCGCACCAGTCTGCTGGACCTCGATGGTCAGCTGATTTCCTACACCCATGGGCCAAGTCAGATCACCGGGATCGTCTGGCCCAATACTTTGGGGCAGCAGGTGCGCAGCAACCTTACCTTGCTGAGGCAGAACGGTAACAGCAGCAGCCTGGAGTACCGCGGGCCATGGTCGATGTTCCGCTTGCTCAGCCGCGGCTCACTCAATGGGCGGACGCCAACCAGCGTAGACCTGAGCTTCCGGACCGGTGATGGCGTGATGCGCTATCGACTGAATGCTGAAAAAGCCTTCAATCCCATCACCCAGCAACCGTTCAAAAGCTTCCGGTTGCCGCGAGGGTTGTTGCAACAGCCGCCCAAGGTGGCTCAGGTAGAGCAGGCGCATGGGCAGCCTTTATGAAAATCAGCCCTTGCGGTGTTCACTGTGAACGCAGGCCACTTAACGCTTTACCGGCCAGATACCCAAAGGTCATCCCCGGGCCAAGGGTAATACCACCACTCGGGTAATACCCGCCCATCACGCTGTGCATGTCGTTACCCACCGCAAACAGCCCGGGTATCGGCTGCCCCGCGTGGTCCAGCACCCGGGCCGAGGCGTCGGTGCCCAGGCCAGCGAAGGTGCCAAGGCTGCCTGGCAGCAGTTTAACCGCATAAAACGGCCCCTCCAGCAACGGCCGAAGCGACGGGTTGGGTGCCTGCTGCGGGTCACCCTGGGCCCTGTTGTAGGCCGATGCGCCGCGCTGGAAGGTCGGGTCTTCACCCTGTGCCGCAGCGTGGTTGAAACCGTCCACAGTGCGTTGCAACTGCGCGGCATCGATCCCGCAGCACTTCGCCAACTGTGCCAGCGTAGCGCCGCTGTGCAGGTAGCCACAGCGTTGGTAAAAGCGGGTGGGGAAGGGAAACGGCTTGGCCCAGCCGATGCCGTAGCGGCGTTGCGCGGGGTGGTCGCAGATCAGCCAGGCCTCAGGTGGCTCGCCTTGCGGCGTGGCAGCGAACAGTGCGTTCATGAAGTCATGGTAGCAATCGGCTTCGTTGACGAAGCGCCGGCCATCGCGGCGCACGGCGATGAAGCCGGGTTTGGCGCGGTCGATCAGGTGCGGGAAATGGCCGAAGGTACCATCTTTGCGTGGTACCCGCGAAACCGGTGCCCAGGCACCGGATTGCGCCAGCTTGGTACTTACCAGGCCACCGGCCTGTTCACCCAGGCGCAGGCCGTCGCCGCTGTTTTCTTTGGGCGCTGCAGAGTAATGACGGGTGCCATCCGGCGCATGCGTCATCAATTGAGCGATGCGCTTGCGGTCGTGCGGGAAGCCGCCACACGCCAGCACCACACCCCGGCGTGCGTGAATCGCCTGGCCATCGGCAAACAGCGCGCCGCTGACCCGGCCTTCCCCCAACAGGCGGCTGGCCGGCTTGTCGGTCAGCAGCGTCACACCCAGGTCCAGGGCGCTGCGCAGCAGGCGTGCCACCAGTGCGTTGCCGTTGACCAGTTGCTGGCCGCGTCGGTGCAGCAGCAGGTCGCGCCCGTGGCGCAGCAGGCGCTTACCTACATGCAACGCTGCCTTGGGCGACTGTGTGGCATTGAAAAAGGCGGCCATGTCGGCGCCGCCGGCAATGCCCATGCCGGCCAGGCTGACGATGTCCAGCGGCGGGCGCAGCTTGTGCAGCCAAGGCCCGAGCAGGCGGCCGTCGTAGGGCAATGCGCACAGCGAACGGCCGCCGTTTGCGCTGCCGTCACCTTCGCGCATGTCAGGCATGCGGCTACCGGATTGAAACTGTACAGCGGTGTGCTGTTGGAAAAACGCCACCATTTCGGGGCCGTAGCGCAGGAACGCACGCTGGCGTGGGTCCAGCTCGTGCGTATGGGTTTGCGCACGCAGGTAGCGTTCTGGGGCATCGTCGTTTTCGACGATGCCTTCGGCAACGGCCAGCGGGTTGCGCGGAACCCACAGCCAGCCCCCCGACCAGGCGCTGGTGCCGCCCAGCTGGCGGGCTTTTTCCGCAACGATCACGTGCAGGCCGTGATGCGCGGCGGTAACGGCGGCCGCCAGGCCAGAGGCACCGGAACCGATAACGAGTACGTCGCATTCGAGGGGTTGCATGCAAGGGTTCCGCTCAGGCGTTGGTAGGAGATGGCTTACGGTTTACTGCAGCGGCGAAAATCCGGTGGGCCGCATCAGCCGCGATTGCAGGCGTACTACTGCCGCCAGTTCGCGGTTGCGCCGGGAGAATTCCGCCCAGCGCGGGTCGGCTGCCATCGCGGCGCGGCGAGCGATGCGCTCGTCGAGGCTGGCATAGCCCCAGATGTGCACCACCTGGTTGACGTCGCCGAACTCGCTGGTGAAAAAGCCCACCAGGTTACCCAGGTGCTCGCTTTGCACTTCCAGCGCATGGCTTTGGTACAGGGCCAGCCAGTCGGCCATTTTCAGTGGGTCGAGGGTGTAGGTTCTCAGTTCGTAGTACATGCCGGGGTCTCCGTTTGGGTGGCCGGCGCCTGCAGGCGCGCGGTGATGTGGTTGGCAGCGAGCCAGCCGAAGGTGAGGGCGGGGCCCAGGGTGATGCCGGGGCCGGGGTAGGTGCCTTTCATCAGTGAGTTCATGTCGTTGCCGACCGCATAAAGCCCGGCAATTGGCTGGCCGTCGCGGTTCAGCACGTTGGCCTGGGCGTCGGTCACCAGGCCGCAGGCCGAACCGAGGTCGCCGGTGTGGATACGGATGGCGTAGTACGGCCCGCTGGCAAGCGGCGCCAGGCATGGGTTGGGGGTGTGCTGCGGGTCGCCCATGTAGCGGTTGTAGCTGTTGCCGCCTTTGCCGAACGCGCGGTCGATGCCGTTGCAGGCGTCGGCGTTGAATTGCTCCAGGGTGTGCACGAATACCTGCGGGTCGACTCCGATGGCCTTGGCCAAGGCTTGCGGTGTTGCCGCCTGATACAGGTAACCGGCGTCGATCAGCGCCTGGTTGTTCACCGGCTTTGGCCGCGCCAGGCCCAGGCCATAGCGGTTCATGGCCTCGGCGTCGCAGACCAGCCAGCAGCTGGAAAGGCCGTTGGCGAACATGGTCTGCACGAAGTGGTGGTAGGAGTCGGATTCGTTCACAAAGCGCCGCCCGGCCGGGTTCACCGCGATCACGCCGGGTTTGGCGCGGTCTGTAACCAGATGCGGGAAGCGCTCACGCTCGCCACTGGCGTGGCGCAGTTCGGAAACCGGCGCCCAGAAGAAGTTGGCCGCCAGGCCCTCGCCCTGCGCTGCCGAAACAGCCCGGCCAAGGCGCAGGGCAGCGCCGTCGTTGGCAGCGGGTGACATGGTCAGGTGCGGTGTTTGCTGGGCTGGCCGGTAGCCAGCGGCGAGTGCGCCCGCCGCGAACCCGCCCATGGCGCACACCACACCGCCGCGGGCCAGTACCCGTTCACGGCGCCCCTCGTGCTGTACCACCACGCCCGTGACCGCGCCCTGTTCAACGATCAGTTCCAGGGCCTCGCTGCGCAGCCACAGCTGTGTGCCATGGGCAAAGGCACTGGTGGCCAGGCGGGCGATCAGTGCGTTGCCGGTAGTCAACCGGGTGCCACGCGGGTGCTGCAGGCGGTCCCGTGCGTAACGTGCCATCAGTTTCAGGCAATGCCACAACGACCTGGGCGAGCGGCGAATGCTGAGGAAATGCTGGATATCCACGCGGTTGACCATCATGCCGCCGAACAACAGCATGCCAGGCGGTGGCATTTGCAGGTCCTTGAAGCGTGGGCCGAGGTGCTTGCCGTCGTACTCGACCATTTCCAGCGCCCGACCAAACTGGGTGGCGCCAGGGGCGTCGGGGTAATAATCCGGGGAGTGCGGTCGAAGGGCGTAGCGCAGCTCGGTGTGCTGTTCCAGCCAACGCAGTGCCTGGTGGCCATGTTCGATGAAGGCGTCCGCGAGGGCTGGGTCGTAGCCGTCGCCGATCACATGTTTGAGGTAGGTGCGCATGGCCTCGGGTGAATCCTTGGCCCCCGCGGCGCGAGCTTGATCGGTGCCATACAGCCACACCGCGCCGCCGGATATCGCCGAGGTGCCGCCAAAACGTTCGGCCTTTTCCACTACCAGCACCTTCAGCCCGCGGCGAGCCGCCGTGGCGGCAGCGGCAAAACCACCGGCGCCGCTGCCCAATACCACCAGGTCAAAGCTGTGTTGTATGTGTTCAAGAGTCGCCATGGCCTCAGATCTCCTGCGGCGTCACGCCCATGAAGGCGCCAAGGTGGCCGAGTTGGGCGAAGGCCATTTCCGGGCCGGTCTGGATCGCGCAGCCTACTTGCCGGGCGCGGTTCAGCAGCGGGGTGATTTCGGGCGAAGTGACCACGTCGGCGACCAGGGTGTCTGGCTGCAACGTGGCCAGCAGGGCAGCGGACAACGGCAGTTCTGCGCCTGTGCCCATGCCGACCGGGGAGGCGTTGGCCACCAGATCGAAGTCTTCCAGCCCACTTAACTGCGTGCTGACCGAAAGCCCCGGGAAGGCATTGCCGAGCAGTTCGCACACAGCGCCCATGCGCGCTGTGCTGGGGTCGCTGAGGGTAATGCTGACGATACCTGCCTCGCCCAGTGCGTAGCTGATGGCGCTGCCAACACCGCCGCAACCGATCACCAGCGCCCGTTTGCCCGCCGGGTCAAAGCCGTGCTTGCGCGCAGCACCGAGGAAGCCGGCGCCGTCTACGTTGTCACCCAGCAGGCGCCCGTCGCGCTCGCGGCGTATTACATTGACCGAACCCAAGGCAGCCGCACGTTCGCTCAAACCGTCCAGGCGGCTGGCCAGGGCCTGTTTGTACGGCACGGTGACCACGCACCCGCGCAGGTTCTGCCAGCCGCGCAGGCTGTCGGCAAAACTGCCCAGCTCGGCTTCGTGCAGGTCGATGGGCAGCATGGCGACGTTGCAGTTGTTGTTGGCGAACCAGGTGTTGAAGTTCTCGGGGGACTTCACCTGGGCAATGGGCGAACCGACGATGGCAACCAGTTCAGTGGAACCACGAATCATGCTGACCTCCTTATTGATGTTGTTGTGGAGGCAAGCGTGATGCAGCGGCGCAAGAGCAACAATGCGTTGATCGAGCTTTTGATGCGATAATCGCAATCATGATCCGGTTATCGCAGTAATCGGCTGTTTTTTTTCACTTGCGAGTCGTAAAGATGAACACGATCCACCCCCGCGACTTGATCGCCGGGTTGCAGAAAGGCCTGGCCCTGATGCAATTGTTCAGCGCTGAGCAACCGCGCCTGAGCGTGCCGCAGGCGGCCAGGTTGTCTGGCCTTACGCCGAGTGCCGCACGGCGTTTTTTGCTGACTTTGGTGCACGAGGGCTTTGCCGAAACTGACAGCCGCGAGTACTGGCTGACGCCCAAGGCTTTACGTATTGGCCAGGCGTACGTGGACTCGGCGCAACTGCCGCGCATGCTGCGGCCGATTGTCGAGCAGGTGGCGCGCCAGACCCAGGAGCATGTGTCGGTGGGTACCCGCGATGGTGACGAGATCATCCACCTGGTGCGCAGCCGGTATAGCCATGTGGCGTCGTTGTCGATCAGGCCCGGTTCGCGGGTGCCAATGTATTGCACGGCCGGCGGGCGGATCTGGCTGGCCTGGCTGGGTGAGGGGGAGCGAGGTGAGTACTTTGCACGCAACCCGTTGCGGGTGTTGACGCCCTACACGCTCACAGACCGGGCACAGCTGGAGGCGGAATTGCACCGGGTGAAGGGGCAGGGCTTCTGTATTGTTGATCAGGAATATGAAATCGGTATGCGGGTGCTGGGTGTACCGTTGCTGGACCGTGCCGGGCAGTTGAAAGCGACGCTGACCATCACGACTCATGCCTCGCGGTTGAGTGTTGATGAAATCCGCATGCGTTATTTGCCGCCACTGTACGAGGCGCAGGCGCTGTTGCGGCCAGTGCTGGATTGAGGCGCCATGCAGGCGGGGTTGCGGTGCCCGCTGGCCGGCACCTGGGGCGCCGGCAGCGGGCCAGGGGGCCTCGGCCTATCGCTCGATCTGGCGATTCCAGCGGGCGTTCCATTCCGGGCGCTGGGTGTTGACCTGGTCCCAGTCGATGGTCACGGCAGTTTGCAGGTAGGTCTGCATGGCCTCGACCTGGCCACGGGTCTTGTCGCTGGTCGGGGTATTGGGGTTGGACGGGATCTGGTCACCCAGCTCCAGTGCCGGTGCTTGCGCCTCAGGGCTGAGCAGGAACTGGGCAAGCTTTTGCGCCAGCTCCGGCTGGTCGTTGTTGGCGGTGACGCATTCGGCCTGGTTGAGCACCACGGCGCCTTCCTTGGGCGCGGCGTATTCCACCGGGATGCCCTTGAGCTTCAGCGCCGTCACCTGGGTAGGGGTGAGCGGGAACAACGCGGCCTCATCGGTTTGCACCATTTCCGAAAGCTTGGCCGAGTTTGGGATGTACTCCAGCACGTTCGGGCCAACGTTCTTCTTCCAGGCCGTGAAGCCCGGGTTGACGTCGGTATCGCTGCCACCGTGCAGGCGGTTGTACATCAGGAAACCGTGCAAGCCGAAGGTGGATGACGCCATCGACTGGAACACCACTTTGTCCTTGAAGCGCGGGTCGGCCAGGTCGTTCCAGGAGGTGGGTGTTGCCCAGCCTTTTTCCTTGAACAGGCGGCTGTTGTAGGCAAGCCCGGTCACCCCCAGGCTGACGGCGGCGGCCTTGTCCTTGATCAGAGCCTTTTCCGGCAGCTGGGCCAGCGTCGGGTTGGGCTTGAGCGTGCTGCACAGGCCCATGCCGATGGCGCGGTACATGATGCCGTCATCCAGCACCATCACGTGGATCGACGGCTTGTTCGGCGTGGCCTGGACCTTGGCCAGGATGTCGGCCGAAGTGCCGGGGACGATCACCACTTTCACCCCGTTGGCCTTCTCGAACGGGGGCAGGATGTTGTCGCTGAACAGCCGCTCCATGGTGCCGCCATTCATGCCCAGGTACAGCGTGGGTTGCGCCATGGCGGGCAGGCAGGCGAACAGGCCAGGTACGGTGCAGAACAGCGCGAGCAAACGTTGCTTGTGCGTCATGACAGGTTTTCCTTGTAGTGGTGGCTGGGCTGAAAACGGTTGATGGAGAAGGCCGCCAGGCTGATGGCCGGCGCGCCAATAAGGACGCATTGCGCCAGGGCTTCCCCGGCTGCCGGGCCAATCTGAAAACCGGCGCCGGCAAAGCCGAAGCCATGCAGCAGGCCGGGTCGGCGCAGGCTGGGGCCGATCACGGGTTCGTCATCGGGCAGGTAGCCTTCGGTGCCGCTCCAGGTGCGAATCGCCTGGGCGCCGGCCAATGCCGGGTACAGCTCGGTGGCGTTATGCAGGATGTCGAGCACTGCGGCTTGCCCCGGGCGGGCGGTGGTCGGGGTCAGGGCAAAGCCGCGTCCACCGCCCAGTACGCAGTTGCCGCGCGCCACCTGGCGGGCGTAGATACCGCCGCCTTCGACCCCGGTGCTGGCAGTCATGAACAGCGGCAGTGGTTCGGTGACCAGCATGGCCGGGTGGGCCGCCGTCAGCGGCACCGCTTCGCCGAAGTACTCGGCCAGTTGCGCCGACCAGGCACCGGCGCAGTTCAGCAACCAGGGTGCCCTGAAGCACTGGCCTGTGCTGGTGCGCACGGTGAAGCGCTGGCCGTCGTGGTCTACCTCCAGCACTTTGCATTGTTCGTGCAACTGGGCGCCGCTGTGCCGGGCCGCCTGGGCGAAGGCGGGTGACACCAGGCGCGGGTTGGCATGGCCGTCCTCGGGGCAATATGACGCGCCGACGGCGATATCGCCCACCCAAGGAAAGCGCTGGCGCAGTTCGCGGTGCTCCAGCAGTTGCAGGCGCAGGTCAAAGGCCTGGGTCCGACGGGCATAGGCCTTCAAGGCGTCGAAGTCGGTTTGGCTGCGTGCCAGCTTCAGGTGGCCGCTGCGGGTGTACTCGCCGTCGATGCCGATCCACTCGCGCAACTGCCCCCAGATGGCATGGGCACGCATCGACAATGGCAGCTGGGCCAGCGAGCGGCCTTGGCGACGGATCCCGCCATAGTTCACCCCGCTGGAATGCGAGCCACAGAAGTCACGTTCCAGCAGCGCCACCTGTTTGCCACCGCGGGCCAGGGTCAATGCAGCGCTGCTGCCGACGATGCCACCGCCGACGACAATGGCGTCCACCTCGATCCGCTTCATGGCTTGATCTCCAGGCCAAAGGGCAGGGGCTTGACCGGTGCCTGGCCACGCAGGCGCCCGACCTGGTCAATGGGCCGACCGCTTTCGCAGGCAATCAGTTCGGCGGCGGCGGCCCCGCACACACGGCCCTGACAACGGCCCATGCCGACCCGGCACATGGCTTTGACCCGGTTGATTTCCCAGTGCCCGGCGCGCACGGTGGCGCGGATTTCGCCAGCGCTGACCTGTTCACAGCGGCACACGGTCAACGGGTCCGGGGCCTGCCGCGCCCACTGCTCGGGGAACGGAAAGGCCTGTTCCAGGCCCTGGCGAAAGCGCTGCAGGGTAGCCAGGCGTTTTGCCAGCTGTTGCTGGCGTTGCGGGTTGCCAGGTTTGCCGAGGTCGGCCAGCAGCGTCAGGGCGGCGAGTTCACCGGTCATTTCGGCGCCGTCGGCACCGAGGATGCCGGCGCCGTCGCCAGCCAGGTACACACCGGGGCTGCTGGCGCGGCCTTGGGCGTCACGTACCGGTAGCCAGGCGCGGTTGAGGCTGTTCCAGGCAAACTGGCAGCCCAGCAGGTCCGCCAGCTGGGTTTCGCTGCGCAGGGCGTGGGCGAATGCCACGGCGTCGCACGCCAAGCTGTGTTGCTGGCCATTGCGCGACCAGCGTACGGCGCTGGCGCGTAGCTCGCCTTCGATGCCCAGCAGGGTCACCCCCTGATGCACCGGCACGCCTTTGCGGGTGAGCCAGGCGCGGTAGTACAGGCCCTTGGCAAAGGTGCCCGGCTGCAGCACCAGGCGCGGCAGGGCGCGTACCTGGGCGCTGAACGGCGAGGTGTCGAGCACTGCGCTGACAGTGGCGCCGGCCTTGGCGTACTGGTAGGCCACCAGGTACAACAGCGGCCCGCTGCCAGCCAGCACCACCCGCTCGCCGATGGCGCAGCCCTGAAACTTCAGCGCGATCTGCGCGGCGCCCAAGGTATACACCCCGGGCAAGGTCCAGCCGGGGATCGGCAACACGCGGTCGGTAGCGCCAGTGGCGACGATCACCCGATCGAATGCCAGGCGATCGGCCAACCGGCCCTGCTGCAAGGTGTCCAGCACCTGCTGCTCGGCATTCCACACCAAGGTTTCCGGGCGGTAGTCGATCTGCTCGCGCAGTTGTTCAAGGGTGTTGTGCAGGGCCCGGGCCTTGTCCGCCTCGAAGCCGTACAACGCTTTGGCCGAGCGGCGAAAGTTGGCCGGCTGCTGGCGGTAGATCTGCCCGCCGCCACGGCTGGCTTCGTCCAGCAGCACTGGGCGCACGCCATGGGCCACGAGGGTTTGCGCGGCGCGAATGCCGGCGGGGCCTGCACCAATGATGACGGTTGCGCTCATGGCTGGCGCCCCGGTTCGCGGGTGACACAGTGGCCCGGTTCCAGAAAGGTCGAGCAGGCGCGCACCCGGCGGCCGTCCTGCAGGCGTACCCAGCAGTCCTGGCAGGCGCCCATCAGGCAGAAACCGGCGCGCGGTTCGGCGCTGAAGTCGCTGCCGCGCAGGTGGGTGGCGTTGGTCAGGATGGCGGTCAGCAGGGTGTCGCCGTTCATGCCTTGAGCCGGTTGGCCGTCGAGCAGGAAGGGCAACGGTTCGCGGTCGTGTTCGGCCACGCGCTTGAACAGCGGCATAGGGGCATTCCTTGTCATTGCTTGCCCACCAGCACGCGGTCCAGGCCATACACGCGGTCCAGGGCGATCATGGTCAGGGCGGTGACGGCAATCACCAGCGCCGAGACGGCGGCCATCATCGGGTCGATGGACTCGGTGGCGTATACGTACATGCGTACCGGCAGGGTCTGGGTGGCAGGCGAGGTGACGAAGATCGACAGGGTCACTTCGTCGAAGCTGTTGATGAACGCCAGCAGCCAGCCACCGGCCACGCCGGGCAGAATCATTGGCAGGGTGACCTTGCAGAACAGCGTGATGCGCCCGGCGCCCAGGCTTTGCGCGGCCTGTTCGGCGCTGCGGTCGATGCCGATGGCGGCAGCCAGTACCAGGCGCAGCACGTACGGAGTAATGACCACCACGTGGGCGAACACCAGCCAGGTGAAGCTGCCATTGACACCAAGCAGGGCGAACAACCTCAGCAAGGCCACACCCAGCACCAGGTGCGGGATGATTATCGGCGACAGCAGCAGGCCGTTGACAAAGCCCTGGCCAGGGAAGCTGTAGCGGGTCAGCGCCAAGCCCGCCGGCACGGCGATCAGGGTGGCCAGCGAGGCCGCCAGGGCGGCGAGTTTCAGGCTGTTGTAAAACGCGTCGAGGAAGTCGGCACGCTCGAACACAGCGCTGAACCAGCGCAGCGAGAAGCCGGCAGTGGGCAGGCTCAGGGTGTTTTCCGGGGTGAATGCCACCAGGCACACCACCCCCAGCGGGGCGAGCATGAACAGCATCACCAGGGCATGAAAGGACAGGGCCAGCGGGCCGTTACGGGTCATCGGTTCACACTCCAAGTGCGCGTTTGTAGCGGCGTTCGACCAGCCGGTTCCAGCTGAGCATCACCAGCAGGTTGATCAGCAGCAGGGCGACGGCGATGGTGGCGCCCATGGGCCAGTTCAGTTCGGCCAGGTACTGGTCGTAGATCATGGTGGCGACCATCTTCAGCCGCCGCCCGCCCAGAAGGCCCGGGATGGCGAACGAGCTGGCGGCCAGGCCGAACACGATCAGCGTGCCCGACAGCACACCGGGCATGATCTGTGGCAGCACGATGCAGCGGAATACCGTCCACTGGCTGGCGCCCAGCGACAGCGCGGCCTGCTCGGCGGCCGGGTCGAGCTTTTGCAGCGAGGTCCACACCGGGATGATCATGAACGGCAGCATCACGTGGACCAGGCCGATGATCACCGCAAACGGGGTGTACAGCAGCTTCACCGGCTGCCCGCCGAGGGCGCTGATGCCTTGGTTGATCAGGCCGTCGGACCCCAGCAGCAGGCTCCAGCCGAAGGCGCGCACCACCACCGAAATCAGCAGCGGGGTCAGCACCAGGATCAGGAAGATCGAGCGCCACGGCGCGCCCATGCGGCTGAGGACCATGGCTTCGGGGATGCCGATCAGCACACACAACAAGGTGACTAGGGCACTGATCCAGAAGGTGCGAAAAAAGATTTCGTAGTAATAGGTGTCGGTCACCAGGCTCAGGTAATGGCTGAAGGTGTACTGGCCGGCCTGGATACCACTGGTGTAGTCGAACGCGTTGAACGACAACAGCACAGTCAGCCCCAGCGGCATCACCAGCAACGCCAGGAACAACAGCAGGGCTGGGCTGCTCAGGCCGTAGCCCCAGGTGTTGCTGCGCAGTTTTGCCGTACTCATGCGGCCACCTCGGCTGTGTTCAGCACCCGCAGCAGGGCATCGTTCCAGTCCAGGCCGACCGGGGTACCTTCGTCCAGCGGCGCGCTGCCATCGTTGGCGCGCACCACCGCCAGGTTGCCCAAGGCGGTGTCAACGCGGTACAGCCACTGGCTGCCAAGGAAGTAACGGCAGCTGACGCGGCCTGCCAGCTTGCCGCTGCCGGCTGCACCCAGGCTGATCTTTTCCGGGCGCAGGCTGAGGGTCAGCGGGCCCTGGGCGGCTGCCTGCGGTAACCCGCCGGGGCCGGTGACGCCATGCAGGCGGTTTGCCTTGCCGACAAAGTCGGAAATGAACGGCGTGCCCGGGTGCTCGTAGAGACGGTAGGGGTCATCGATCTGGGTGATGCGACCGGCTTCCATCACCACTACCCGGTCGCTGATCGACAGGGCTTCGGCCTGGTCGTGGGTGACCATCAGTGTGGTGATGCCGACTTCGTTCTGGATACGGCAGATTTCGAACTGCATCTCTTCGCGCAGGTGCGCGTCGAGGTTTGACAGCGGCTCGTCCAGCAGCAGCACCGGCGGTTCGATTACCAGTGCGCGGGCCAGGGCTACACGCTGGCGTTGGCCGCCGGACAGTTCACGCGGGTAGCGTTCGGCGTGCTTGTCCAGGCGTACCAACGCCAACGCCTGGTCGACGCGCCGAACGATCTCGGCGTTGGCCACCTTGCGCATGCGCAGGCCGAAGGCAACGTTGTCGCGCACGGTCATGTGCGGGAACAGCGCGTAGCTCTGGAACACCACACCCAGGCCCCGGCTGGCCGGCTTGGCGTGGGTGATGTCGCGGCCGTCGAGGACGATGCGGCCACTGGTGACCTCGACGAAGCCAGCAATCATCTGCAGGGTGGTGGTCTTGCCGCAGCCAGAAGGGCCGAGCAGGGAGACAAACTCGCCTTTTTCGATGGCCAGTGACGAACTGGCCACTGCCTCCGTAGCGCCATAGCGCTTGCAAAGCTTGTCGATCAACAGAAAGGTCATGGCTGTGCTCCATCGCAAACGGAACCGGGGTAACCCGGCAGTTTCAGGGTGGGCAGAGCGCCAGCGGCGAAAAGCAAAGCTTTTACGGACGTTGGCGCTCGCTTCTATGGCGGCGGCCGATGTTGTGATATCGCCCTATGGACCGGAGAGTAGGGCAATGATTAGGATGGCGACAAAGAGTAATTTCACTGAGTGACAGCTATTTTGAAATTATTCCACTCAATGAAATTTCCAAGGGTTTAACGAAAAATGGATTCCGGTAAACGAAATGAACACGCCAAGGAAGTTGGCGTAAGTGCAGTGTCGCGTTTGTTCGCCGTGCTGCGCGCGCTAGGTGATTGCGGGGGGGAGGGCGAGAAGGTCAGCCAGCTGGCGCTGCGGGTTGGCCTGGCGCAGCCCACCACCCATCGGCTGTTGCGTAGCCTGATCGAGGAGGGCATGGTCGACCAGTGCGCCACCAGCAAGCGTTATCGGCTGAGCCTGGATTTCTTCGCACTGGCGGCCAAGGCCGGGCAGGCGGGCAACCTGCGCGATGTGGTGCGCCCCAGCCTGCTGCGGTTGTCGGCTTCGCTGGGCGATTCGCTGTTTCTGCTGGCGCGTTCGGGGTTCGATGCCGTGTGCCTGGACCGCAGCGAAGGGCCGTACCCGATCCGTACCTTTACCGGGGACATCGGCGGCCGCGTAGCGTTGGGCGTGGGGCAGGGCAGCCTGGCGATCCTGGCCTTCCTGCCAGAGGAGGAGCGGGACGAGGTGATCCGCTACAACCTGCCGCGGTTGAAGGACTTTCACCATTACGACGAAGTGTTGCTGCGTGCCGAAATCGACAACGTGCGCAGCCTCGGCTACGCCGGGCGCAACACCGGAGTGCTCGACGGCATGGCCGGCCTGGCAGTGCCGATCCTGGACCGGAACGGCCATGCGGTGGCAGCGTTGAGCGTGGCGACCATCAGCGACCGCCTGGGGCCCAACCGCATGCCCACCGTGGTGGCATTGCTCAAGCGCGAGGCGGCGGCGATTGGCGAACGGATTAACCCCTTCGACCCGGTGCTGCGCCGGCCCTCGCATGTGTTTGGTTGAAGTACCAGATTCAGGTAGGCGCGATCTCAGTGGGGGCAACTGCCTTGCACAACATCTAAAAGCTGGCGCGACCATTGGGGAGCGGGCATGCCCGCGGACACCGGCGTAGACGGTGCCATCCATCGCACCGCCAGCTTCAGGTGAGCCTATTCAACCGCCTCGGCCACGCCCTGGTCTTCACCCAGGAACCCACCACTCTGGTGCTGCCACAGCCGGGCATAGGTACCATTCTTTGCCAGCAATTCGGCGTGGGTACCTTGCTCGATGATGCGCCCTCCATCCATCACGATTAGCCGGTCCATGGCGGCAATCGTCGACAGCCGGTGGGCGATGGCGATGACGGTCTTGCCCTGCATCATTTCGTCCAGGCTTTCCTGAATGGCCACTTCCACTTCCGAGTCCAGCGCACTGGTGGCTTCGTCCAGCAGCAGGATCGGTGCGTTCTTCAGCATTACCCGGGCAATGGCGATGCGCTGGCGCTGGCCGCCAGACAGCTTGATACCGCGCTCGCCCACCAAGGTGTCGTAACCGTTGTGGCCCTGGCGGTCGCTGAGCTGGCTGATGAAACCATCGGCCTGGGCATTGGCTGCAGCGGCGCGGATTTGCGCGTCGGTTGCGTCCGGGCGCCCATAGGCGATGTTGTCACGAATCGAGCGGTGCAACAGCGAGGTGTCCTGGGTGACCATGCCGATGGCGCTGCGCAGGCTGTCTTGCGTCACCTTGGCGACGTTCTGCCCATCGATGCGGATTTCGCCACTGTCCACGTCGTAGAAGCGCAACAACAGGTTGATCAAGGTGGACTTGCCGGCGCCGGAACGGCCGACCAGCCCCACCTTTTCGCCCGGGCGAATATGCAGGCTCAGGTCGTTGAGCACCTGGCGCTCGCCGTTGTAGTTGAAGGAGACCTTGTCGAAGCTCACCGCGCCGCCGCCGGTTACCAGCTCGGTGGCACCCGGCGCATCCTGTACCTTGGGGCCGCGGGTGAGGGTGGCCATTCCGTCTTGCACGGTGCCGATGTTCTCGAACAGCGAGGTCATCTGCCACATGATCCAGTGCGACATACCGTTGATACGCAGGGCCATGGCGGTAATGGCCGCGACCGCCCCTGTGCCGACCTGGCCCTGGTGCCACAGCCACAACGCGTAGCCGCCTGCACCAAAGATCAAGCCCACTACCAGTGCCTGGTTGACGATTTCGAACTGGCTGACCAGGCGCATCTGGCGAAAGCCGGTTTGCTTGAAGTCCTCCATGGCGGCGCGGGCAAAGTGCGCTTCGCGTTTGGAGTGCGAGAACAGTTTCACCGTGGTGATGTTGGTGTAGGCATCGGAAATCCGCCCGGTCATCGACGACCGTGCGTTGGCCTGTTCTTGTCCGACCTTGCCCAGGCGTGGCACGAAATACAGCATGGCCAGCCCGAACAGCACGAGCCAGGCAATGAACGGCAGCATCAGTTTCAAGGCAAAGCCACCGGCCAGGGCGATGATTGCAATGAAGTACACGCCGATGCCGGGCAGGATCTCGATGAGCGTGAACAATACCTCGCGCACCGCCAGCGCTGTCTGCATCACCTTGGTGGTAACACGGCCAGAAAACTCGTCGGAGAAGAACGACAGGCTCTGGCGCAGCATCAGGCGATGGAAGTCCCAGCGCAGGCGCAGCGGCAAATTGATTGCCAGCACCTGATGCTGCACCAGGGTGCGCAGCGCCACTAGCCCGATGCTGGTAACCAGGACGATGCCTATCCCCCACAGTACGTGGCTTTCCTGTGTGCTGGCGGCGGCGCCACCGGCCTGCCAGGCCGAGAGCAGGTCGACCACCTGGCCGAGGAACGCAAACAGCCAGGCTTCGTAAATCGACACCCCGGCACTGAGCAGTGCCAAGGCAAGAATGTAACCGCGAGCGCCCCGGGTGCAGGCCCACATGAAGCGCAACAGGCCAACGGGCGGCGGCGGTACTTCGTCAGGGGGGAAGGGGTCTAGCCAGCGTTCAAAAATGCGAAGCATGCGTGTCTCCGGTAAATCAGCATCTGCCTGACAGGTAACCATACCGCACATCGGCATGCTCTACCTGGGCAACACGAGGTTGACATCTGGTCCGCCGCCCCACCATTATCCAGCCATACCTACGCAACGGGCTTTCTTATGATGTCCACATCCAACCACGCCATTTCCGCTTCGGGCTTCATTGCCCAGGCAGGCGCGTGCGTTGCCGTTGCCAAGAAATCCAAGAAACAGCCGCTCATCTGACCGAGGCGCGCTGTCTCGTCAGATGGGCTGACGAGACAGAAGGCGCCAGGTATCCCTGCCAGACCACTTCGACTCTTCACCCGCTGACGCTGACTTTCGGTCAACATCAGGAGTTTTTGCATGTCGAATTTCCGTGGTATCTGGATCGCCCTCGTCACACCCATGCGCGCCAATGAAGTTGACTTCGCCGCCCTGGAAAAGCTGGTGAAGAAGCTGCTTGAGGACGGCGTAGCCGGTTTTGTGGTGTGCGGTACCACGGGCGAAGCGGCAGCACTGTCCAAGGCCGAGCAACTGGCCGTGCTGGACGCGGTGCTGGCCTGGGTGACGCCAGGCCAGGTGGTGATGGGCCTGTCGGGTTACAACCTGCGCGAACTGTTGGCGTTCCAGGCCGAAATCCAGCAACGCGACATTGGCGGGCTGCTGGTGCCGGCACCTTGCTACATCCGCCCTTCGCAGGCTGGCATCGAAGCGTTCTTCAATACCGTAGCCGATGCCGCCAGCGTGCCGCTTATCGTGTACGACATCCCTTACCGCACCGGCGTTCGCATCGAGCGCGAAACCTTGCGCCGGATTGTGCGCCACCCACGCATCGCGGCAGTCAAGGACTGCGGCGGCGACAGCGAAACCACCATGGCCCTGATCCAGGACGGCCACGCCCAGGTGCTGGCCGGTGAAGACCTGCAAATATTCAACAACCTGTGCCTGGGCGGTGCAGGGGCCATTTCGGCTTCGGCGCATGTGCATGCCGACCTCTACGTGCGCATGCTGCGGCAGATCGATAGCGGTGACTGGGCGGCTGCGCGTGGCACGTTCTACCAGTTGCTGCCCTGGATCAAAATGGCTTTCGCCGAGCCCAACCCTGCCGTGGTCAAGGCCGCATTGCAGTTGCAGGGGTTGATGAGCGACGAGCTGCGCGAGCCGATGCAGCCATGCACTCAACCAACCAGAGACAAACTGCTGGCGGTGCTGGCGCGACCCGGTGCCCTTTAGGCGATGGCCCAGCGCCTTTGGCTCCTACGAAAAAGGCAGGCACCAGCCTAATACCAGTCAGTTAAGCAATTGGGGCCGCGTTGCGGCCCTTCGCGGGCTCGCCCGCTCCCACAGGTTGTGCGCTCGGTGCGCAATTACGCTATCTCTGTGGGAGCGGGCAAGCCCGCGAAGGGCTGCACAGCAGGCCCAATAATGCTGGGCGGTTTCTACTATCAGAAGTCTTTGCTTACTGCCGTTTGTGGGTGGGTTGGTTGCTGCTGTTGTCTGGCTTGCACCTGGGCGATCTGCTGTTTCTGCTCGGCCGCGTCATTGCCCCAGAGGCGTGCCTGCTCCGCCAGGAAGTTCTGCTTGAACTGTTCAGCCCGCTGAGAGCCGTCTTCAGCATGCACGGCGCCGGCCAGGCCAAGCAGCACACTGCCAATCGCGATGGTTTTTATCAGTTTCATGATGCACCTCGGTTTCCTTGCAGGCTTGCCTGCGTAGGTTTATCGCCCGCTTGCTTGGGCAACGGTCTGGCCACTTGGGCGCAGTGGGCCATGCCAGTTCCGTTTCAGCGGCAGCGCGCAGCACACCAGGTTGCGCGAATGCCGGCTTCGATGGCGGGTTTTCCAGCAGGTGCTTTACTTTCAGAGTTGGTGTTCATGATGCCTGCTCCCGTTGTTTCGAAGTTGATGTGTGTCGATGGGTTCAGCTTCTCACCGAAGCAGTGTTCGGAAAATACAACGGCGGTAGTGCAACTTGGGTGGTGCAACAGTTGTGGTGCAACAGCTGTAGTATCAACAGCGTGAGTGGCCAACATGACCAGATGGCATGAAATCAAAGAGGCCGCAGTTGAACTTTTCGGCCTGCCGAAACCCTTCGCCAATGCGCAGGACGAACAGGGTTTTCTCGATACCCAGGCTGCAGAAAACCTTCGCAGGCGACGCTTGTTCATGTTTGTGGCCATTGCCGTATGGGCCGGTTTTGGCTATTGGGATTATTACCACTACGTGCGCCATGAGCAGGCGCTTTCGCGCCTGGGCTTCTACTGGATCCTCGTGTGGCGGCTGGCAGGCACCGTGGCAGTAGCCGCAGCAACCTGGGTGTCATTCATCTCGCGTTTTGACAACGAATGGTGGGTGAACAGAACCGTGGTGATTGCGGTGTGCTTCGCCCAGACCTGCCTGGTGGCAATGATGCAAATTGTCCCCGCGCCGTTGAATTACAATTACTACTTTGTCGGCATTGTCCTGGTTATCTTCTTTCAGCACGGCACCTTGGCGCTGCTGGCGCGCTATTCGTTGTTCAGTACCGGCTATTGCGTGCTGCTGCTCTGTGTGCAGGAAGTAACGACGGGTGTTCTGGATACCAACTTTTTCCCCGCCATGTTTTACCTGCTGGCGTTTGCACTGGTGGGCTGGACCATCAGTGTGCGCGCCGAGAAAGTTGCGCGGGAGGGCTATCTTAAATCCCTGGCGTTGAACAAAAAGAACGAAAGCCTGGAGCAAGCCAACTTCCGCGTCCGCCGCGAGAAACAGAAAGCGGACGATGCGCTGAAGGCCTTGTTCGACCAAGAGGCGAAAAAAGCCGTGGAAATCCGCGAAAAGGCCGAAGCCAGCACCCGCTTCGTCCGCGCGGCCTACCACGACACCATGCAACCCTTGGCCTCTATTGCCTCCCTGGCGTACGTTGGCGAGCGTTTGGTCGAGCAGGGCCAGCATGAACGCCTGCAGGAAATCTTCCACGATATCGACGTGTCCGGGCGGGAAATCAGCGCCCTGTTCACCGGCCTGCGCGAAGTGTTTACCAGTGGCGAGTCGCAACCGGCCATCGAGCCGTTCTCCCTGAACGCGTTGATGACCGAGCTCGAATCGCTGCACCAGCCCTTGGCGCACGCCAAGGGCTTGCGCCTGAAGTTGCAGCAGCGCCGGCAGGATGCCGTGCTCGATTCAGACCGGGCGATTTTCAAGCGTGTGCTGGGCAACCTGATCTCGAATGCCGTCAAGTACACCGAGCGGGGCGGCGTGGTGGTCGGCAGCGTGGCGGGCAGGACTACCGTGCGCGTCGATGTGGTCGATACGGGTATCGGCATACCCGACGCGTTCAAGAGCAAGGTCTTCGAGGAGTTCTTTCAGGTCGACAACCCCAGCCATGACACCCGGCGCGGCTTAGGTTTGGGGCTGTCGATCGTGAAAAACTTCATTGATCGCTTGCCGGGCCATCGGCTGAGTTTCAGCAGCCGCCCCGGGCACGGTAGCCGGTTTTCGGTCGACTGCCCTTTGTTCCAGGGGGGAGCACCGTCGACGGGCGCCAGTGTGCCGGCGCCGCAGGTCGATGACACGTGCCTGGACATCGCCGGGGCCTATGTCCTGCTGGTCGATGACGATAAACGCATCCTCGACAGTTTGTCGAAGTCGCTGAGCCTGCAGGGCGCCATCGTCGCCACGGCCGAGGACCAAAATACCTTGCAGGAAGCGTTGGCGCGGGCGCCGGATCGCTACCCGGACCTGCTCATCTGCGACTACAAACTGCGCGACGGCCTGGTCGGCGTGGCGCTGATCGAGCAGGTGCGGGCGTTTTACGACTGGGCGCACGTGCCAGCGATCCTCTACACCGCCGAGCTGTTGCGCCAACCGCTGCATGACGACAGCCTGTCACGGGCCGTCGGCAAGGGCGAAAGCGCAGCCACCCTGATGGCTGCCGTTCAGCAGCTCTTGTCTCGCGGTCGGCTGGCCAATGCTGGCGAGGCCGGTGAAGACAGCACCCCCAGCACCTGACCGGTCTTGGCGAACAGGCCTTGCAGGCCATACAGGTCGATGACCCCGAACTTGCCGTAAAGCTTGCTCAGGTACTGACGCACGTTGACCGGGTTGATCTCCAGAATCGCCGCGATCTTCCACGGCGCATTGCCTTGCAACGCCAGGCGCAGAATGTCGAACTCGCGCGGTGTCACGCCCAGGTCCTTGGGGCCTAGCGGTGTTGCGGGTTGCTGATGGAAGGCAGAGGAGGGTGCCTGGCCGCCTTTGCCAATCGCCTCGCTGGGTAGGTAGACCCCACCGCTGAGCGCTCGTTTGATGGCCTCCAGCATCACTTCATGGGCACTGGCCTTGGGCACGAAGGACGAAGCACCGCGGCGCATCACCTCGTCGACGAAACGCCGCTCCGACTCCGCCGACATCACGATCACCGGCGCCGTCACGCACCTGGCAGGGTCGGGGTCGGCTGGCGCCTCGCGGCCGGACTTGAACAGCGACAGCAGGCTCAGGCCGTTGTCGGGCGTAAGGTCGTTGCTGGTGGCCGAGGTGGGGATGCACAAGTCCAGGAAGATCACGTCGAAGGCCTGGCCACGCACCAGTTCCAATGCTTCTGCGGTGCAGGAAGCCTCCAGCACCTGGGCGTCCTGATGCACGGCCTGGATAAGGCTCTTGACCCCGGCCCTGAGGATGCCGTGGTCGTCTATCAGCAGAATACGCATCAGCCGGCTCCTGGCGGGGGGGATGTGCTTGCAGTATTGCCGAGAAAGGGGCGGGTGTACCTACTACGGCTGTAGTGGGTACAGTGAGTCGGGGTATCAGCAGCTGGATGGTTGCGAGGTAGAGGCTATACGCTACCTGCAAACAGTCCCGATCAATCTTCTCATTTGCCAAGGCACAGGAGAGGGTCCATACCAATGACATCTCTGCCAAAGGAATCACCGCATGTCAAAGCTATATCCAAGTATTGATCCTGAGGGGCTGGTCGAGTACTCAGTGGTCTACACCGACCGCTCGCTCAATCACATGTCGCAGGCATTTCAAGGCGTGATGAAGAACATTTCCAGCACCCTGAAACAGGTCTATAACGCCCAGGCGGTTGCAGTAGTGCCGGGCAGCGGTACATTCGGCATGGAAGCGGTAGCGCGGCAGTTTGCCACCCGCCAGCAATGCCTGGTAATCCGCAACGGTTGGTTCAGTTATCGCTGGAGCCAGATCCTCGAGATGGGCAACATCCCGGCGGCTACCACGGTGCTGAAAGCCCGGCCGGTCGAGGCGGGTCGCCAGGCAGCCTACGCGCCGCCGCCTCTGGACGAAGTGCTGGCGGCCATTGAGGCGCACAAGCCGCAAATCGTCTTCGCCCCCCACGTTGAAACCTCATCCGGGATTATCCTGCCCGATGATTACTTGCGGGCTATTGGCGACGCCGTGCATGCAGTGGGGGGGCTGTTCGTACTGGACTGTATCGCCTCAGGCACGCTATGGGTTGATATGCACAAGTGCGCAGTCGACCTGCTGATCAGCGCACCGCAAAAAGGTTGGAGCGCTTCCCCTTGCTGCGCGCTGGTGATGTTCAGTGCTTTGGCCCTCGGGCGCATCGAGCATACCCAGAGCAGCAGCTTTGCCTGCGACCTGAAAAAGTGGCTGCAGATCATGCAGGCATACGAACAGGGCGGGCATGCCTACCATGCGACCATGCCCAGCGATTCGCTCGCGCGGTTCAATGACGTCATGAACGAGATGCAAGCCTACGGTTTCGACAAGGTTCGCGCTGAACAGCAGGCGCTGGGCGATAGGGTACGTGCCATGTTGACCGGCAAAGGCATCAAAAGCGTGGCCGCAGCCGGCTTTCAGGCCCCAGGCGTGGTGGTGAGCTATACCGATGATGCCGACATCAAGAACGGTAAGAAATTTGCCGAACACGGCCTGCAGATAGCCGCCGGGGTGCCGTTGCAATGTGACGAGCCGGCCGACTTCCAGACCTTCCGTATCGGCCTGTTCGGGCTTGAAAAGCTGCACAATATCGAGCGCACGGTCAGCACCCTTGAACAGGCACTGGACGAAGTGATGGTGAGCTGAGCCCTTCTTGGCTGCAGCACGGTCAGGGCTGCCTGCTATGGGGCGCTGTCACGCAGAGAGCAATGGTCATTGTGGGAGCGGGCTTGTCCCGCGAATGGGTCCACGCGGTGCATGGCACCGGCTCCGCCGGTGTTCGCGGGGCAAGCCCGCTCCTACAGTGATCTGAGCTGCGCTCGATGAAATGCGACCCGTGTCTAGTTCGCCGGCAAGAGGATCACGAAGTTCTTTTTCATGTCTTCCAGCACGGTCCACTTGCCCTTGGCGCCCGGTTCGATAATGAACGTGTCGCCAGCGGCCAGGGTGAGGGGGGCGCAACCTTCAAGTTCGATGACGCAGCGTCCACTCAGGACATGGCAGAACTCCCACACTTTGTAGTCGATGCGCCAGGCCCCGGTGCTGGCTTCCCATTCTCCGGAAATGCGCCCTTGTTGTTCATCGTGATAGTACTTGGACGTCAGCGTATGAGGGGTGCCTTCCAGCACCTCTTCAAAAAAGGGAAGGTCGCGCACCGGTTGGATATCCAGTTCGCGGAACACGGTCAGTTTCTTGTTCATGGTTTTTTCTCGAGCACGTTGTGGGTGGGGCGATACATCAAATAGGCTTCACCGGTTACGCCCAGCATCGGGTGCGCAACGATCTGGCAGGTTTTAACAATCTGAAAACCATGACGTTCGTAGAAGCGGCGTGCACCGTGGTTTTCTGCATAATCGATCAGGCATAGCCCAGCCAGGCCAGCGTCCTCAGCACGCTGCTGGGCGTGGCGAAGAAACTGCACGCCCAGCCCCTGGCTGCGCCAGGCCTCATCCAGGGCCAGGCTGGATATGTACAAGGTGTCGGGTACTTCCATGTCGGCATAAGGCGCGAGCACCGGGTCTGTCTCGACGGGCCTGTCAGGGGCCTCGCGCAAGGCATAGCTATGCATCATGCCGATGACGCGCCCTTCGAAGGTGGCCATCAGGCAGTTCTTGTAGGAAAAGTCGCCCTGTTCCCTGGCATAGCGAGACGCACCGACACTCAGCAACGCTTCCCCAGGTGCGGCAAGCTTGCTCCATATGTAATCGGCCATGCCCTCCGATGTAAGTTGAAAGAAGCGCGCAATATCGTGCGCGTCCGAGGCTTGGGCGGGCCTGAAGTCGATAGGCATGAACAGTGCTCACATGGGATAGGGTGGTTGGTTTTCGAGGATTACGCCTTTGACAGGGGGGCAGGGTAGACGGGTTCAACGGTTCCCATCATGCTCTGGGCGAACACCGTCAGCACTTCGTGCGACGCTGGCCCATGCTCGGAGGCACGTGGCCGTCCAATGGCTCAGGCCTGGGGAATCGATCGTGTTTTAGCTCCAACTAACGCATCTTGCACGTCGTTACCAACGTTGCACTGCTGGTGCAGTTCTTTTCTGGTTTTGACGTTCTTTACCGAGTACGCGTTTACCTTGGCACTGGAGCTGACGAGTTCACTGACGCTGGTTCCGTACCTTTTGGTGGCAGCGTATGCGCTCAAACTCGCCAGAGCCCGCGAAACATACGTGTTGGCTAGAGGAAATCGCGCGAAGGATATGGTAATTGCCGTCCTGGCGACGGCCTATGCACTGCTCATGCTGTATGCGGGAGGGTTGAAGTACCTACTGCTATCTGCGGTGATTTACGCGCCGGGCACGTTGCTCTCGTGGATCGCAAGAAGGAAATGATCATTTCCGGCGGGTTCAATGTGTACCCCTGCGAAGTGGAACAAGTGATTTACGGCTTCCCCGAAGTGTTCGAGGTAGCAGTGGTCGGCGTGCCTGATGCGCAGTGGGGCCGGGCGGTGCACAGCACATTCCAGCCTGCGGACCCGGTGGTGTTCGCCAACGGCAACCTCGGCCCCGGTCGCCCTGGTTACGGCTACCGCAATTACTGGTACCAGAAGAACGACGGTGACGGTTCGGTCGAGGCCAGTGGGCGTTTCGGTCAGAAAATCTATATCAACCCCCGCCGCGAAGTGGTGATCGTGAAGCTGTCAGCAACCGCCCATCAGGCCCGGCGCGCCACCCGTGCCGACGGCGAGGTAAAAGCCCCTGTGCGCGTCGTGGATTCGCCCGCTGCGTTCAACAGCATGGTGGGTGCGGTGCTGCCGGCCCTGCCGGGTTAAAGTGTCTTTACTGCAATTGAACCTGGCATCGTGACTGGAGGCGTTGCAATGACAACTACCGTTGTGAAATCCCGCTTCGAAGCAACGCTTCTTCGTCCGGCAAACCCTGGGGATGATTCGTCATGGGCTTTCGTGGTACTGCCAAAAGAGGCGAGTGCACAGCTTCCCAGGCGAGGAAGGACGACAATTGAAGGCACATTGAATGGATACCCTTTCCAGGCAACCCTTGAACCGGATGGTCAACTGAGCCATTGGCTGCAGATCAGCTCTACGTTACTCGAAGCTGCAAATGCTGCCATTGGCGACATCGTTACACTGGACTTGAGCCCTGTGCTGAAGGAGCCCGAACCTGACATCCCCCCCGATTTTCAGGAGGCACTGGCAGCCACGCCTGAGGCTCGTCTGGTCTGGACCAATACGACGACCCTCGCACGAGTGGACTGGGTACACTGGATCACGTCAGCCAAGCAGGCCCAGACGCGCGCAAAACGGATAGCCAATGCATGCGATATGCTTGCTTCCGGCAAGAAGCACGTTTGCTGTTTCGACCCGTCTGGCTACTACAGCAAGGCCTTCCGTGCGCCTGAGGCGCAAGATTGATAAACGCCGTCGCGGGTGGGAATCCCGAAGCACCAAGGGTCAAGCACCCCATCCCAGATGTCTCAAAAGCGGCAAGCATACTCATGGATCGAAAAGCAAAACCGTCATCCACCTCTGACTGGGTCATACGCAGCACTACGCCTGGCAGCGTGGAGCGCATCGAAGCCTGGTTTGGTGGCCATGGCTACGACCCGCATCGTCATGACACATACTCGATAGGCCGTACCCTTGCCGGTGTTCAGAGCTTTCACTACAAGGGGGCGCTGTGCCACGGCGTGCCAGGCAACACCCTTGTGCTGCACCCGGATGAAGTGCATGACGGCATGGCCGGCACGGAGTTGGGCTTTCGCTACCGGATGGCCTACATCGACCCGTCGTTGATCCAGAACGTGCTCGGGGGCGAACCGTTGCCTTTCATTGCCGGCGGGCTCTCCTGCGACCCGCGTTTGTACCGCGCCAGCGAGGCGTTCGTACAAGCCTTGGACCATCCTCTGGAAACACTGGAGGAGCAGGACGCCGTGTATGACCTGGCAATGGCGCTGCGTGCCGTGGGCGGTAAACCACGTGGCCGCAAACGCCTGGACTACCCCAGCGCCGAGCGGGCCAGAGCGTTCATCATGGAGCATCTGCACGCAGGCATCACGCTGGAGATGCTCGAACAGGCCAGCGGGCGTGAGCAATGGAGCTTGTCGCGGGACTTTCGCGCCCTGTACGGCACCAGCCCTTACCGGTTTGTCACGCTACGGCGCCTGGATTGTTTTCGCAGGCTGATCCTGGATGGCTTCACCCTGGTCGATGCCGCCCTCGCCGCAGGCTTTCACGATCAAAGCCACATGACCCGGCACTTCACTCGCACCTACGGCGTGCCGCCTCTGCGTTGGCTGGAACGCTTGCGTGCTTCTCGCTGAGTTGCAGGATCGTACAAGAAAGGCGTGTTTCCCATTCGATAGGCTGGTCGCTCCAACTGGCGACAAGTTCAGCTTGCGTCGGTGTTGCGTAGCCCTGGAGGTTTTGGTGCAATTCTTGTCGGCGCCGGCTTTCAGGCGATGAGGCCGGTATTTTGACCAGATTGGGTAGACAAGGTCAGCCGCCAGCGGTTGACAAGCATATAGCGAGGCTCCTGCATAAGTGATAACTTAGATTAATTCTCATTTGCAGCCATTTGTCATGGACCGACCTCGATCACCTTCTTCCGATCCCATTGGCGAGCTGTATGCGGGGCACCACCCTTGGTTGGTGGCGTGGCTGCGGCGGCGCCTGCAATGTCCGCATCAGGCTTCGGACTTCGCCCAGGACACGTTCTACCGTGTACTCACCGCCGGGCAGTATGCTTCCCCTCGTGAGCCTCGTGCATTTCTTGCGACCATTGCGCGCCGTATCCTGATCGACAACGGCCGCCGCTTGCGCCTGGAGCAGGCATACAGGGAGGCGCTTGAGGCCAGTGTCGAGCATATGGAGCAGGCGTTCTCGCCCGAGCAAATCCTGCAGGCCATAGAGCTGCTGGAATGTATCGACCGAGCGCTGTCACGCATGAAGCCCAGAGTTCGTGAAACCTTTATCCTCCGTCACCTTGAAGGCTTGTCCCAGGATGACATAGCACGTCATCACGGCATTTCGGTGAGGACTGTACAGGCCGATTTAGTCGAGGCCATGCTGGCTTGCGACGCTGCCATGGAGGTGAGCGATGCCTGACCAGACTGCCGATTCGGTCCTGCGCGAGGCTGCGCGCTGGCTGGTGCTACTCGACGACCAGGCCGACGTGCAGTTACAGGCGCAATTCCAGGCATGGATCAGCGCGGCCCCTGAACATGCGGCAGCGGTCGCGCGCTTGCAAGGGCGTCTGAGTTCGTTGCAGCAACTACCCCGCCAGGCTGCCGGAAAAGCCCTTCGCCACGCACCACGCGCGCCCCAGGCCAGCAAGATGCAGGCCCTGGCCTTGGCGCTGGCCCTGCTTCCCATGGCCTGGATCACCACGACTTGCTGGCAACAGGGATATCTGCTGGCAGACCTGAGCACCTCAGGGGGCGCTTGGCTTGATCGCCGACTAGACGATGACAGCGAAATCCATCTGGACGGGGACTCGGCCGTGAACGTGCATTTTGATGCAGGTGAACGCCGGGTCGAGCTGCTGCGTGGCGAAGTGTTGGTCGATGTGGCCAAGGACCCTCGCCCATTCCTGGTAGTGACTGCACATGGCAGTGTGCGGGCGCTTGGCACGCGCTTCACGGTGGAGCGGCAAGGCGACTCGACGCAAGTGACCATGATCGAGTCGACTACCGCCATCAGCAGTGCCGGCCACTCACTGAAGCTGACGGCCAACCAGCGCGTACGTCTTGGCGCACAAGGCCCAGGCAACGTAGAACAGGTACGGGCAGATGCCCTTGAACAGGCTTGGCACAAGCACCAGCTGCTGGCCGAAAATGAGCCACTGAGCGATGTGCTGACGCGCTTGTCGCGCCACTACCCGGGCCTGCTGTGGGCCGATCATGCTGCCCTCGCAGGGCTACAGGTGACTGTGATGCTGCCGCTGGATGATCCGCGCCAGGCATTGCGGCTGCTGCAACGCACCTTGCCGATCCAGGTCAGTCAGTACACCCCTTGGATAACCCGGGTAACCCTGAAACCCGATGCGGAGCGGAAATAGTTTCAATAATCATTTCGTGTTTTCGAATTTCGTCCGTCCTCCCATGGCCAACACCATAGGAGTATCGAAAACATGAAGTCGCCGATTCGAGCGCTGACCCGTTCTGCCCCGCACGGCCTTTACCTGGCCGTGCGCCTGGCACTTTGTACGGCACCACTGGCAGTGCCTGCCAGTGCCTTGGCCGAGCAATCCCTGCAGCGCTATGACATCGCTGCCGGGCCGTTGGGCGAAGCCCTGGGTCGGTTCGCCCAGGCCAGCGCAACGCCCATCTCTTTTGAGTCCCGCCAGGTGCAAGGATTGACCAGCCCCGGTGTGCACGGCAGCTTCACCATCGATGACGGTTTTGCACAGCTACTGTCGGGCTCTGGACTGGTAGCGAGCCCGACCGAAGATGGCTATCAACTCCAGCAGGCCGCACCGGTCACAGGCGCAGTCAACCTTGCAGCGACCACCATTGCCGGCAATACACCCGGTTCGATTACCGAGGATAGCGGCTCCTACACCACAGGATCGACCAATACGGCGACCAAGATGGCCCTGAGCCTGCGGGAAACCCCGCAATCGGTGACGGTGATCACCCGCAAGAAGATGGACGACCAGAACATCCAGAACCTGGACGATATCGCGCGCACGGCAACCGGAATCACCCTGACCAAGATCGGCACTGACCGCTCCACCTATTACGCGCGTGGCTTCGAGATCAGCGATCTGCAATACGACGGGATTCCGACCAATATCTCGGAAAACTACTCGATGGACGTCATGTCCACGTCGAACATGGCCCTCTACGACCGTGTCGAAGTGGTACGCGGGGCCAACGGCCTGATGCAGGGCACGGGCAACCCGTCGGCGGCGATCAACCTCGTGCGCAAGCGGCCGACCCAGGACTTTCGCCTGGGTGCGGAATTGGGTGCAGGCTCCTGGGACAACTACCGGAGTCAGGTGGATGTTTCCGGGCCATTGACCGCCACGGGTAATATTCGCGGCCGCGCAGTAGCCTACTACAACAACGCCAACAGCTACCGGGACGGCGCCGAGCGGGACAACCAGTTGCTGTATCTGGTCGGCGAGGCGGATCTGAACGACTCCACCGTGCTGACGCTAGGTGCCACCCTTCAGAAGGACAACCAGAACGGCTATGACTGGGGCGGCCTGAATACCCGCAGTGACGGCTCCTTCTACCCGCTCTCGCGCTCCACCAACCTCAACGGCAAGTGGGCCCACCTGGATCGCAACAACTACACCCTGTTCGGCGATGTCACGCACAAGTTTGACAACGAATGGACGTTGACCTTGGCCATGAACGCGATCTGGTCGAACGCCGATTTCCTTTCGGCCTATCCGAGCCGGGTATCGGGCGACAACTATCGCATGACCGTCTCCCAGGCTGACTACGAAGACACCCAGTTCGCGCTGGACCTCTATGCAACCGGGCCATTTGAGCTGTTCGGGCGCAGGCACCAATTGATGTTGGGGGCCAACAGTCGCCAGGACGAGTTCACTGCCGTCATCAAGAGCGCGGTCAACAACCCTACGATCACCATCACCGACTTCGACTACAGCGCTCTGCCCAGCCCCATCCTCAATGCGATCGGCTCGGACTACAACTACAAGCGCAAGGAGCGAGGCCTGTACGGTGCCTCGCGCTTCAGCCTCACGGATGACCTGAGCCTGATCCTCGGCACGCGGGTGAGTTGGTCAGACTACGAGGTGGCCAGCCCGTACACCAATGATCGATACCGGGAGAACGGCCGGTTGGTGCCTTATGCCGGGCTGGTACTGGACCTGGACAAGCATCACAGCTGGTATGCCAGCTACACCGAGATCTACAAGACTCAGAGTTACTACGGTGTCGGTAACACCTTGCTTGACCCTATCGAGGGCGACAACTACGAAACCGGCATCAAGGGTGAGTATTTCGATGGCCGCCTGAACACCACGCTGGCCATTTTCCAGACCAACCTGGAGAACATGCCCGAAGCCCTGTCGGTGTCGCCAACCTGTGGCGTGACGGGTACCAGCAAATGTTATGAAGCCGGCGCGAAAGTGCGTAACCGCGGCTTTGAACTGGAGATTTCAGGCGAACCACTGGAGAACTGGAACCTTAGCGCTGGATACACCTACAGCGATCCAGAATATGTGGCTGGCAGTACCAAGGGCTCGGACTACTATCGCAAGATCCCGCGCCGCCTGCTAAAGGTGTCGACGGACTACCGCTTGCCCGGTGCCCTCGACCAGTGGCGCGTGGGTGGCGACGTGTATGCCCAGAGCCGCACCGCCGCCGATGTCAGCGGGTATGCCATCAAACAAGGTGGCTACGCCTTGCTCAACTTGCACGCCCATTATCAAATCAATCAACAGTTCAGCGTGCAGTACAACCTCAACAACGCCTTGGACAAGGTCTATTACCAGTCCTTGCCAACTTCAAACAACTTCGGTGGCCTCTACTATGGTGATCCGCGCAATGTCGCAGTCACCCTACGTTACCAATATTGATGCCGTGGATGGATTGTCCACGGTATGCCGGGTTGCCGATCTGGCCTTTCAGCATTCACTCTGCGGCGATTGCCCGGGCAGCGTCTGTACGTTAGCGAACAGACCCGTCACGGCTCTGCGCCCCGGACAACGGGCGGGTGATACCTGCCCCCGAACAGCAGGTGGAACAGACCGTTGTGCAAGAACAGCGGCCCCGGCAACAACAGCTGCGAAGCTGATAACCAGGCACCGCTTTGCGGTACTTTTGCGACAGGGCCGCGCCTACACAGTCGGCAGGCGCTTTTCCATTGGCTGGTAGAGCAGCCCGGCAAACTCGCCCACTTCGCCTGCCAGGGTGAAGCCGTAGTGTTGGTAGGCAGGCACTGAAGACAGCGACGCCTTGACCGTCACGACGTCTACCCGGGCATGTTCCAGCGCGGCATTCATCAGGCGCGTGCCGATGCCCTGGCGTTGCCAACCCGGTGCAATGAACAGCATCGCAACGTGGCGGCCTTCCTTGAGCTCGATCAGCCCCGTGAGGGCGCCCTGCGCAACACAGGCCAGCATCAGGTTGTCGCCCCTCATGCGCTCGGCAAACGCCTGGGGTGCTACCACCTTGGTGAAGGTCTCGATACCTTGCGCAGACAGCGAGGGCGCAACTGCCTGCATGAAGGCATCCAGGCACAAGGTGCTGGCTTGGGGGAGGTCGTCAGGGGTCAGGTTGCGTATTTGCATATTGTTCGTCCGTGGCTGTCAGCGTCCTGCTGGCAACCTTATCCTGTAAATCCGGCTTGATCGACAACCGCCAGGGCTTGGGGATCAAGCGGCCCTCGCCACGGTCGGCTTGCCTTCACCGATCAGGATGTCTTCGAAAAACGCCCCGACCGGCTCGGTGGGATGGCACAGCTGTATTTCCAGCACCCATACCACCTCGCTCGGAACGATCTCCACCTCGGCCAGTTTGTCCTGCCCATAGAGCATGTGCGGGAAGTCGGCGATGCGATGGCCGGCCAGGTTGCGCTCCAGCTGCCAGCCTTTGGACTTGGCACTGTGCTCGGCGAAGTCATACAGCTCGCGTCCGGTCAGCCCACGGCCCCAGGCCTGGCGGGTTTCGGCGAACACCTCGTGCAGTGCCTTCACGCAGGCGTGGTGCAGGTCGTGCTGGCCAAACACGAAGGTGTCGCCATAGTCGCCTTCGTAGCCATCCCATACCGGGCCGACGTCGACTACGACGATATCCGTAGTACGTAATACACGTTGCAGGTCGATGCCTTGTCGCGGTGTACGTACGGTGTCGTCGCCGAAGCGGATGTAGGTGGGGTGCCAGGTGTGGGACGCGCCCATTGCCTGCAAGGTTTGCGCAGCCATCTCCAGTGCCTGGGCGGTGGTCATGCCGACGCGCAGTTGGCTGGCGATCGCGGCCACGGAGCGCACTGACTGCTCGCGGGCAGCGAGCATGCCGTCCAGCGAGTAGCGTGGGCCGACTTTTTCCAGCTCTGGGTGCAGGGTGTTGGCGGCTGCAGCCTGGGGTGCCAGTGCGCCGCTGGCGACAAAAGCCTCCGCGACAAATCGGTGGGGTTGTACGCCGGCGGCAAGGCACAGTTCGCGGGCCTGGTTGATCATGGCGGCATTGCCGCAGGCATAGACCTGGGTGTCGGCCCACTGATGCGCCTGGCCCAACGCCACCTGCTGCACGCGTGCCTCAGCCGAAAGAACCGGGTGCCAGCGAAAGTTGGGGTGTTCATGGCTGGCCTGCTCGAGAAACGCACGGTCATAGAAGTCCGCCGTCGATGACCCGCCCCAGTACAGCGTCACCTTGGCCCCGCGGGCCAGTGCTGTCAGCAACAAGGGCTTGATGCCGGCGTATCCTGTGCCGGTGGCAAACAGCACCAGTGGGCGTTGGTCTTCATGCTGCCAGGTGCAGGCGCCCACCGGCCCCTCAAGGTTCAGTACGGCACCTGCTTGCAGGGTGGGCAGCAGGCCTTCGGTGAACACGCCGCCGCTGACCTTACGGATGTGAAACACCAGTTGCCCCTGGTCCTGAACGGGCAGGTTGGCAATGGAGAAGCAGCGGCTGTCACCGTTGTCGAGCTGGAATCTTACGTATTGGCCTGCCCGCACTTCCAGCGGTTGAGCAGGTTGCAGCACCAGTTCGACGATATCTGCACTCAACTCGCGCTGGTTGTGAACCTGCGCCTGGAACGCCAGTGTCGGGGCGTCCAGGGACCAACCTGGGATCGCCAGGCGCATGTCGCTGCAGGCGTGGCTCTGGCACAGCAGCATCTCGTCGGCGGCCAGGGGGTAGGAGGGCGCGGGGGTGTCTGCATCCCGCTGCTTGTCCTGATACTGCCCCGATACCACCTTCACCTTGCAGGACCCGCACGCGCCGCGGCGGCAGGAGAAAGGTACCGGCAGGCCACTGGCGAGCATGGCATCGAGCAGCAGCTCCTGGCTGGCTTCGAAGGTTTTGCCCGAGGGCGACAATTCGATGACGTGACGGCTTTGCATGAGCACCTCGGAGGCAAATGGAGGCTCGATTGTTGCTATAGTCCAGGACCAGCAGAACCTCCAGTTTTGGATAATTCACATGGTCCAGCTTCGCAAATGGCAGCCGCTGCTCAAGCTTGATGGGGCGCAGTCTTCGTACCGGCAGATCGTCGAGGGGTTGGTGGCCGCGATCAGCGAGGGCCGCCTGCGCCCTGGCACGCCGCTGCCGGGCACGCGGGAAATGGCGCAACTGTTGAACGTCAACCGCAAGACAGTGATCCTTGCCTACGAGGAAGCCGAGACCAAAGGCTGGCTGCAGAGCGTGCAGCGCCGGGGCACTTTCGTCAGCCAACAGCTGGCGACCGGAATACCCACCGAGCCCGCTACCACGGGGCCTTTCGCGCTGGCGTTGCCAGAGGAGCCTGCCGTTGCCTACTTCGAGGCGAACGAACGGGCTGCAGCGCAGCAGGGGCGGCCAGGGGCCTTGTTCTTTGACAACGGCGCCTGTGACCATCGGCTGTTGCCCCAGGCAGTCCTGCATCGCTATTACCGCAATGCCTTGCGCAGCAGCTTTACCAGCAACAGCGTGCGCCATGGCAGCGATTGCAGCAGCCTCTACCTGCGCGCCGCCCTGGCCGACATGCTGAGGCACAATCGCAGCCTGAACGTTGGCGCCGAGCATATCTGCCTGACCCAAGGCGTGCAGATGTCGCTGTCGCTGTTGGCCAGCGTGCTGCTCAAGCCGGGGGATGCCGTGCTGGTCGAGCGCCTGAGCTATCCGCCGGCGTGGGAGATTTTCCGTCAGTTGGGTGCCCGGCTGGTGACCGTGGACCTGGACCATGAGGGGTGCCGGGTCGATCAGATCGATGCCCTGTGCCGGCAGCACAAGGTGCGGATGATGTACATAACGCCCCATCACCAGTTTCCGACCACGGTCAGCTTGCCAGCCGGGCGCCGGCAGCAGTTGCTGGAACTGGCGCGGCAGCACGACTTCTGCGTGGTCGAGGAAGACTACGACTACGAATACCACTTTTCCGGGCGGCCTTATCTGCCTTTGGCCAGCGACCGTCAGCAGCGGCACGTGATTTACATCGGCACACTGTCCAAGCCCTTGGGCAGCACGTTCCGTTGCAGCTATATCGTCGCGCCGGTAGAGGTAACCGCAGTGCTGGAGCGCAGGGCGACGCTGACCCTGGGGCAGGGCGATGCGGTGATGCAGCGGATGCTGGCGGACTTGATCAACGATGGCGAGCTGAAGAAGCACTTGCGCCGGGTCAACCGCGAGTACCGTCGGCGTCGGCAGACCCTGTTGGCTTGCCTGCACGATGCGTTTGGCGAGCAGATTACCGTGCATGAGCCGGAAGGCGGGCTGGCGCTGTGGGTGCGGTTTTCCGACGCGATCAATGTGGACCAGTTGGTAGCCAAGGCGCTGGCGCTGGACCTGGTGGTGCGCAGTGGTCGGCAGTTCTCGCCGTTTGGCCATGCCGAGAATGCCTTGCGCCTGGGGTTTGCTTCGCTGGATGTGGATGAGATCCGGCAGGCCACCCAGCGCCTGGCGCAGGCAGCAGAAAGGTGATTTCACGACTGCGGTGATTCAATTGTCTGGCGCCGCCTGGACTGGCCTCATCGCCGGCAAGCCAGCTCCCACAGGAGTGATGCAAGACCTGAGGTCAATGCGTTCCAGGTGGGAGCTGGCTTGCCGGCGATGGGCCGCACAGCGGCCCTGGGGTTGAGCACGTTATCAACGTCGCCACACCTCGCCTTGTTCGGTCACTACCCAAGGCCTGTCAGCCGCATCCACCAGCACCCCGCCAACCCAGCGCTGCGAAGGGTTGTGATCAAGCCAGTGCGCCTTGCCTGCAAGCACCTGCTCGGCAAGCGGCGTCAGCCGCAGCGGTCGCTGCGCCCAAGCTTCCCCTGAGCCTTCCAGCAGCAGCGGTTGTGGCGCGTGGATCAACGGCTGCAACAGCACATGGAACATCTGGTCACCGAGGTAAGGCAGCGGGTCATCCTGCATCATCAACTGGCCAAAAACGCGCCCGGCCGGTAGCTCGCCGCGTGAAGCCAACACGCGCAGCAGCAGGCGTTCGGTAAGGCTCAATCCATCCTGTGCCCCCGGCAGCTCCTGTAGCTGGCGCGCCAATGCCCCGCCGAGCAACGGCAAGGCCGGGTGCGTGTGGTCAGCGAGGCCTGCCCAGGTCTTTGGATTGGGTGCGGTGTAGGCCGCCCATGCTTCGCGGGCCAGGGCCAGTGCATCCTCACCCAGTGCGCGACGTTGCGGCCACAGCCAGGCCAACAGGTCGGGGGCCAGTTGCCCGATGCCGATGAAACGCTCGATACCGGGTACCTGGTCAATTTCGATCAGCTCAAGCCGACGCGGCAGGCCGGGCAGGCTGGCGAGCACGCGAATCAGGAACAGCTGGTCGTAAGCGTCGGCCTCGCACCACAGCACAATTTCGCTGTCGCGGTTCAGCCCGGCCAGTGCGCTACGCTGCGCCGCCTGCCGCTGTTCCAGGTCCAGGGGGCTCAGCTTGAATGCCTGTTGCACGTAGGCGCTGCGCACCTGCCAGTACTGCTCGTCGGGCAGCGCCGGTACAGGCCCCATGACCATCGGGTCGTCGAACATCTGGAAGGCGCCGGCAAACCCGGCGGTATGCAAGCTGTGGGCGATGTCGTTGCCGCAGCGCCAATGCTGCACGCTGGCCTCGTCATCGGCGGAAAAACCGGGGTGGCGTGCTGCGAAAGCCACGGCGTCGGCATGGGCCTTGAGCCTTGGCCAGCTGGCAAAGCCGGCCTCGCGGGCCACCAGCCATTGGGTGTCGGCAAGCCGGTAGTCGGGGCCGGGCAGGCCAAGCGTGCGCAATTGCTCGCGGGCGTCGTCGGCTTGGTGGTTTTTCAGTTCAGCCAGCAAGCGCTTGGCGCGTTTGCGCAAGGCGGGCAGGTCGAGCAAGCCGTGGTGGCGGGAAGCATTGATGGCGGGCATGCCAACTCCTTTGGGGCTCGGTCCGCCGACAAGCCGGGAGCTGGTATGGAAATGGAGTGAAGCATGGCTCGGGCAACCCCTTTGCGCGGACCGCAGGCGCAGCCGGCGCCCAGGTCCCGACTTTAACGGTGCAGCGCAGCGGGTTGCAAACGATAGTTTTCCCATGGGTTGCCGTGCGCCTTATAGTGGCGGGCTTTTCTCCGTTGAAGTCAAAGGAATGGCGACCATGCGCATACGCACCCTGCTTGCAGCAATCGGGACCAGCTTGTCGCTGGGCTCGGCATTGGCTGCGCCAAGCCAGCCAGTGCCTGTAGCGGGCGAACGTATTTCGGTAACGGTCGAGGGCACCGGGCCGGACGTCATCCTGATCCCCGGGCTGGCCTCTTCCCGTGAGGTTTGGGCGGGGCTCGCCAGCACACTGCGCCAGCAGCATCGCCTGCACCTGGTGCAGGTTGCAGGCTTTGCCGGCTCGCCTGCCGTGCCCACTGTGGACGGGCGCGTGGCCGCTCCGGTGGCCCAGGCGGTTGCAGACTATATCGGCAGCCAGCACCTTGAGGCACCGGCCATCATTGGCCATTCGCTGGGCGGTGAGGTCGCGCTGATGATTGGTGCACGCCACCCCGAGCGGGTAGGGCGGCTGATGGTTGTCGATGCGCTGCCGTTCTACACGTTATTGCTCAACCCCATGGCTACCGCCGAAGCGGCTGCAGCGCAGGCGGCGGCATTGCGTGATGGGATGCTGGCGGCCCCGGCAGTTCAGGCCGAAGCCATGCAGCGCACAGCCATCGACCGGCTGGCCAAGACCGCTGCGGCCCGGCCGGCACTGGTCGAAGCCGCGCTGCGCTCGGACCGCAAGGTGGTGGCCGATGCCACCTATGAATTGATGACCACCGACCTGCGCCCGGAGCTTGGCAGCATCCAGTCGCCGGTGCAGGTCGTCTATGCCTATGACCCCTTGTATGGCATACCCGCTGCCAGCGTCGATGCAACCTTCGCAAACGCCTACGCAGGGACGCGAAACATCAGCTTCAAACGTATTGATGGCAGCTTCCACTTTGTCATGCTGGACCAACCGCAGGCCTTCGCGGAGGCGGTAGTCGACTTCCTCGAACGCTGAGATTGGCTGCGGCCCAACCTGCGCCCGGCAACATCTGTTCGGTTACCGCCCATAACCGACTCCCCACGCCTCAAGCCTGCGCGGGCACCTCCGATAGCAGCACACCCACCGTCGAATCTCGACCAGAAGTGGTGCCAACAAGGAGTACTGCCCGCATGCTTGCCAACCTGAAAATACGTACCGGAATGTTCTGGGTGCTGTCGCTGTTCAGCCTGACCCTGCTGTTTTCCACCGTCAGTGCCTGGCGGGCAGCAGTGGGCAGCGACCAGCAGATCACCGAACTGGACCAGACCGCACACCAGTCGGACCGGTTGAACAACGCATTGTTGATGGCGATCCGCGCCAGCGCCAATGTGTCCTCGGGCTTCATCGAGCAGCTGGGTGGCCATGACGAGAGTGCGGCCAAGCGCATGGCGCTGTCGGTCGAGCTGAACGACAAGAGCCAGACGCTGGTCGACGAATTTGTCGAGAACACCCGCGATCCAGCCCTGCGCACGTTGGCAACCCAGCTGCAGGCTACCTTTGCCGATTACGCCAAGGCGGTGGCCGGGCAGCGTGAGGCAACTCGCCAGCGCTCGCTGGAGCATTACTTCAAGGTCAACGGCGATGCCGGAAGTGCCATGGGCCGGCTGCAAGCGCTGCGCCAGCAACTGGTGGGCGCACTGAGCGAACGTGGCCAGCAGATCATGCTTGAGTCTGACCGGCGCCTGGCCCGCGCCCAACTGCTAAGCCTGGGGCTGTTGGCGGTGACCTTGGTGCTGGCGGCGCTGTGCTGGGCCTTCATTGCCCAGCGTGTTTTGCACCCGCTGCGCGAAGCCGGTAGGCATTTCCAGCGTATTGCCGGTGGCGACCTGAGCGTGCCGGTGCAGGGGCAGGGCAATAACGAGATCGGCCAGCTGTTCCACGAACTGCAGCGCATGCAGCAGAGCCAGCGCGACACCCTGGGGCAGATCAACCACTGTGCCCGGCAGCTGGACGCCGCTGCCACGGCGTTGAACGCGGTTACCGAGGAAAGCGCCAACAACCTGCGCCAGCAGGGGCAAGAGCTGGAGCAGGCAGCCACCGCGGTGACCGAAATGACCACGGCCGTGGAGGAGGTTGCGCGCAACGCCATCACCACCTCGCAAACCACCAGCGAGTCCAACCAGCTGGCCGCGCAAAGCCGCCAGCAAGTCAGCGAAAACATCGACGGCACCGAGGCCATGACCCGCGAGATCCAGGCTAGCAGTGCACACCTGGAGCAACTGGTCGGGCAGGTGCGGGATATCGGCAAGGTACTGGAAGTGATTCGCTCGGTGTCCGAGCAAACCAACCTGCTGGCGCTCAATGCCGCCATCGAGGCGGCCCGCGCCGGTGAGGCCGGGCGCGGCTTTGCGGTGGTGGCGGATGAGGTGCGCACGCTGGCCTACCGCACGCAACAATCGACCCAGGAAATCGAACAGATGATCGGCCGCGTGCAGGCGGGCACCGAAGCGGCAGTGGCGTCGATGCAGGCCAGCACCAACCGCGCCCAGTCCACACTGGACGTGACCCTGGCCTCGGGGCAGGTGCTGGAAGGTATCTACAGTGCGATTGGCGAAATCAACGAGCGCAACCTGGTCATTGCCAGTGCGGCCGAAGAGCAGGCTCAGGTCGCACGGGAAGTGGACCGTAACCTGCTGAACATTCGCGAACTGTCGATCAACTCGGCGACGGGAGCGCAGCAGACCAGCGAGGCGAGCAAGGCGCTGTCGGGGCTGGTGGGGGAGATGACGGCATTGGTGGGGCGGTTCAGAGTGTAAGGTTCGCCGGGCGACGGGCGTCAAACTCGAACCTGACCGTTGTTACATTAAAAGTGGGTGAAACTTATTTAAAGTTCCCCTTGCGGGTTGACTTCGATACTACGCTTGAATAAAGTTCGATCGCCCCGAGAAAGGGCCTTTTTTCCATTCACTGAAGAATTCAATGGACACAGTATCTAGTCGCTGCCTGACCCCTGCCGTATGGCCTGGTCAGGCACTTGAACCGGAACACCGGTCCCGACACCCTGGTCGGGCAAGCCGCGCCAGAGCCTGATGCTCCGTCGTGACTTGCCGCCACCGGTGTCTGCCGGTTGGAGGCAAGCTCATGAACCTCACTTCATTCGTTTCACATTGCCTGTTCGCCGGCCTTGCGCCGCAGCAGGCCCGTGCCCGGCCGTCCCGCCTGCACGGGTACCCTGACCACAGCCAGGAGCCCCCCAGTAGATGCGGGCGGCTGGCGTGTCTGCATGCCCGCTTGAGCCCCCAGACTTCTCGCTGAATAAAAGATATTAAACGGTATCTTTGCTCTCGAACTTTTTTAAATTAAAAGTTCGCGGGCAGTTATTGCACGGTATTTATCAAAAGGAATCACACCATGGACTGCGCGAGTAGAAAGTTCGCTGCCGAAACAACTTCCGACCCTCGGCAGCGGACAGACAACTGTCGGAAAAGCCCAGTATTTTTCTGCGACCCGACATGCCTTCGTTCACCGCCTGAGTGAAACGTCTGTGTGTCGTGCCGCTGCAGCGGCAGGAGCACAGCAACATGACTGTCAAACACCGCAACACCTCATCGGCCAAGGCCGAACGCGAAACTCGCCTGTCTACCCGCGCTGCCCGTGAAGCGCGCAATGGGCTGGCCGTCACCCTCGCCAACCTTGATGCCAGCGAACACGGCCTGACCGAGCACGAGGCTGCCAAGCGCCTGGAGCACGATGGGGCCAACCAGGTCGCCCACGACCCGCAACCTCACGCCCTGATGCAATTGCTCAAGGCCCTGCACAACCCGTTCATCTATGTACTGCTGACCCTGGCCGGGATCAGCTTTGTCACCGACTACTGGCTGCCGGTCAGCGCCGGCGAAACGGACGACGCCGACCTGACCAAGGTCATCATCATCATGACCATGGTCAGCCTCAGCAGCCTGCTGCGCTTCTGGCAGGAATACCGCTCGAACAAGGCCGCCGACGCGCTCAAGGCCATGGTGCGTACCACCGCCACCGTGCTGCGTCGCGAGCAGGTCGGGCAGGCTCCGCGCCTGCGCGAAGTGCCCATGGACGAACTGGTGGCCGGCGACATCGTGCAGCTTTCTGCAGGCGACATGATCCCCGCCGACATTCGTCTGCTCGAATCGCGCGACCTGTTCATCAGCCAGGCGGTGCTCACCGGCGAAGCGCTGCCGGTCGAGAAGTACGACACCTTGGGCAATGTCGCGCAGAAGTCCGCCACCGGGCATGGTGCTGACCAGGGCAACCTGCTCGAGCTGCCGAACATCTGCTTCATGGGCACCAACGTGGTCAGCGGCCGCGCCCGCGCCGTGGTGGTCGCTACTGGCCGACGTACCTACTTCGGCTCGCTGGCCAAAGCCATTGCCGGTTCCCGTAGCCAGACCGCCTTCGACCGGGGCGTGAACAGCGTCAGCAGCCTGCTGATCCGCTTCATGCTGGTGATGGTGCCGGTGGTGTTCATGATCAACGGCGTGGTCAAGGGCGACTGGGGTGATGCCTTCCTCTTCGCGCTTGCCGTGGCAGTGGGGCTGACCCCGGAAATGCTGCCGATGATCGTCAGCGCCAACCTGGCCAAGGGCGCCGTGGCCATGGCCCGGCGCAAGGTGGTGGTCAAGCGCCTGAACGCCATCCAGAACCTGGGCTCCATGGATGTACTGTGCACCGACAAGACCGGCACGCTCACCCAGGACCGGATCATCCTCGAACACCACGTGCGCTTCGACGGCCAGCGCGACCGGCATATTCTTGAACTGGCCTGGCTCAACAGCCATCACCAGAGCGGCATCCGCAACCTGATGGACCAGGCCGTGCTGCATTTCGCTGGCCAGGACCGTGAGTTCAAGGTGCCTTACGCCTACGCAAAGGTCGACGAACTGCCGTTCGATTTCATCCGCCGTCGCTTGTCGGTGGTGGTGAAAAACGCCTTGGGTGATCACCTGCTGGTCAGCAAGGGTGCGGTCGAGGAAATGCTCGCTATCGCCACGCATGTGCAGGAAAGCGACCGTGTCGTTGCCCTGGACCCGCTCCGCCGCCAGCAGCTTCTGACCAGCGCCGAGGCCTACAACCAGGATGGCTTCCGTGTGCTGGTGGTCGCCACCCGCGAGATCCTGGCTGCCGAAGGCAAGGCGCAGTACCACACCGACGATGAGCGCGACCTGGTGATCCAGGGCTTCCTGACCTTCCTCGACCCACCCAAGGAAACTGCCGGCCCGGCCATCGCCGCCCTGCGCGACATGGGCGTGCGGGTGAAGGTACTGACCGGCGACAACCTGGTGGTTACCTGCAAGGTCTGCCGTGAGGTGGGCCTGGAGCCAGGCCTGCCACTGCTCGGCCAGGACATCGAGCGCATGGACGACCCCGCCCTGAAGCTTCAGGTAGAGGAACGCACGGTCTTTGCCAAGCTCACCCCGCTGCAGAAATCACGTGTGCTCAAGGCCCTGCAAGCCAATGGTCACACGGTGGGCTTCCTCGGCGACGGCATCAACGACGCCGCAGCCCTGCGCGATGCCGACGTGGGTATCTCGGTAGATAGCGGCACCGACATCGCCAAGGAGTCGGCCGATATCATCCTGCTGGAAAAGAGCCTGATGGTGCTGGAGGAGGGGGTGCTCAAAGGCCGTGAAACTTTCGGCAATATCATGAAGTACCTGTGCATGACTGCCAGCTCCAACTTTGGCAACGTGTTCTCGGTTCTGGTGGCCAGTGCGTTCATTCCCTTCCTGCCGATGCTGGCAATCCACCTGCTGCTGCAGAACCTGATGTACGACTTCTCCCAGCTGTCGCTGCCGTGGGACCGCATGGACAAGGAGTTTCTCAGCAAGCCACGCAAATGGGATGCCCGCAACATCGGCCGCTTCATGCTGTGGATCGGCCCGACCTCGTCGATCTTCGATATCACCACCTTTGCCTTGATGTGGTACGTGTTCGCCGCCAACAGCGTCGAGATGCAGGCGCTGTTCCAGTCAGGCTGGTTCATCGAGGGGTTGCTGTCACAGACCTTGGTGGTACACATGCTGCGCACCCGCAAAGTGCCGTTCTTCCAAAGCACCGCTGCGTTGCCGGTGGTGCTGGCAACGGGGCTGGTGATGGCATTGGGGATCTACATCCCGTTCTCGCCGGTGGGCGCGATGGTCGGCCTGGTGCCGCTGCCGTGGGAATACTTCCCTTGGCTGGTTGCTACCCTGCTGGGCTATTGCGTGGTCGCGCAAGGCATGAAGACCCTCTACATCCGCCGCTTCGGGCAGTGGTTCTGAGCCAGGCGAGGAGAGCAGGCCATGCGAGTACTGATCTGTGCGGGACGCAACTATGCCCACACCCGGCGTCGCCTTCAAGTCATGCGGCGTACCTGTGGGAGCCGGCTAGCCGGCCATGGGCCCAGAGCAAGCAGCACAAGACAGTAGCTATTACGGGTATAGCGTGGCCCTAAATCTGCGCGGTACTTGTGGGAGCGGGCGTGCCCGCGAAGGAGGCTGGGCGGTGCATGGCACGGGCTCCGCCCGTGTTCGCGGGCACGCCCGCTCCCACAGTGATCGCGCTCGCTTTCAAGTTTTTTGCGAGACAGTCGCTGCTACAAGTACAGCGTGGGCCCGAAGCGGACGCTGTACTTGTGGTGCTTCGAAACCGAGCTGATCAGCCTGGCTGCGCCGCCAGGCTATTGCTGACGTTGCGCCCCAGCACCAGCACGGTGACAAACCCACAGCCCACCAAAGCGGTAGCCAGGCTCAACAGCACTGCGGTGCCCATATGGTCGACCACCTGGCCGCCGAAGAACGAGCCCAGCGCAATGATCACCTGGAACATGGCCACGAACAGCGGCATGCCACGTTCAACATCCTTGGGCGCCACCACAAACATCCAGATATTGGCGCAGGCCGGGAACGCACCAAAGGCGAAGCCCCACAGTGCGATCAGCATGGCGGCGCCCGTCATGCCGGTGGCGAAGTGCGGGAACAAGGCGGTGCTCACTGCAATCATCAGCGCAACCAGCATCAGGGTATGCCGCACGCTGCGGTTGGCAGCGTAGCCCGCGAAAATGTTGCCCATGAACCCGGCGACGCCGTACAGCAGCAACAGTGAGCCAATCGTAGGCCCGTCAAAGCCGGCATTCTGTTTGAAGAACGGGGCAACATAGGTGTACGCGGCAAAGTGCGCCAGGCCGATCAGCAGCACGGCGATCAAACCGACCCGCGCTTGCGGGTTGATGAACAAGGCTGGCAGGTCGCTGATGCGAATAGCCTTTTCCGGCAGCAGCCGCGGCAGCAGGAATACCTGCGCCAGCAGCACCGGTATGCCCACCAGGGCGGTGACCAGGAAAGTCATGCGCCAGCCCATCAGGCCGCTCAGCCAGGTGCCCACGGGCACGCCCACTACGGTCGCCAGGGTTACGCCGGCCATGATGATCGAGTTGGCCTTGGCCACGCCCATGCCGTCTGGGGCCAGGCGGCCGCTGAGGGCGATGGCGGTCGCCCAGAAACCACCGATACTGACACCCAGCAGCACGCGGCCGACCAACAGCAAGTTGAAGTCGACGGCGTAGGCCACGATGGTGTTGGCGATGATCATGATCAGCGTCAGCCCAATCAGCAGGTAGCGCCGGTCCAGCGCGCCGACCCCCACGGAAATCAACGGCGCTGCCAGCGCGGCCATGATGCCGGGCAGGGTCACCATCAGGCCGGCAAGGCCTGCACTGATGCCAAGGTCACTGGCCACATCGTTGAGCACCCCCACCGGGAGGAACTCGCTGGTGACCAGGGCGAAGGCACCCACGGCGACCGAGAGGATTGCCAGCCATTGCTGTGTGACACTCTGTTGATTATGTTCGGGAAGGCCGCGACGGGCCTGGCGGTTGCTTGGCATGGGGGTCGGTTCCATGAGGGATGTCGCCTGTAGCAGGCGCAGGAGCGGAGGGATTTGCAGGCGATTATAGGGATGGCGTCGCCAGGCCGACAGGCAGGCCGCTTGATAGTCATCATCAGCGCAATCGATGAAACGCCTGGTTTAGAGCGGAAAGTATTGCGTTGCGGGGCCACGAAGCCAAGTTTCAGCGCGGTGTCACAGCCGTTTGCCTTACCGGTACGACACCGCCCAGCACCATCTGGGTGACCGTACGGGTGGCGCGATCAAAGTCCAGCTTGTCGGGTACAGCCACACCTCTGAGCTGCGACATTTGCCAGGCAAGATTGGTATAGGTGCGCGTTGCCGACCAGATGAAAATCATCAGGTGTTCGGGGTCACAGGGCGCCAACCGGCCATCCTCGATCCAGTTGCGCAGGCAGGCAACGTTGCGCCTGGCTTCCTCCTGCAGCATGTTCTTGCACACCTCAGGTAGGCGTTTGCCGCCTGAGAGCAACTCCTGGCTGAACACGGCGGCGCTGAAAGGGTGCTCCCGGATGATGCGGATACGGGCCTTGATATAGGCCCGCAGGCCCACTATCGGGTCGTCGCTTTTTCGCAATGCTGCCGAAGCCCTCACCAGCGGCTCGATGAAGCTCATCAGCACCTGGACGTACAAATTCTCTTTTGTCTGGAAGTAGTAATAGATATTGGCCTTGGGCAACCCGGCGCGCTCGGCAATTTCGTGCGAATGGGTGGCGGTGAAGCCGGTGACGGCAAACGCTTCGCTGGCCGCCTGCAGAATAAGCTTGTGATTCTTGCGCCGGATACCGGGGTTGCCCAGCGCGTGGTTGACCGAGCCGATAGGGGCGTCAGCACCATCGCTGGTCGTGTGTGGGAGGTCGGGTTGGGCGTACATCACGGTTTCATCTGGGATTTCAGAGGCGGTGTATAGAAATGTATATAGCGAGTGTTATGCTTTTCTTCAGCCGTTGCAAGGCTGCCATTTACACACCACGGACAAACTCATGGATTTTTTGATCAGGAAGGCGACGGCCGCGGATTGTGATGCGATCAGCCAGGTCGCGGCACGCACTTTTGCGCTGGCTTGCCCGGCGAATACGCCAGCGACGGAAATTAGCGCCTACATCCAAGGGGCGTTGATGCCAGCTGACTTTGAACGCTTGAGCCATGAACCGGGAATGCGCCTGTCGGTAGGCCTGATGCGCCGTACGGTCGTCGGCTACAGCCTGGTCAACCTTGCCCCAGAGCCCCTGGGCATTCCGGCTGTCGATGGCATCGCCGAACTCAGCAAATGCTACGTGCTGCCCGAATACCACGGGGCGGGTGTGGCCCAGCGCCTGATGGCTGATGTGCTTCAGGGCGTTGCGGGGGCTCTGCGGTTGACGGTCAATGACAGCAATAGCCGGGCTATTGCCTTCTACTTGCGCAACGGCTTTGCAGTGGTGGGTGAAACCACGTTCCAGTGCGGGGCGGATGTACATCGGGACCTGGTGATGCTACACGCAGGCTGGGCAGCCCCTGGGGAGGGCGGCCCGCCTGGTCTTGCGTGCTAGGGCGTGACCAGCACATCACACTGCGATTCGTTCAGTACATGCTTGGTAACGCTGCCAACCAACAGCTCCTCCAGCGCGCTCGCACCCTGCTTGCCGACTACGATCAGGTCGCACTCCAGCTCCTGTTCCTGCTCGGCAATGCGCCAGCCAGGGTCACCGTGCTCCAGAATCTGCCGTGCATCGGCAATGCCCGCGGCCTCACTCAATGCAGCGAGTTGTGCCTGTGCGTCCTTGCGGATGACATTGCGGTAGTGGGTGAGGGTGTCGTGGTCGATATGGGCGAAACGCACGCTGCCTTCGAACGGGGCTTCGTACACATGCAGCAGAATGATTTCGGCCTGTGGGGCAATGGCCCTGGCCAGTTTGATGGCGCGCAGCGAAGCGGGAGAGAAATCGACCGGCACCAGCACCGTGCGATAGGTAGCACGAGGGGCCGGCTTGACCACCAGTAAAGGGCAGGGCATGTGGTTGAGCATTTTCTGCACGGTTGAACCCAGCAGCAGGCGCCGCGCCACGCTCTGACCCTTGGCGCCGCATACCAGCAGGTCGCTGTGTTTGTCCTGCACCACCCGGGTGATTTCCGTGATCACCGACCCGCTGGCGACCTGCACGCCTGCGGAAATGTTGTAGCGCTGGAACAGCAGGGCTGCGAGTGCGCGGGTTTTTTCGCCGGCGCTGTCCAGTACCCGCTTCAACAGGTCGTCATCAGGCGCCACCAACTGCTTCAGGCGCTCGAAGGGGGCCGGGTTGGCAACGTAGAGCAGGTCCAGTGCGGCCTGCTGCGCGTTGCTCAGGTAGGCAGCGCGCTCTGCCGCGTTGCGGGCATGGGGGGATAGGTCGGTAGCTACCAGTATGTGTTTCAGCGGGTTCATGTGGGGCTCCTTGTCCAAGGCCGCGCACAGTGTTCGAGGGTTGTGCACTGTGCGCCTGGCGGTGCTTGAGTCATTCCTTGCTGGCAGCCATCGTCGCGCGAACCTGGCGCGAGGGCTTGATTTGGGTCAATGGAGTGCAGGTGCTGCAACACGCCTAACTGCGGCCAGGTTGCCCACCCTGCAATAGCAGCTCGCTAAGTTTTTCCATGGCCGGTGTCGCTTGGCTGCCTTTGCGAGTGATCAACTCGTAAGGGTCGCTGACCGAGCCCATGGCCAGGGGCAGCATGCGCACTTGCTGGTTCATCGCGCATTGCCGGGCCACGTCAATCGACACCAACGCCACAAAGTCGGGGCGGTCCTGCAGCAGCGACAAGGTCGCCAGGATCGAGGTGGTCTCAACCAGGTGCAGCGGGAAGCGCAGCCCGGCGTCGTGGAATTCACGCTCCAGTTGCACGCGCATCGGCATGTTGGCCCGGTATACGATCCAGCGGCTTTCGGCCAACTCGGCAAGGCTGACGGTTTGGGCGTGTTTGAGCGGGTGGTCGACATTGGCGATGACCGCCAGCGTCTCATCCTGGACAAAGGTGCTGGCAAACAGCTGCGGCGCATTGCTGACGCTGGTGCGGCACAGGGCGATGTCCAGCCGGCCGCTTTCGATCTGTGCCAGCAGCGACTGGCTGGTGTCTTCGATGATCTCGAACGACATCTGCGGCTGGATACTGGCCAGCTGTGATACGGCCCGCATCAGCAAGGGCACGGCGCCCATGATGGCGCCCACCGCCAGCCGGCCGCCCACACCGCGCAGGATTGCATCCAGGTCATGGCGCAGGTTGGAAATATCGGTTTGCACCACGCGCGCGTAGCGGATGGCGCAGTGCCCGGCGGCCGTGGGCTCCAGTCCGCGGTTGGTGCGGTTGAACAGCACCGTGCCGAAGGTGGTTTCGATTTCCTGCAGCGCTTTGCTGGCGCCGGGCTGGGTAAGCCCGACGCTGCCTGCTGCACCCAGCAGCGAGCGGTGCTCGTCCAGCTCGATGAGCAGGCGCAGGTGGCGGGCATGCAGCCTGGACATGATCGAGTTAAGTGATGGGGTCATCGGGTATGCGTCCTGGTTATACCGCTATGGATTGTTCTCAATACCATGGCCAGGCGCGCATTCCTATACTGGCGCTGCACGGTGTCGCATCCAGTGCGACTGAACCGCCTATAACAACAATGCCAGGAGCCTGCTGAGCCTTATGTCCCTGATCAACTACATCACCCAGATCCAGTTCGATATCGGCGCCATTGCCCTCTTGCCTGCCGAGTGCGAGCGCATTGGTATAACCAGGCCTTTGATCGTGACCGACCGCGGCGTGCGCGCTGCCGGTATCGTCGATACGGCGTTGAACACCTTTGCCGGCAGCGCGGCCCAACTGCCGATCTATGACGGTACACCACCCAACCCCAACGAGAACGCGGTACGTGAAGCCGTGGCCATGTTCAAGGAATGCGGCTGTGACGGCATCATTGCCATTGGCGGCGGCTCGGCGATCGACCTGGCCAAGGGTGTGGCGGTGTGTGCCCGGCACGAAGGGCCATTGAAAAGCTTTGCGGTGATCGAAGGCGGCCTGGCGCGAATCACGCCGGCAACCGCGCCGGTGATTGCCGTACCCACCACGGCCGGGACCGGCAGCGAGGTAGGGCGGGGCGCCATTCTGATTCTCGATGACGGGCGCAAGGTGGGCGTGATTTCGCCCCATGTGGTGCCCAAGGCGGCCATTTGCGACCCGGCGCTCACCCTTGGCCTGCCCACGCAACTTACCGCGGCCACCGGTATGGATGCGATTGCCCACTGCCTGGAAACCTTCATGGCGCCTGCGTTCAACCCACCTGCCGACGGCATCGCCCTGGACGGCCTGTGGCGCGCATGGCGCTTTATCGAAAGCGCTACCCTAGACCCGCAGAACCTCGATGGGCGTATCAACATGATGAGCGCTTCACTGCAAGGTGCACTGGCTTTCCAGAAGGGGCTCGGCTGCGTGCACAGCCTTAGCCATGCACTGGGCGGGATTAACCCGCGCCTGCACCATGGCACCCTCAACGCGATTTTCCTGCCTGCTGTCATCACGTTCAACCGCAAAGCCACTACTGTGCTGAACGAGCACAAGATGGCGCGTATCGCCCAGGCGATGGGGCTGGCAGACGAAAGCCAGATCGAACAGGCCATCCGCGACATGACCCGCGCGTTGGGCCTGCCGACCGGCCTGCGCGAACTGGGTGTCAGCGAAGAGCAGTACCCACGCATAATCCAGGGCGCGTTGGCCGATCACAGCCATCGGACCAACCCGCGTGAGGCGTCTGCCGAGGACTACCAGTGGTTGCTTGAAGCGTCGATGTAAGGCGCCAGTCCGCTGTTCAATCAATAACAACAAAAGTGAACGCCCATGAATACCAAGTATGCGCAAGCCGAGCTTGCCCCCACAGGGGAAGCGGTCGCCAGCCCGAACCCGTTCAAAAAGTACCAGGTCATCACCGTCAGCCTGTTGCTGGTGATCGGCATCATCAACTACGTCGACCGCAGTGCGCTGTCGATCGCCAATACGTCTATCCAGCGCGACATGGGCATCACGCCGTCGCAGATGGGCATTTTGCTGTCAGCGTTTTCCCTGGCGTATGCCTTCTCGCAGCTGCCTCTGGGCATGATCATCGACCGCCTGGGCAGCAAGATCTCGCTGGGGGCGGCACTGCTGGGCTGGTCAGTGGCGCAGACGGCCTCCGGCCTGATCAACAGTTTTTCCGCATTCATCGGCCTTAGGGTGGTGCTGGGGATTGGCGAAGCACCGATGTTCCCGTCGGCGGCGAAAGCCCTGGCGGAGTGGTTCGAGGCCGAAAAGCGCGGCACACCGACGGGCATCGTGCTGTCATCGACCTGCATCGGGCCGTGCCTGGCGCCACCGTTGCTGACCCTGCTGATGGTCACCTGGGGCTGGCGCGGCATGTTCATTGTCACTGGGGTATTCGGCATCCTGGTCGCCGCCTGCTGGTTTGCCTTCTATAAAAGCAAGGCACGCTACCTGGCCGAGCTGCCTGCCGAGGAACGTGAGCGGCTGCTGGCGACACAGGCCCATAAACAGCCGGTGGCAAGCGCCAGGCCGAGCCTGCGGGCACAACTGGCGGCCTGGACCGAGCTGTTTCGCCACAAGAGCACCTGGGGCGCCGTATTGGGCTTCATGGGGGTGATCTACATGCTGTGGCTGCACCTTACCTGGCTGCCGGGCTATTTCGAACGTGAGCATGGCTTGAGCCTGTACCAGACGGCCTGGGTGGTATCGCTGGCCTATGTATTCGGTGCGTTGGGCACCATTGTCGCGGGCCGCATCTGCGACCGCCTGGTGAAGAACGGCGCCAGCGTGTTGGGTAGCCGCAAGCGGGTAGTGGTGACGGCGTTGTTCGCGGCGGCGGCATTTACCGTTCCGCTGTCGTTCGGCAGCGGCTTCATGCTCAGCGTGGCGCTGCTGTGCTGCGCGCTGTTCAGCGTGAACATGGCCAGTTCGACTGCCTGGATGATTGCCAACACTGTGGTCGATAGCCAGCGCGTTGCCTCGTTTGGCTCGATCCAGAACTTTGGTGGCTACCTGGCAGGCTCGGTGGCACCAATCGTGACCGGGTTCAGCATCCAGCAGACCGGGTCGTTTGCCTCGGCGTTCCTGATCAGTGCTGCGGTGGCGGCGGTGGCAGCGATGGCTTACGTATTGCTGCTGAAGCAGCCGGTTTCTGCTGACCAGTGATCGTCAGGCCTGTGCAATCCCTGTGGGAGCGGCCTTGTGTCGCGATTGGGCCGCAGAGCGGCCCCAGCATCCTTGCAGGACCGTAGAGACCGGTGGGGCCGCGTTGCGGCCCAATCGCGACACGCTCCCACAAGGATCGCATCAGCTTCCAGAAGTCGTTTCATAACGGTTTGTGATGCCAGGCATCATGACAATATATTTATCCTTATCAATTTCAGGCCCTAGCATCGGTTGCCCGGCATCGCCCATTTCCATGAGGTCTTGATGAACAGTTCGCTTTTCGTACCCCAACGTACCGCGGCCCTGTTGCTGCAGCACTGGCGCAGCGGTGACTTGCTGACGGAACTGCCTGCCAGCCTCAGGCCCGAAACCTTGAAACAAGGCTATGACAGCCAGGATCAGTTCTTCGCCGCCGCCGCTGGCCAGCGTGCCGGGTGGAAGCTGGGTGTCGGCAGCCCCGCCGGCATGCGTGCGGCCAACCTGTCCCGGCCGCTGATTGGCCAACTGGAAGCAAAGCGCTGCCACGCTGATGGTGTGCGCATCGAGCTGCCGGCGGTGACACCTGTGACCATCGAATGTGAGATCGCCTTCGTGCTTGACCGCGATATCCCCCCCCAAGCGGGACGGGTGCCGGCCAGCGAGGATATTCGCGCAACCTGCGTCACTTTCGAGGTGGTGCGCTCGCGCTTCGTCGACCGCAAGAGCGTCGGCTGGCCAAGCTTCGTGGCGGACAACGTGGGCTTTGAAGCGTTGGTCGTGGGCAACAGCCTCGGGGCAGGCATCAACGTACCCTTGCTTGCAGACCTGGCCGAGACCACCGAGGTGTACGTAGATGGCGAATTACGCGCCCGCGGCTTGTCTGGCGATGCTGCGACCGACCCGCTGGTGTCGCTGGCTCACCTGTATGCCCATGCTGCCGAACGCGGCCAGACATTGAAGGCAGGTGATGTGGTGACCACGGGGGCCATGTGCCAGCCGTTCGACCTCAATGAAACAGGCCATCAGGTTAGCGCCAGGTTCCTTGGCCAGGCGCTGTCGTTCACGCTGTAACCGCCGACCATTGATCAAACGCCGCCTGCATCCTCTGCCGGGTTTGTGGGTCGGCGGGGATCAGGTGCTCGATCCGCAGTGATTCCACGGTGATATCCAGCGGCATGCCGAAGGTGGTGAAGGTCGACAGGAACCTGAGCTCGCCATAGGGGGTGCTCACGCGGGTCAGCAACACGGGCGCGATACCTGTCGCCTGCTCTGGGTTGGCCGGGGTTGGAAGATTGCGCAAATGCGCTGCCAGCGTCGCGTTACCCACTGCCTCCCTGGATGCACGTTGCCAGGCAACGGCACGAATTTGCTGCGCATTGGCCAGATGATCGCCCAGGCCGCCAGGGCGCAGCAGCGTATCCAGAAGGTTAAGGCCAGGCGCCGCCTGCGCCGCAACACCCACCATCGCCAACAGCAGGCCGGTACTGGCATTGGCAGCGATGACCTGCCAGTTGCTGTCGATGACGATTGCAGGTGCAGGGTTGTTCGCCTGCAGGATGTGTTCGATGGCGGCATGCACCAATGCCAGTTCAGGCGCGTCGAGCGGCGAGGCCGCGTAGCGGGGCGCGTACCCGGCGGCAATGAACACTTCGTTGCAGTGCTCCAGTGGCGCGCCAAGGGCCGAAAGCAGGGCATGCAGGGTGCCAGGGCTGGCCTTGGCGCGCCCGGTTTCCAGGCAGCTCAGGTGGCGCTGCGATACGCCAGCCAATAGCGAAAGCGCCAGCTGGCTGAGCCCGGCCTGCTGGCGCAAGTGGCGCAGATGCTGGCCTGCCGAAGTATCCGGCGCAGGGCTTTTGCGATGGAACAGATGATGACTCATGCCTTGATCCTTATCGTCCTTGATTGCAGCGTCCATGACCTCACAGGTCATTGAGCGCAGGCAACCCTATCACTACTGTGCCGGCAAACCCTACAGAGGAAAGGACGATGGGCTTGCGTAGCTGCGCGCTGGCGTTGCTGGTGCTGTTTTCGCTGTATACCGGCTGGACGATGCTGATTGCCGAGCAGTCGCTGCTGGCGTTCGGGCTAACGCTGCTGTCGCGGCCAGACACTGCTCAGGTGGTCATTGACCTGTACCTGATGGCGGGGCTGGCCTGCGTCTGGATGGTGAGGGACAACCGTATGCGGGGCGGGAAGGGGATATCGTTGCTGCCCTACCTGTTGCTGACGGCTGTGTTCGTTTCGGCGGGGCCGCTGTTGTATCTCGTCAACAGAGGCGTTGCCGGGGTGCGTCAGCCATGAGCAATGCCTTGAATGTTTATGCGCTGTGTATGGTGGTGCTTTTCCTGAAGATGTTCATGGTCTCCTGTTACCAGGGCTATCACCGCTTGCGCTTTGTGGCGTTTACCAACCCTGAGGATGCTGCTGTCTTCAAACACGCTGCGCAGGCGACTGAGCGGCCTGAAGTGATCCGCGCCGCCAAGGTATGGGCTAACGACCTGGAAAACATCCCGGCTTTCTTCGCCTTGGGTGGGCTGGCTATCGCCCTGGATACAGCCGCGCAGCCCACTGTGTGGCTGAGCATTGCTTTCACCCTTGCCAGGGTCCTGCATACGCTGGCCTATCTGCTGGGCGTGCAGCCATGGAGAACGCTGTTCTATGCCATCGGGGCTGTCTGCCTGTTGGGTTTCTGCGCACTCATTACCGCGAGCATAGGTAACTGAACCAAAATATTGCATGAGTCATCTTGATGCTTTGGCATAAGGCTACTAATACTTAAGCACTGCCGAAGAGGGACGATCATGCAGACGCGCTTCGTTGTGGTGCCCGCAGTGCCAGTAAAGCGAGAGGTTTACCCTCGGCGTCTTGGCTTTCCCGCCGCCCTGGGAGAGGGTTATGACCTTTACGACACCCAGGAAAAGATGCGCTTGAGCCTCAACTTTGCCACACGGGCCCAGGCCGAGTTCGAGTGTGCGTGCCGCAACCGCAGCCAGGAAGGCGATGAAGCGGGTATTGTCGGCATTGGCTGACCAAACCCTGTGGGAGCGGGTTCACCCGCGAACACCGGCGCAGCCGGTGCCATCCATCGCGCCCTCAACCGTGTTTGCGCAGCGCTTCTAGTAACTCTGCCTTGTTCATGGTGGAGCGGCCTTTGATGTCTTTGCTGCGCGCCTCCTTCATCAGGCTTTGCTTGCTCTGGGTTTCCAGAGAAGCACCCGAACTGCGCGAATAACCCTGGCGTGATTTAGCCGCGCGTTTGGCTGAGTCGGAGCGGGCTGTCTTTTTTTCGCTTGCAGACGTGTGGCTCCCCGAGCCGCCCTTCTTGTCGCCACCTCCGGACTGTTTGTTGACGGTGGCCCAGGCACGGGCTTCGGCCTCTTCTTTCGACAAACCCCTGTCTTCGTAACTCTCCTCTATGTGCTCGGCCTTGCGCTTCTGTTTGTCTGTGTATTTGTCCTTGTCACCGCGTGGCATGGTGTTCACTCCTGCTGGATTTGCCTGCACGGTTGAGGCCAGGCGTCCACCGAGAGTGCCGGACAATGGACAAACGGAGCCTCATGGCACAGGCAAAAAGCTCTACCGTGCGGCCTGCCACTCAACAGTCACAAAGCTGTAACACAGCTGATGCAAAGTGTGCCGGCCATCACAAGGAGCACTTTTTGATGAAACGCCTGATGAAGTCTGCTGCACTCGCCGTTGCGGTCTCCCTTTGCGCCACTTCGGCAGCCTTTGCTGCAGAAAACGTTCGCCTGACAGGTTCCGGCGCCAGCTTCCCTGCACCGATCTACCTGACCTGGTTCAAGGACTTCAGCAAGAACACCGCTGGCGTCACCGTTGACTACCAGTCCAAGGGCAGCGGGGCGGGCGTTCAGGACTTCCTGAACAAGACCGTCGACTTCGCCGCCAGCGACTCGGCCATGAGCGAAGCAGACATTGCCAAGGTTGGCGAAGGCGTGCAGTTGCTGCCAATGACCGCCGGTGAAATCGTCCTGGCCTACAACCTGCCGGGCAACCCTAAAGGGCTGAAGCTGCCGCGCGAGGTGTACTCCAACATCTTCCTGGGCAAGATCACCCAGTGGAACGACCCGCAAATCGCCGCGGCCAACCCTGAGCTGAAACTGCCAGCTACCCCGATCACCGTGGTCGTGCGTGCCGACTCCAGCGGTACCACTGCGGTCTTCACCAAGCACCTGTCGGCCATCAACGCTGACTTCAAGCAAGGGCTGGGTGAGGGCAACACCGTCAACTGGCCGGCCACCGACAAGTTCATCAAGTCGCCGAAGAACGATGGCGTAACCGCCACCGTCCGCCAGACCCCGGGCGCCATCGGCTACATCGAATACGGCTTCGCCAAGCTGGCCAAGGTCGACTTCGCCGTGCTGCAGAACAAGGCTGGCCAATACGTCGTGCCAAACGCAGAGAGCGGTGCCGAAGCGCTGGCTGCGGTGAACATGCCGGAAAACCTGGTGGCCTGGCTGCCTGACCCGGACGGTGCCAAGTCCTACCCGATCACTTCCTACACCTGGATGATCTTCCGCAAGGACAACGGCAACCCGGCAAAAGCCAAGGCCATGCGTGAAATGGTCGAGTACAGCCTGACCAAAGGCCAGACCATCGCCGACTCGATGGGTTACATCCCGCTGCCTGCGTCGGTTGTCGACCAGGTGCGTAAAGCGTCTGCCAACATCCAGTAATACCCAGGCGCTCCCGGTATCGGCATGAAGCCATGCCGGGGGTGTTTGTCCCTAGTCCCGGAACTTGCCCATGAACACACCCTTTGCCATACCGGATAACCCCGATTCCGCGTGCCAGCCACCGTCTGCGAAAGACTTCCTGGTCGATCGCACCTTCCGTGCGCTTGCACGCATTGGTGTGGTGCTGGTACTGGCGCTGGTCTTCGCGCTGGTCTACGAAGTGGGCCGCAAGGCACTGCCCGGCATCGAAAAGCACGGCTTTGACGTGCTGTTCGGCAGCGTCTGGGACGTCAACCAAGGCAAGTACGGTATTCTGCCAGCGATCTGGGGCACGCTTTACAGTGCCTTCATCGCCCTGTTGATCGCCGGTTTCTTCGGCGTCAGCATGGCCATTTTCCTCACCCAGGATTTCCTTCCGGCCAAGCTCGCCGCAGTGTTCCGCACCATCGTCGAATTGCTCGCCGCCATCCCCAGCGTGGTCTACGGCCTGTGGGGCATCTACGTGGTCATCCCGGCGATTCGCCCGCTGACCGCCTGGTTGAACAGCGAACTGGGCTGGATCCCGTTTTTCGGCACCTCCCTGAGCGGGCCCGGCCTGCTGCCTGCTGCGCTGGTACTGGCGATCATGATCCTGCCGACCATCGCTGCCGTTTCCCAGGATGCGCTGACCAGCGTACCGATGAAAACCAAGCAGGCTGCCTACGGCATGGGTACAACCCACTGGGAAGCCATCCTCAAGGTGATGGTGCCATCGGCTGCTACCGGCATCTTTGGTTCGCTGGTGCTGGGCCTGGGCCGCGCGCTCGGTGAAACCATGGCACTGGCCATGCTGGTCGGCAACGCCAACACCATTTCCCTTTCCTTGTTCGCCCCGGCCAACACCCTGGCGGCGCTGCTGGCGCTGAACTTCCCGGAAGCCGGCCCGAACGAGGTCGAAGTGCTGATGTACGCGGCACTGGTCCTGATGTTCATCACTCTGCTGGTGAACGTGCTCGGCTCGATGATCATGCTCTACGCCCAGCGTGGTAACAAACAATGACTGACTTGACGACCCCTGTAGCCGCATTGCCCAGCCTGCAACGCAAGCTGGAAGGCCGTGCCCTGCGCAGCGTGCTTTTGACTACCCTGGCATGGCTCGCGGCACTGGTGGCCAGCGTGCCGCTGATTTCCGTGCTGTACATGCTGATCACCCGCGGCGGTGCACGCCTGAGTCTGGAAGTGTTCACCGAGCTGCCGCCGACCGGCTTCGAGATGGGTGGCGGTTTTGGTAACGCCATGGCCGGTACCTTCGTCATGGTCGGCATTGCCGCCGCCATCGCGGTACCGGTCGGTATCCTGGCAGCAGTGTTCCTGGCCGAACTCGGCCCCGACAGCAAGCTGGCCAACGCCGCGCGCTTTGCCGCCAAGATGCTCACCGGCCTGCCGTCGATCCTGGCCGGGGTGTTTGCCTACGCCCTGGTGGTGATGACCACCGGCACCTACTCGGCGCCGGCTGGCGGTGTGGCCCTGGCAGTACTGATGCTGCCGATCGTGGTGCTGACCGCTGAAGAGTCGATGAAGATGGTGCCCAAGATCATGAAAGACGCCGCTTACGGCATGGGCTGCACCCGTGCCCAGGTGATCTGGAAGATCGTCCTGCCCACAGGCCTGCCGGCGATCCTCACCGGCGTCATGCTGGCCGTGGCCCGCGCCGCTGGCGAAACCGCGCCACTGCTGTTCACCGCATTGTTCAGCAACTACTGGATCTACCATGACGGCAGCCTGGCGGTCATGAACCCTACGGCCTCGCTCGCCGTACTGATTTACAACTTCTCCGGCATGCCATTCGACAACCAGCTCGAGCTCGCCTGGGCGGCCTCGCTGGTGCTGGTAATGATCGTGCTGGTAATCAACATTCTGAGCCGAGTCTTCGGCAAGCCCAAGTATTGAGAAAGGGAGCATCCCACTTGAACGTATCCACTGCGCAAAGAGCCGCTCCCATGGTCAGTGAAGCCACCCCGATCGTCATGGACTGCAAGCTGGACAAGATTTTCTACGGCAACTTCATGGCCGTGCGTGACAGCCATGTGCCGATCAGGAAGAACGAGATCACCGGCTTCATCGGGCCGTCGGGCTGCGGCAAGAGTACCGTGCTGCGTAGCCTCAACCGCATGAACGACCTGGTGAAGGGCTTCCGGTTTGAAGGCCATGTGCACTTCCTGGGCCAGGATGTCTACGGCAAGGGTGTTGACCCGGTGGTCGTGCGCCGCTACATCGGCATGGTGTTCCAGCAGCCCAACCCGTTCTCGATGAGCATCTTCGACAACGTCGCCTTTGGCTTGCGCCTGAACCGCTACAAGGGCGACCTGGGTGACCGCGTGAAGCACGCCTTGCAAGGTGCCGCGCTGTGGGACGAAGTGAAGGACAAGCTCAAGGTCAGCGGCCTGTCGCTGTCCGGCGGCCAGCAGCAGCGTCTGTGCATTGCCCGCGCCATCGCCACCGAGCCCGAAGTGCTGCTGCTGGACGAGCCATGCTCGGCACTCGACCCTATTGCCACCCGTCGCGTGGAAGAGTTGATGGTCGAGCTGAAGAAGGACTACACCATCGCCCTGGTGACCCACAACATGCAACAGGCGATTCGTGTGGCTGACACCACGGCGTTCTTCTCGGTCGATATTTCCCAGGGCAGCCGCACCGGGTACCTGGTCGAGATGGGCCCTACGGCGCAGATTTTCCAGAACCCACGCGAGCAACTGACCAGCGACTACATCAGCGGCAAGTTCAGCTGAGTCAGGTACGCCCAAGGTGGCCGGGTGTTGCAGCCAGGGAGGTTGCAGCACCCGGCCGCGTTACCTTCCGTTAAAGTGTTACCCGGGATTTCCAATGCGAGCAACGCGTCGTCTTGATCTTTCAGCGGTAGAGCGCGCACTGCGCGAGGTGCAGGGCCGCTTTGCCGAACTCAGCCGGCATTTCACCGAGCCGCGGGACCCGTTTACCGACGAGGTGCTGCTGAACGTGCTTGAAGGCTACGCCCTGATTGACGACTATGTCGCTCGCGGTATCGACCTCTTCGACCTGCAGCAGCTGAACCTGATGCTGGAAATCAATGCCACCGTGCTGTGCGGCAGCGACCCGGCCCGTCGCCTGGAATATGCCCCGCACCTCGCCGCAACCGAGGCGCACTTTTTCAATAACGTCGAAGGTGGCATCAAGGACTTGTACAACTGGTACTGCTCGTACCGCAGCGATTCGGTCTGGAAGCGGGCAGCCGGTGTTTATGTACGAATCCTCAGCAAGCCGCAGTTGTTCATCGAAGGCAACAACCGCACAGGTTCGCTCATCGTCAGCTACCTGCTGATGCGTGCCGGGTTGCCGCCTTTCGTGCTGTCGCTGGACAACGCCGAGGGTTACTTCAACCCGTCCTCGGTCATACGCAACTCCGCTAAACACGGTGTAAAGGCTTTGTACGAACTACCCAAGATCAAGAAAAAGTACGCGGCTTTCCTTGAAGAGAAGGCGCCTGCGCCCGGCAAGTTCTTCCTGAACGGCACGCCCGTGCCTGCCTGCGAGGGGCGCCGCTGATGCAACGTTACTCCATGTTCGCACGCGGGCGCCAAGCCCTTGAACGCAAGTTCAAGCGTGGCCAGGTACGCATTTCGTTCGATATTGACGACACGCTCGCCTGCCTGCCCGAGCACGCTGCCGCCGAAGACAGCAAGCTGCCGAATTTCGTCCATCGCTGGTTGGGCGAGCCCCTGCGCAGTGGCACGCGCTCGCTGATCCGCGACCTGCGCCGCCAGGGCTGCAGCATCTGGATCTATACCTCGTCGGGGCGCACCCCGGCCTACATCCGGCGCTGGCTGATGCTTTATGGCATCCATGTCGATGGTGTGGTCAACAGCGACCGGCACCAGCATATCCTGGCCCAGAACGGCCTTGAGCATTCGCCCTCGAAGTTGCCCTCGGCGTTCGATATCGACCTGCATGTCGATGATTCCGAAGGTGTGCGGCTGGAAGGCGTCGACCACGGTTTTCGCGTTGTGGTGGTGTGCCCGAAGGACGAAAACTGGGCACAGAAGGTGATGGACGCGGCGGTCGACGTGCAGGCACGGCTGGCCTGGCAGCAACCGCACCGCTATGAGATGCCCGTGCGCCAGCGCTCGCAGGCGCTTGCTTCCTGAGGGCAGTGGTCAGCGCACTCGGTAACAACGGGGCTGCTTTGCAGCCCTTCGCGGGCTTGCCCGCTCCCACAGGTCTGGCGCTGAGTTCAAGAGATGCGTGATCCCTGTGGGAGCGGGCAAGCCCGCGAAGGGCCGCAAGGCGGCCCCAGTTCGTACAGTTGTATTGATACCCGCCTGCTATTCATGCGTACACCTTAGGTCTTGCCTCCTGGCCAGACCCGGTAGCGCGACCAAATCATCACGCCGCATTCGCCAGCCCAAAGCACCTGCCCGCCTGCCCCAAAGCAGCGTATCTGGCCATTTGGCCACTTCCGATAATCGCCTCCGACATCCAGTCCCCGTTTGGAGCGCGCCATGCACAACAACAATAAGCACCTGTCGCCTCGTTTCCTCGCAGCCGCCATCGCCAGCTTTTCTGCCCTGGGCCTGAGCGGCGTCGCCGAGGCCGAGATCATGCTGTACGACAAGGACCAGACAACGTTTTCCACCGACGGTTACATCAATGCCTTCTACGTCAACAGCAAGGTCGACCGTGAGGGCGAACAGTTCGACCGCCGCCAGTCGCGGGTGAAAATGGGCTTCTTGCCCAACTACCTTGGCTTCAACATGGGCAAGCAGGTGGATGACCTGAAGCTCGGCGCGCGTGCCTCGTTCTGGGTAACCATCAACGACAGTGAAACCAACGGCACCGACACCGCCATCGACGTGCGCCAGTTCTACGGCACCGTGGCCAACCCCGCGTGGGGCGAGGTGCTGATCGGCAAGGACTTCGGGTTGTTCGCCCGCTCCAACATCCTGCTGGACGAGCTGCTGGCCGGTTATGGCCAGGTCAGCGACACGCTGGGGCTGGTGGACGGCGGCGGGGTGTCGTTCGGCAACATCGGCAGTGGTTACCCGTACCCGTTCCCCACCTCGCAGATCACTTACCGCACGCCGGTGATGGACGGCCTGCGGGTGGCGGTGGGCATCATGGACCCGGTAGACACCAACGACAGCAGCCCGACCGGCAAGGCCTACCAGGAAAACCCGCGCACCGAAAGCGAAATCACCTACCAGTTCGACCTGGGCGGGGCGCAGATCTACAGCTGGGTCAACGGCAGCTACCAGACCTCCGACAATACCGATTCGACGGTGGAGTCCATTACCTCCAAAGGTGTCGGCTATGGCGTGCAGGCCAAGATGGGCGGGCTGTCGCTGACAGGCTCGGGGTTCCAGGCCAAGGGCATCAACCCGTTCTTCACCAACAACGCGGGCGAACCGGTTTTGCGCAATGTCGACAGTGACGGCTACCTGCTGCAGGGCTCGTACAAGTTCGGCAAGAACCGCGTGGCGCTGTCCTATGGCAAGACCAAGGACGATGGCAATGGCGCGGTGGGCAGCGGGGCGGACTACGAGACCCGCGGCGTGGCGCTGTTCCATGATGTAAACGATAACCTCAAGCTGGTGGCCGAGTACAACCAGTTTTCCATCGACGGGCATGACACCAGCGCGCAGAACGAAGACACCGATACCTTTGCGGTGGGTGCGGTGTTGACCTGGTGAATCCCTGGGGCTGCTGCGCAGCCCATCGCCGGCAAGCCAGCTCCCACAGAGACCGCGCAAAGCTTGAGGGGAGCTGGCTTGCCGGCGATGGGCCGCAAGGCGGCCCCAAATGATGCGGGCTATTACGCCCATGGAACCGCCCACCCACTACCCAAGTAGCATTCGTCCCCCTTGCTCACCTTCGTACACTGACCCCTCAGCCACCCGCGCCGGAGACCACGATGCAGCAGGCTCAAAACGACGGTGTGGTCAGCGCCATGTCACAGGCCCCCGATGCACGGCTGGCCGCCCAGGACCTGGCGCGGCAGCTGCTGCACCCGCACCTGGGTTTCGTGCTGTTCTTCTGTTCCGCCGAATACGACTTGCAAGCCTTGGGCGAAGCGTTGGAGCAGGGCTTTGGCGGTATCCGCCTGGTCGGTTGCACCAGCGCTGGCGAAATCACCCCGCTGGGCTACGGCCGCAATTGCGTCACGGCGGTGGGCTTTGATCACCGGCATTTTTCCATCGCCACCGAGCTCATCGATGAGATGGAGCACTTCAGCCTGATCGACGCGCAGCAGATGGTCGAGCGCCTGGTCGGCACCTGCCGCAGCAACACCCTGGCGCCGATCAAGGGCCACAGCTTTGCCCTGACCCTGCTCGACGGCCTGTCCAGCCGCGAGGAGATGGTGCTCGCCGCGCTCAGCGCGGCACTGGGTGACATCCCGCATTTTGGCGGTTCGGCCGGTGACGACAATTACCTGACCCGTACCCATGTGTATTTCGGTGGCGCGTTCCACAACGGTGCCGCAGTGGTAGTGCTGGTCAACACCTGGCTCGATTTTGAAGTGTTCACCACGCACCACATCCTGCCACGGCAGGAAAAACTGGTGGTAACCGGCGCCGACAGCGCCCAGCGTCGGGTCTTCGAGCTGAATGCCGAGCCTGCTGCCGAGGAGTACGCCCGGCACATCGGCGTGCCGGTGGCTGCGCTCGATTACCGGGTATTCGCCGCCCATCCGCTGGCCGTGCGCATTCATGACCAGTACTACGTGCGGGCGATCCAGCAAGTGCATCCGGACCTGAGCCTGAGTTTCTACTGCGCAGTGGAAAATGGCATCGTGCTCACCGCCATGGCCCCGGGCCCGCTGTTGCCGAACCTGCACCAGCTGTTCGACGGTTTGCACCAGCGCCTTGGCCCGCCGCTGCTGACCATCGGTTGTGATTGCTTTCTGCGGCGTCTGGAGCTGGAAGCCCATCACGGCCTGGAGCCGGTGGGTGCGTTCTTGCGCGAGCAGCGGGTGATCGGCTTCAACACCTACGGAGAACAGTTCAATGGCATGCATATCAACCAGACCTTCACCGGGGTCGCCATTGCCCGCAACCGGCCTCCTGTCGGGCGCTGAACTGCAAGCAGAGCTCAGCCGGCTGCAGCACGAAAACCACAAGTTGCAGCGGATCAACGGCGCGTTGATTGAACGCATCGAGTCGGGGGTAACGCGGGGCAACGACCCCTATGCGGCGTTCCAGCATTCGGTGGTGCTGGCCGAGCAGGTGCGTGAACGCACCGATGCCCTGAACCAGGCCATGGCTGAGCTCAAGGCCGTCAACCGGCTGCTGAGCGAAGCCCGACAGCGGGCCGAGACCGCCCACCAACACCAGATTCGCCTGATTACCGACAATGTCCCGGCGCTGATCGCTTACCTGAATGCCGATCTGGTCTACGAATTCACCAACAAGGTTTATGAAGAATGGTATTGCTGGCCGCACGGCGTGATGCTGGGCCAGAGCCTGCGCGAGGCCCACAGCGAGCAGCATTACCAGCGCCTGCAAGCCTATGTGGCGCGTGCCTTGGCGGGGGAGAGCGTCACCTTCGAATTTGCCGAAACCAACATCACTGGCCAGGAGCGCTACATGCTGCGCTCCTACGTACCCAACCGCCTGGCCAATGGCGACGTGGTGGGCATCTTCGTATTGATCCGCGACATTACCGAGCGCCGCAATACCGCCCAGGCGCTGCACCAGGCCTATCAACACCTGGAGCAACGGGTGCGCGAACGCACCGCTGAACTGACCAGCCTCAACGACCAGTTGCTGCGTGAGATAGAGGAGCGCAGCCAGGCCGAGTCGCGCCTGCGCGAGGCCAAGCGCGAGGCCGAACAGGCCAACCTGTCGAAAACCAAATTCCTCGCTGCGGTCAGCCACGACCTGCTGCAACCGCTGAACGCGGCGCGGCTGTTCACCAGCGCGCTGCTCGAGCGCCGCGAGCCGCAAGACAGTGCCCACCTCGTTCGAAATGTGAGCAACTCGCTGGAGGATGTAGAGAACCTGCTAGGCACCCTGGTTGATATATCCAAGCTCGATGCCGGCGTGATCAAGGCCGATGTCGCCCCGTTCGCCCTCAGCGAACTGATGGACAACCTGGCTGCCGAATACGCCGAAGTGGCGCGCAGCGAAGGGCTTGAACTGCATTTTGTGGGCTGTTCTGCGGTGGTGCGCAGTGACATCCAGCTGCTGGCGCGGATCCTGCGCAACCTGCTCAGCAATGCCATCCGCTACACCCACAGCGGGCGCGTTGTGTTGGGTTGTCGGCGCCAGCGTGGCGGCCTGCGGATCGAAGTGTGGGACAGCGGTATCGGCATTGCCGAAGAGCACCTGGAAGAAATGTTCCAGGAGTTCAAGCGCGGTGATGTCCAGCGCCCGGACCAGGACCGCGGGTTGGGTTTGGGCCTGGCGATCGTGGAAAAGATCGCCGGCATCCTCGGCCACCGGATCCGGGTGCGTTCATGGCTCGGCAAAGGCTCGGTGTTCGCCGTCGAAGTGCCGCTGAGCGCCACCGCGCCCAAGGCCCAGCCAAGCCCGGTGATCTGCGAGCCGATGCTCGAACGCTTGCGTGGGGCGCGGGTGTGGGTGCTGGATAACGATGCGGCGATCTGCGCCGGCATGCGTACCCTGCTGGAGGGCTGGGGCTGCCAGGTAGTCACGGCGCTGTCGGAGGAAGACCTGGCGCGCCAGGTGGACAATTACCACGCCGAGGCCGATCTGCTGATCGCCGACTACCACCTGGACAACGACTGCAACGGTGTCGACGCCGTGGCGCGGATCAATGCCCGCCGCGCTCAGCCGCTACCGGCGCTGATGATCACCGCCAACTACAGTAACGACCTCAAGCAGCAGATCCGCGAGCTGGGCCATACCCTGATGCACAAACCGGTGCGGCCGATGAAGCTCAAGACGGCGATGAGCCACTTGTTGGCCGGCGGCATGACATAGCCGCTGGCCTTTTCGCAGGCTTCTGTGGGAGCGGGCAAGCCCGCGAATAGGCCGTTACAGGTCAACGCCTCAAGTAATCAGCAAAATCGATATCGCCGGCACTCAGGATTGCCTGCACCCGGTTGTGCACATTGAGCTTGCGCAAGATAGCCGAAACATGCGCCTTGACCGTGGTTTCGGCGATATCCAGCGTATAGGCGATCTGCTTGTTCGATTCGCCCTTGGTCATGCGCTCAAGCACCAGCAGCTGCTTGCGGGTCAGCGCCTGGAGCATTTCCGGCGGGAAGCTCGGGGTATCGTTGTGGCGCCGGCTGGTGCTGCTTTTTTGCGCGCGGATGATGTCCGGTGGCAGGTAGACATTGCCATTGAGGATCTGCTCGATCGCTTCGATCATCTGTGAGCGTGGCGAGGACTTGGTGATGAAGCCCACGGCACCGTAGGTGATGGCCTGCAACACGATCTGCTTTTCCTGCTCGGCTGAAACGATCACTACCGGGGTGGTCGGCGCCTCGTTGCGCAGGGTGATCAGGCCATTGAGGCCATGCATTCCGGGCATGTTCAGGTCAAGCAGGATCAGGTCGAGGTCATCGTGCGCCTGGGTCAATGCCAGGGCGCTGTCCAGGTCGGCCGTCTCCATGACCTCGCTGCCTTGAAAACCATCGCTGATGACGTTGTGGATGGCTTCGCGAAACAGGGGGTGATCGTCGGCAATCAGAATTTTGTACATGGCCTTTTCACCTTTTTTTTATTGGATGGGCACGCGTTCGCAGGCAAGTGTTTCAGGGGAAGGGCACGGGCTGCGCCGGCTGCAGCGGCAGGTTGGCCTGCTGCCAGGCGTCCACACCGTCGCGGTACCAGTACAGGTTGTCATAGCCCAGGGCTTTTGCGCGTTTTACCGCGTTCCAGCTTAACCAGCAATCGGAGCGGCAGTAGAAGACCAGCGGTTGCTCCGGGTGCCCGGCAGTGGCTTTTTGCAGGTTACGCACGAAGTAGTCCTGCCAGGGCGGGCTCAGTTCGCCGTCGCCGGTGTTGGCCAGCCACACGCTGCCGGGCAGGTTGCTGTGTGGTTCGTCTTCGATGAAGCGGCCTTGCAGCCATTGCCGGCGGTAGACGTCAACCAGCACCGGCCTGGGCGTCTGGGCCAGCAGGCGTTGCAGCGTGGCGGTGTCGATGACCTGGCCACCTTCGACCTGTTGCGGGGTCGGGCTGCGATAGAGGGTGGCGCGGTAGCCTTCGGCGGAGAACAGCGGCGTGGTGTCGGCGTGGGCGACGCTCAGCGACATGCTCAGCGAAAGGGCAGCCAACAAAGGGCGCAGGGCACGTGGCATGGTTTTGTCCTTTTTGTTATAGGCCCATTACATGCCAGTGGCGGTGCGTTGTGAATGCGACGATTAGACAGCAAAGGCAGTACTAAAGTAGTAGCTGGCGGACCGACGATATTCCCGATTTGCTAATTTTTTTCATGCTGGAGCAGTCCCTGTGGGAGCGGGTTCACCCGCGAACACCGGCATAGCCGGTGCCATACACCGCGTCGCCTTCTTCGCGGGTAAACCCGCTCCCACAGGCGCCTCGCTCAGCCAATGGATTGCGACCCGTCAGCGGGGCTTGCGCAGCGCCGCATGCTGGGGGTTGAAGGTGAGTATCGCCAGCAGGGTAAACAAGGCGGTCAACCCCAGGCACACCGCCAGCGCCAGCAGGTTCAGCCGCTCATAAAGCGCAAACCGCACCAGTTCCACGGCATGGGTAAACGGGTTCACAGCACACAGCCAGTACAACCACTGGCTGGCCTCGCGCATCTTCCACAGCGGGTACAACGCCGAAGACAGGAAAAACAGCGGAAAAATCACGAAATTCATCACCCCGGCAAAATTCTCCAGTTGGCGGATCGCGTTCGACAGCAACAGGCCCAAGGCGCTGAGCATGAACGCCACCAGCAGCATTGCCGGCAGCGCCAGCAGCAAGCCCGCAGCCGGTGGCTGCACGCCGTAGAGCCAGGCGATGGCGAGGAAGGCATAGACTTGCAGCAGGGAAATCAACGAAGTCGCCAACAGCTTGCTGCCCAGCAGGAAAGGCCGCGGCAATGGGCTGGTCAAGAGCACGCGCATGCTGCCCATCTCGCGGTCATAGACCATCGACAGCGAGCCCTGCATGCCGTTGAACAGCAGAATCATGCAGGCCAGGCCCGGAATGATGTACACCTCGTAAGGGATATAGGTGTCGTAGGGCTCGATGATTGCAATGCCCAGCGCCGCGCGAAACCCGGCGGCGAACACCAGCAACCACAGCAGCGGGCGCACCAGGGCACTGAGCAGGCGCGTGCGCTGCAACACGAAGCGCAGCCATTCGCGCAGCATGATGCCGTTGAAACATTGCCAGTAAGCGTTCATCGGGCGTCGGCTCCTGAGTGGGCGTTGGTCAGCCTGGCAAAGGCGTTGTCGAGGTCGCCGCCGTGCTCCAGGCTCAGCGCATCGGCGGTGCCACTGGCTACCAGGCGGCCCTGATGCAGAATCAGCAAGTCATCGCTGGGCTGCACTTCATCCAGCAGGTGGGTGGTCCACAGCACACTGAGCTGCTGCTCGCGGCACAGCCCGCGCAGGTGCTGGTTGAGCGCCAGTCGGCTGGCAGGGTCAAGGCCGACGCTGGCTTCGTCGAGCAGTAGCAGGCGCGGCTCATGCAGCAGCGCGCGGGCAATTTCCACCCGGCGCCGATGGCCGATGTTCAGCTCGCGTACACGATCGCGCCTGCGTTCGCCAAGGCCCTGGCGGGCCAGTTCGGCTTCCACCCGCCGGTCGCTCTGGCGCCGCGACAGGCCATGCAGCGCGGCGTGGTAGCGCAGGTTCTGTTCAACGCTCAGGTCCAGGTCCAGGGTGCTTTGCTGAAACACCACGCCCAACTGGCGCAACGCCGGGCGTGCAGCGTTGCGCAGTGAGCAGCCGCTCACGCGGATGTCGCCGTGCTGCAGGTCGTAGAGGCGGGTAAGCAGGGCGATCAAGGTCGACTTGCCGGCGCCATTGGGGCCCAGCAGCGCGGCGAAGCGCCCGGGCGCCAGGCTGAAACCCACCTGCTTGAGGGCTTCGCGCTGGCCGTAGGCGAAGCTCACATCACTGACGTCCAGGGCGTTCATGGTGTTACCACCACGCCCCAGGGGTAGCGCCCGACCTTCACCGACTTGAGCACTTTGAGGGATTTCGCGTCGATCACCGAAACGTCGCCGCTGACCCCGTTGGTGGCCAGCAACTGGCGCTGGTCCGGGGTGAATGCCAGCTGCCAGACCCGCCGCCCGACCAGCAGGTAGTCGAGTACCTCGTAAGTCTTGGCATCAATCACCGCCACATGGTTGGCCGGGCCCAGGGCGACGAAGGCGTACTTGCCATCGGCGCTGAGCTTGATGCCCACCGGCTGGACCTTGTCCGGGTGAACGCCCTTGATCTGGAAGTTCAGGGTTTTCAGCACTTGTCGGGTGGCCACGTCGAGGATGGTCACCGTGCCACCGATTTCCGCCGACGCCCACAGCCGCGAACCGTCCTTGTCGAACTCGACGAAACGCGGCCGCTGGTCGACCAGGGTGCTGTCGGCCAGGGTCTGGGTGCTGGTGTCGATCCAGTGCAGCATGTTGGTGGTTTCACTGGTGTTGACGGCCCACTTGCCATCGGGGCTCACCGCCATGCCTTCAGGTTCGATACCGACGTCGATCTGCCCGAGCACCTTGTCGGTGACGGTGTCGATCACCGTCACCAGCGCATCGTCCTCGTTGGACACGTACAGCCAGCGGTCGTTGGGGTGCAGGGCGAACTGCTCGGGGTCTTTACCAGAGGGCAGCTCCTTGATGATCTTGCGGGTGGCCACGTCCATCACCTGCACCCGGTCCGAATCGCTGGCGCAGATGTACAGCAGCTTGTTGTCGTGTGACAGCAGCAGGCCGCGCGGGCGCTGGCCCACCGGCAAGGTTTCGGTGACTTCCAGCGTTTGCATGTCGATCAGGCTGAGGCTGTTGTCCTTCTCGTTGGAGACCCAGGCAGTGGCGGCCATGGCGTGCCCGCAGGCAAGCGCCAAAGCGCCCGACAGCAGGCTGGGGTAAAGCAGGGCCCGGTGGAAGAGGGGGCGGCGCATGGCGAATTCCTTATTGTTGTGGTTATCGGGTCAGGGGTAGCTGCAGGTCACTTCGGGCTTGTCGTAGCCCAGGCTGTCCATTTCGTTGAAAGGGTGCAGGAAGCCCTCCTGCGGCGAAGTGCTGACCAGGGCGCGCGGCTGCACCAGCGGGATTGGCTGGCGCAGTTCGCCATTCCACGGGCGGTAGCTGAGCTTGCGGCCCTTGAAACCATCCAGTGGCAACTGTTCGCTGAGCAGCAGTTGTTGTAGCGCGCGGGGTTCGGCCTGGCGCAGCTTGCTGGCAGCGCTGGCAATGCTGCGCACGGCCATCCAGGCGGCAAAGTCGCGGTCATTCATCCAGCGCCCGGCCTGGGCTTCGAAGCGTTTTTGCAGCTGCGCTGCGCCAAAGGTTTCCACGGTCTTGTGCCAGCCGGTGGGGGTCAGGCCCTGGGTGCCGGCCACGGGGCGGGGGTACCAGGTCTGGTAGGGCAAGTACTCGCCAAAGTCGCCGCGCTCGTCGGCCACCAGCACCACGTCGTATTCGGCGGTCTGGGTGAACAGCGGCATGTCGGCCTGGGCGCTGCGGCGCTGGTCGTTGTCGAAGGTCCAGGTCTTCTCCGCTACCAATTGCACGCCAAAGCGCTTCACCGAACGGCGCAGGGCGGCGGCGTAGGCATGGTCGTCTTCGGTCTGGCCCACCACCAGCAGCGCCCGCTGCCACTTGCGCAGCACCAGAAATTGCACCAGCGCATCGGCCAGCATGGCCCGCCCCGGCAGGCTGTGCAGCACATTGCCCAGGCACTGGCTGCTGCGCAGGCTGTCGTCGGGGCTGCCGGCGTTGAACAGCAGGCTGTCGGGCAGCGCGGCAGACAAAGCGCGCAGGCTGGCGGCCGGGGCATTCACCACAAACAGCCGCAGGCCTTGGTCGTGCTGTGCCTTTGCCGCCTGCAGCAGCGCCTCGGGGCTGTCGACCGTGGCGTTGCTCAGCTGGAACTGCTGCTTCAGGAAGCGCCCGGTGCTGTTACTGTCGACAATCGCCAGCTCGGCACCTTGCCGCCCGGCGTCGGCAGGCTCAGAAATGACATTGGACAGCAGCGGGCCGGGGTCGGGCCGATAGCCCAGGTAGCCGATGCGCACTTGCAGTGGTGCTGCGGGTTGGCCCTGAGCGGCGGGCGCCAGTGGCGCAGACAGCGTCGCGGCCAGGGCCAGCAGGCAGGTCAGGGCAAGGTGGGCAGGCTGGCGCATAACACACTCCACGGCAGATGGCGCCAGCATAGGAAGCCCGCCGGGAGGAGGAAATATGCAGAAAGTAGCGCTAGCCCGGTACCAAGGTAGTAATTCGGCGCGGGTGCTGCGGCTTTAGGATGGGGAGCACGATGGGCCACGACGCCCCGAGGAGAATCGCCTGTGCGCCTTGTCAACCTGTCGGCCCTGTGGCGGATCAACCTGTGGGTCACGTTCTGTTTCGCTTTGGTGGCGCTGGCCTGTGCCGGCGTGTTGTTGCACCAGGCGGTGGCTGACGTAGAGCGTGAGTTGCAGTCTGCCGAAGCGGTGGTGGCGTACCTCGGTGACACTGCCGAACACGACCCGGCAAGCCTGCAACCCCGGCTGACCCAGAGCCTGCGCCATGTGCGGGTGCACTGGCTGGCGCCGGGTGAAGCGCCGCAGTTACCGTCGCAAACCGGGCTGGATGCCTGGCTGGGCCACCAGCTGTTTGGCGAGCGCCCCAGCAGCAGTCGGCTGCTGGCGCTGAATGACGGGCGCAGGGTGTTGATTGCGGTCGATCCGCGGGATGAGATCGACGAAGTCTGGGACTCTCTGCAGCAACTGCTTGGCCTGTGTGGCCTGGCCTTGCTGTTGAGCTTGCTGACCATTCGCTGGGCGGTACGGCGGGCCATGGGCCTGCTGGATGAGCTGCTGTGCGCCTTGCGCCAGGTTTCGGGCGGGCAGTTGACTGCGCGCTTGCGCGAGGCGGGGCTGCCGGAGGCGCGCCAGTTGGCAGCTTACTTCAACCATATGACCGCGACGCTGGAGCAGGCCCGGGGTGACAATGCGCAGCTGACCCAGGCACTGCTGGCGGCACAGGAGCAAGAGCGTACCCAGCTGGCGCAGGCGCTGCACGACGACCTGGGGCAATACCTGGCAGGTATTCGTGCCCAGCTCTGTCTGTTGCGTATGGTGGCCGAGCAACCTGCGGTGGTGACACAGACGGCGCACGACCTCGAACTCAATTGCGAGCGCCTCCAGCACGGTTTTCGCGCCTTGGTGCACAACCTGTATCCGGTGGCGCTGCACTACATGCCGCTGGCCGAGGCGTTCGGCCTGCTGGTGAGCCAGTGGCAGGCCAGCCAGGGCATCGAGTGCCGGCTGCGGGTTGGCGAGCACTTGCCGGCGCTGCCCGGGGCGAGCAGAACGCACCTGTACCGCTTGCTGCAAGAGGCACTGACCAACGTCGCCCGGCATGCCGGCGCCAGCCAGGTGCGAGTGCGCCTGCAGCGCAGTGCCAAGGGTTTGCGCCTGTTCATTCGCGACAATGGCCGCGGCGCGCACCCGCCCCAGCGCCCAGGGGTAGGCCTGCATTCGATGGCCGAGCGCGCCCGTAGCCTTGGGGGGGAGCTGCGCATTTTGAGCCGCCCGGGTGGCGGCTGGGCGCTGGCCCTGAACATCCCCAGGGAGGTGTAATGAATATCGTATTGGTCGATGACCATGCCGTGGTTCGCCAGGGCTATGCCAGCCTGCTGCGGACGGTATTGCCGACGGTGCAGGTGCGTGAGGCCGCCAGTGGTGAAGAGGCCTTGGCCCGGGTGCAGGAGCAAGTGCCGAACCTGGTGATCATGGACTTTGGCCTGCCGGGTATCAGCGGCCTGGAAACCACCCGCCGCCTGCGCCAGCGTTTGCCGCAGCTGAGGGTGCTGTTTTTCAGCATGCACGACGAGTTGCCGCTGGTGCGACAGGCGCTGGAAGCCGGGGCCTCGGGCTACCTGACCAAGAACTCGGCGCCCGAGGTGTTGATCGAGGCGGTGCAGCGGGTGTTGGCCGGGCATGCCTACATCGAACAGCCCTTGGCTACGCAGTTGGCGTGCACGTCACAGCAAAGCACCAGTGACCCGCGCTTGCAGCGCATGACCCAGCGTGAACTGGAGATTTTCACGATGCTGGCCAAGGGTACGCCGATGCGGGTGATTGCCGAGCAGCTGTGCATCAGCGCCAAGACTGTGTCCAATCATTTGACCTTGCTCAAGAGCAAGTTGCAGGTCAGTTCGCATGCCGAGCTGGTGCACCTGGGCATCAACCTGGGGGTGGTGCGGGTGGCGGGGTGAGGTGTGTCAGCTGCGCTTGCCGGGGCCGCAAAGCGGCCCCTGCTAACTGAACTTATTTGTCCCATGTATCCGGGCATCCCTTGCACCCCTCCATGTTCGCCTCCTGGAAATTTCCGTAATGCTGCCGCGCCCCGCGCAAATCGGCACGCGCAAGGTTGCTCTGGCCAAACTTGGCCTCTTGCAGGTTGGCATCGCTCAGGTTGGCCCCTTGCAAATCAGCCTTGCTCAGCCAGGCCATCTCCAGGTCCGCCGCCTGCAAGTTGGCCTGCTGCAGCTTCGCCCCGGACAGCCTGGCGAACTGCAAGTAGGCTGCACTGAGGTCGGCCTTTGCAAACTGTGCCCCTTGGGCGAACAAGCCCCAGCCCTGAATGGCCACCAGCTTGCTGTTGCTCAGGTCAGCCACACGCAGGTTGCTCTGTTGCAGGCTGGCACGGGTCAGGTTGGCGCCCTGCAGGCGGGCTTTTTCCAGGTTGGCCAGGTCCAGCCGGGCATGGCGCAGGTCGGCATCACGCAGGTCGGCACCGGCCAGGTTCATCTTGCGCAGGTCCTGGTTGGCCAGCTTGGCGCCGCGCAGGTTGGCCCCCGGGCACTGGCTGGCTTCGGCAATGACGCAGCCGTTGATGGTCAAGGGGGCATCGTTGCCCTCGTCGTCGGCACTCCCGGCCAAGGCAGGGGACAGTATCAACAGCAAGGCAAATGGCAGGTAGTTCATGGTGAAAGGCTCTCAGTTGGAACAGGGCAGTTGTGGGGCGGACCTGAATGCATTCGGGATAAGCGTTATGGGGCCGCGTTGCGACCCATCGCCGGCAAGCCAGCTCCCACAGGGACTGCACAGCCCTTGAGATCTGCACCGTAGTGTGGGAGCTGGCTTGCCGGCGATGGGCTGCAAAGCAGCCCCGGTAACGCTTTACCTCAGGCAGTCAGCGCTGCGCAGTCTTGTTGTCCCAGCTCGGGATCTTGAACACCCAGAACGAACCACCCTGAGCCACCGGCTTGGTCAGCTCGGCCATGTCGCCGCCCCACAGCGGCACGGCGCCGCCGTAGCCCACGGTCACGCCGATGTACTGCTCGCCGTCCTGCTCCCAGGTGATAGGCGGCGAGACGATGCCGCTGCCGGTCTGGAACTTCCACAGCTCCTTGCCCGTCTTGGCGTCGAAGGCCTTGAAGAAGCCGTCGCCCGTGCCGGTGAACACCAGGTTGCCCTTGGTTGCCAGTACGCCCGCCCACAGCGGCAGGTGCTCCCTGTGCTCCCACACCAGCTTGCCGGTGGTCGGGTCCATGGCGCGCAAGGTGCCGACATGGTCGTCGTACATGCGCTTGATACGGAAGCCCATGCCCAGGTACGCCGAACCCTTCTTGTAGTTCACCTCCTCGGTCCAGTATTCCTCTTTCCACTGGTTGCCGGGGATGTAGAACAGCCCGGTGTCCTGGCTGTAGGCCATCGGGTTCCAGTTCTTGCCACCCAGGAACGGTGGCGAGACTTCCACCGGCTTGCCCTTGGTATCACCCGGCAGCGGCTTGTCCGGGCGTTGGCCGGGGTTTTCCACCGGGCGGCCGGTCTTCAGGTCGATATGGCTGGCCCAGGTGATGTTGTCGACGAAGGGGAAGGCGTTCTGCAGCTTGCCGTTGTTGCGGTCGACCACATAGAAGAAGCCGTTGCGGTCGGCGTGGGCGGTGGCCTTGACCACGTTGCCGTCCTTGTCCTTGTAGTCGAACAGCACCAGCTCGTTGTTGCCGGAGAAGTCCCAGGCATCGTTGGGGGTGTGCTGGTAGAACCACTTGACCTCGCCGGTACTCGGGTCGACGCCGACCTGGCCGGAGGTGTACAGGCTGTCGAAGTCATGCGGGTTGCCGTCCTTCGACGTGCGCGCCCAGGTATTCCAGGGGCCAGGGTTGCCAGCGCCGACAATGATGGTGTTGGTTTCGGGGTCGAAGCTCGCGCTTTGCCAAGGGGCGCCGCCGCCGTGGCTCCAGGCTTCGACCTTGCCGGTTTCGGTGGTTGGGTCGTCTGGCCAGGATGGCGCCTTGACGTCGCCGGTGGGGGTGCTGTCCTTGCCGTTCAGGCGGCCCATGTGGCCCTCGACGAAGGGCCGCATCCACACTTCTTCACCGGTGTCCGGGTCGCGCGCGAACAACTGGCCGACCACGCCGAATTCATCGCCCGAGCTGCCATGGATCAGCAGCACCTTGCCGCTGGTCTTGTCTTTGATCAGCACCGGGGCGCCGGTCATGGTGTAGCCGGCGCTGTGGTCGCCGAACTTCTTGTTCCACACGACTTTGCCAGTGTGCTTGTCGAGGGCGATGAGCCGCGCGTCCAGGGTGCCGAAGTAGATCTTGTCGCCGAAGATGGCCGCCCCGCGGTTGACCACGTCGCAGCACGGGCGAATGTTGTCGGGCAGGCGGTGGTTGTAGGTCCACAGGCGTTTGCCGGTCTTGGCATCAAGGGCAAACACCCGCGAGTACGAGCCGGTGACGTAGACCACGCCGTCGCTGACGATGGCCTGGGATTCCTGGCCGCGCTGCTTCTCGTCGCCGAAGGAGTACGACCAGGCCGGAGTCAGCTTGAACACGTTCTGGTCATTGACCTGGGCCAGCGGGCTCCAGCGCTGGGCATTGGTGCCCATGCCGTACTGCAGCACGTCCTTGGTGGTCAGGTGGTCGTTGGCGATGTCTTCCCAGGTGACGCTCTTGCCGGCAGGTGCCGCAGGTGCAGTGGCCGCTGTTGCCACATTGCCCAGGGCCAGGCCACCGGCCAGTAGCAGGACGCGCACGCTCAGGGCCAGAGGGGAAAGGGCGGGTAGCGATCTTATTGTCATGGTTGCAGTTCCCAGTGGAGGTTTTGGCCTGCACAGGGTGGGGCGGGGGCGCTGTCGCGGGATACGGAAAAAATCCCGCCCTTGCCGGGAATAGTTCCCGAACGGCACCTCAATTGGCCCTTCGCCACAAGCCCTACTACCAAGGGAGTAAGGCCCGGCCACCAAAGCAGCATTCGACCATTCGCAAGCTGTTTCTAAGATGGCGGCACGGCCTCTGTGGTTGAGGCTTTGCGTGCAATGGTGAGGGCATAACAATGACAACAAAACGCAATGTGTTGCTTGCTGCAGGGCTGCTGGCTGCAGCGGTGCTGACCAGTACCGCTTTTGCCCATGGCAACGTGGTGCCCCAGGCGGTGGAGACCAAGGGCCTGACCCCGATCAAGGACGCCGGTGTAAGCCTGGACGGCGACGGCTGGGCGGCAGTAAACCCTTACCGCAGCTCGCCCGAGCACGACAAGGCCGTGGAAATCGGCGCCTCGGCCTACAACCAGAATTGCGCTGCCTGCCATGGCCTGGAGGCCAAGTCCGGCGGTATCGCCCCCGACCTGCGCATGCTCGATGCCGGTGACGCCGGGGATGAATGGTTTGTCGAACGGGTACGCCATGGCGCGGTCCGCGATGGCCGTGTGTACATGCCGAAGATGGCCGATTACCTCAGCCAGGAAGCCCTGTGGGCGGTGCGCACCTACCTGGACAGCGTGCACGTCGAGGAGTGACGGCCATGCGTCTGTTTGCCGTGTGGCTTTGTAGCCTGCTGCTGTGGTGCGCGACGGCCCAGGCGCAGGTGCGCAACTACGACGCGATCATCGCCGCTGGCGAACTGAAGGTGGCGGTGTACAAGGATTTCGCGCCCTACAGTTTCGAGGACCACGGCAAGCCCCGGGGTGTCGATGTGGAGCTGGCGCAGGCGCTGGCCACCGCCTTGGGAGTGCGCTTGCAACTGATCTGGGCGCCGGCCGGGGAAAAACTCGACGATGACCTGCGCGATTACATCTGGCGTGGCAGCCCGCTGCGCCACCAGCAGTTGGCCGACCTGATGATGAGGGTGCCCTACGACCACGCCTACGCGCAAAGACGCAACGAACTGGGCGAGCTGGAAAACGCCCAGGTGGTGATGTTCGGCCCTTATCAGCAAGAGCGCTGGCAGGTGGCCTACGACCAGCGTCGTCTGAAGTCGGTGGGCAGTGTGGCGGTGTTCCAGCAGCACCCGATCGGTGTCGAGGTGGACAGCGTGCCTTCGTTCTACCTGACTTCTGTGTTCAACGGCATGCTGAGTGCCAAAACCCATCATTACCCCGGTGTACAGCAGGCGTTCAGCGCCATGCAGGCTGGCCAGGTGGACGCGGTGATGGCGATGCGTGGCGAAGTTGACTGGCAGCTGCACCAGGCCGCCGACCCGCAATTGGCCCTGGCGGAAAACGCCTACCCCAACCTGGGCAAGCAGGCCTGGGAAATCGGCATGGCCGTCCATGAAAGCAACCGTCAGCTGGCCTATGCCGTGGAGGAGACCCTTGAGGCGATGATCCGCGATGGCCGGCTCAAGGCGATGTATGCAGCTTACGGCCTGCGCTACGAGGTTCCCGAGATGTATCAGTAACAAATTGCCCAGGCCCGCGGATTCGCGCAGGCAACACATCACCCTGTGGGAGCGGGTTTACCCGCGAACACCGGCGAAGCCGGTGCCATGCACCGCGTCGGATTCTTCGCGGGTGAACCCGCTCCCACAGTGGCCTTGGTACCCCTGAAGATCCTGTGTTGATCCATGGGAGCGGATCATGAACTTGAAAGCGACTTTCCTGCTGGCCTGCTGCATACCCTGGTCAGCCCAGGCTGCCACCCCAGCCCCGCAGACGGACCCGGTGCCCTCGGTGATGTGGGACTTCTACCACAAGCAGTTGCTGGGCCAGGCCGCGTTCGTCTTCGATGACCGGGTCAAGCTGCTGGCGCCGCCCTTTGCCGAGGACGCACGGCAGGTGCCGTTGGAGATCGACGCCCGGGCATTCGCTGGCGAGGTGGTGCGGATAATCGCCTGGGCCGAACTCAACCCGTTGCCGCGCATTGTCGACTTTCAGCCCGGCGAGCGCGTGTTGCCCTGGTTGTCGATCCGCATCCGCATCGAACAGGCCACGCCGCTGCGCGCCGCCGTGCTGACACGCGACGGCCTGTGGCACGTCGGCTCGACCCTGATCGATGCCGCCGGCGGCGGCTGTACCGCGCCCAGCGTGGTGCGCACGCAGCCTGGCTGGGAAGAACACCTCGGTGAAGTGCTGGGCGGGCGCTACCCGCGTGGCGACAGCAGCCGCTTGCGCCTGCAGGTGGCCCATCCGATGGACAACGGCCTGGTCAGCGGTATTCCCGAGTTTTTCCTAAACCATGCCGAGTTGCAGGACGCGAACGGCCAGCGCCTGGCCAGCCTCGAGCTGTACCCGGCGGTCAGCGAAAACCCCAGCCTGGGCTTCGATATCCAGGGCGCCGGGCCGACCCGGCTGCTGTTGCAGGACAACAGCGGCAACCAGTTCGAAGCGGCAGTGCCCTGAGCCCATTGCCCGATTTCACCCCTGACCAGAGGCGCTCTTCATGCGTTGGATGATGCTGTTGCTGCTGTGCCTGGGGCTGCCGGCCCAGGCAGACCTGGACTATCGGCTTGCGCCCCGGCAGATAGCGGAGGGCACCTGGCTACTGGAGGGCAGCACTGACAACTTCGGCAAGGCCAATGGCGGTAATATCGTCAATACCGCGTTCATTGTCACCGACAGCGGTGTGGTGGTGATCGACAGCGGGCCATCGAAGCGTTACGGCGACGCGTTACGCCAGGCGATTGCCGCCACCACCGACAAGCCGGTGCTGGAGGTGCTGCTGACCCATCATCACCCTGACCATGTACTGGGCAACCAGGCCTTTGCCGATGTGCCTATTGGCGCCTTGGCCGGTACCGGCGACTTGCTGCGCCAGCAGGGCGAGGCCATGGCCGAGAACATGTACCGCCTGGTCGGCGACTGGATGCGCGGCACCGAAGTGGTGCTGCCTACCCAGGTGCTGCAGCCGGGTATCCACGAGGTGGGCGGGCACCGCCTGCGATTGCTGGAGCTAGGCGGGCATACCGGCGCCGACCTGGCGATTCTGGATGAGAAGACCGGCGTACTGTTCGCTGGCGATCTGGTTTTCTACGAGCGTGCCTTGACCACCCCCAACAGCCCGGGGCTGGAGGTGTGGCAGAAGGACCTGGACACCCTGCAAGCCTTGCCCTGGAAGCTGCTTGTGCCCGGGCACGGGCCGGTGGCCAGCGATGCCCGGCCGTTTGCGCAGGTGCGTGATTACCTGGGCTGGCTGGATGGCCTGATGCGCGACGGCGCGGCGCGTGGCGACGACATGGCCGAGATGATCCGCAGCCCCATCCCTGAACGCTTTGCCGGGATCACCCTGACCCGTCATGAGCTGATTCGCAGTGTCAGCCATCTGTATCCCCGCTACGAACGCCAACAACTCCAGCGGGTCGACGCCAACCCCTGACGCTATCCCCAAGGGATCGCGCTTGTCTTGGGGACGCAGCCCTGTACCAAGGAACTAGAAAACTCCGCACAGCGGGCAATTGTTGGCGAACTGGCGGCAACCAAGAATTCCCGGCACACCGGGAAATTTTCCCGGGCACAACAAAAAAACCAAAGGTAGCCGTCATGACCCGATCCCCGCGTCGCCCCATGTTCGCCGTGAGCCTGGTGCTCAGCGCCATGCTGCTTGCCGGTGCAGCCCACGCCGCTGTCAGCAATGAAGAAATCCTCCAGGACCCGAAGAACCCGCAGCAGATCGTGACCAATGGCTTGGGTGTGCAGGGCCAGCGCTACAGCCCGCTGGACCTGCTCAATGCCAACAACGTCAAGGAACTGCGGCCGGTCTGGGCGTTCTCCTTCGGTGGTGAAAAACAACGCGGCCAGCAGGCCCAGCCGCTGATCAAGGATGGGGTGATGTACCTGACCGGTTCCTACTCGCGGGTGTTCGCCGTGGATGCGCGCACCGGCAAGAAACTGTGGCAATACGATGCACGCCTGCCGGATGACATCCGCCCCTGCTGCGACGTGATCAACCGCGGCGTGGCGCTGTACGGCGACCTGGTGTTCTTCGGCACCCTGGACGCCAAACTGGTGGCCCTGAACAAGGACACCGGCAAGGTGGTCTGGAGCAAGAAAGTGGCCGACCACAAGGAAGGTTATTCCATCAGCGCCGCGCCCATGATCGTCAACGGCAAGCTGATCACCGGCGTCGCCGGTGGCGAGTTCGGCGTGGTGGGCAAGATCCAGGCCTACAACCCGGAAAACGGCGAGCTGCTGTGGATGCGACCCACCGTGGAAGGGCACATGGGCTACGTGTACAAGGACGGCAAGGCCATCGAAAACGGTATTTCCGGCGGCGAGGCGGGCAAGACCTGGCCCGGGGACCTGTGGAAGACCGGCGGCGCTGCGCCCTGGCTGGGCGGTTACTACGACCCGGAAACCAACCTGATCCTGTTCGGGACCGGCAACCCGGCACCGTGGAACTCGCACCTGCGCCCCGGAGACAACCTGTATTCCTCGTCGCGCCTGGCGCTGAACCCTGACGACGGCACCATCAAGTGGCACTTCCAGAGCACGCCGCATGACGGCTGGGACTTCGACGGCGTCAACGAACTGATCTCGTTCAACTACAAGGATGGCGGCAAGGAGGTCAAGGCCGCTGCCACGGCCGACCGCAACGGCTTCTTCTACGTGCTGGACCGCACCAACGGCAAGTTCATTCGCGGCTTCCCCTTCGTCGACAAGATCACCTGGGCCACCGGCCTGGACAAGGACGGCCGGCCGATCTACAACGACGCCAGCCGCCCAGGCGCACCCGGCAGCGAAGCCAAGGGCAGTTCGGTGTTCGTCGCCCCGGCGTTCCTCGGCGCCAAGAACTGGATGCCGATGGCCTATAACAAGGACACCGGGCTGTTCTACGTGCCCTCCAACGAGTGGGGCATGGACATCTGGAACGAAGGCATCGCCTACAAGAAAGGCGCGGCGTTCCTCGGCGCCGGCTTCACCATCAAACCGCTCAACGAAGACTACATCGGCGTGCTGCGTGCCATCGACCCGATCAGTGGCAAGGAAGTGTGGCGGCACAAGAACTACGCGCCGCTGTGGGGCGGGGTGCTGACCACCAAGGGCAACCTGGTGTTCACCGGCACGCCGGAAGGCTTCCTGCAGGCCTTCAACGCCAAGACCGGCGACAAGGTCTGGGAATTCCAGACCGGCTCCGGCGTGCTTGGCTCGCCCGTGACCTGGGAAATGGACGGCGAGCAATACGTGTCGGTGGTCTCCGGCTGGGGCGGCGCGGTACCGCTGTGGGGTGGCGAAGTGGCCAAGCGGGTCAAGGACTTCAACCAGGGCGGCATGCTCTGGACCTTCAAGCTCCCCAAGCAGCTGCAGCAAACGGCAAGCGCCAAGCCGTAAAGCAGTGGGCCTGAGGCAAGCGGCCCTACTACCAAATGACGAGAGCCCCGCTGCCAACGATGGATTCGCCTGGCACGCGGGGCTTTTTACCATCGGTCCATCGCCTGTCGTGGGACAGGCATCGACCCGCAGAGGCTCAGCATGATCTACGCACAACCCGGAACCCCAGGCGCCGTCGTATCCTTCAAGCCACGTTATGGCAACTTCATCAATGGCGAGTTCGTGCAACCGTTGGCTGGCCAGTACTTCACCAACAGCTCGCCGGTCAATGGCCAGCCGATTGCCGAATTCCCGCGTTCCACTGCCCAGGACGTCGACCGCGCCCTGGACGCCGCACACGCAGCCGCCGAAGCCTGGGGCAAGACCTCGGTGCAAGACCGCGCCCTGCTGCTACTGAAGATTGCCGACCGTATCGAACAGAACCTGGAAGTGCTGGCCGTCACCGAAAGCTGGGACAACGGCAAGGCGGTGCGCGAAACGCTTAATGCCGATGTGCCGCTGGCAGCGGACCACTTCCGCTATTTTGCCGGTTGCATCCGTGCCCAGGAGGGCGGCGCGGCCGAAATCAACGAAGGCACCGTGGCTTATCACATCCATGAGCCGCTGGGCGTGGTCGGGCAGATCATCCCCTGGAACTTCCCGTTGCTGATGGCCGCCTGGAAGCTTGCCCCGGCCCTGGCCGCCGGCAACTGTGTAGTGCTCAAGCCGGCCGAGCAGACGCCACTGTCGATCACCATTTTTGCCGAGCTGGTCGCCGACCTGCTGCCGGCGGGCGTGTTGAACATCGTCCAGGGCTTTGGCCGTGAGGCCGGCGAGGCGTTGGCCACCAGCAAGCGCATCGCCAAGATCGCCTTCACCGGCTCCACCCCGGTGGGTTCGCACATCATGAAATGCGCGGCCGAGAACATCATCCCGTCCACCGTCGAACTGGGCGGCAAGTCGCCGAATATCTTCTTCGAAGACATCATGCAGGCCGAGCCCGCGTTCATCGAGAAGGCCGCCGAGGGCCTGGTGCTGGCGTTCTTCAACCAGGGCGAGGTGTGCACCTGTCCGTCAAGGGCACTGATCCAGGAATCGATCTACGAGCCATTCATGGCCGAGGTGATGAAGAAGATCGCCAAGATAACGCGGGGCAACCCGCTGGACACCGATACCATGGTTGGCGCCCAGGCTTCGGAGCAGCAATACGACAAGATTCTGTCCTATCTGCAGATTGCCAAGGAGGAGGGCGCGCAGCTGCTCACCGGCGGCGGTGCCGAGCGGCTGCAGGGCGACCTGGGCAGCGGTTACTACATCCAGCCGACCCTGCTCAAAGGCAACAACACGATGCGTGTGTTCCAGGAAGAAATCTTCGGCCCGGTGGTGGGCGTGACCACCTTCAAGGACGAAGCCGAAGCGCTGGCGATTGCCAACGACACCGAATTCGGCTTGGGCGCCGGCCTGTGGACCCGCGACATCAACCGCGCCTACCGGATGGGCCGCGGCATCAAGGCCGGCCGCGTGTGGACCAACTGCTACCACCTGTACCCGGCCCATGCAGCGTTTGGCGGCTACAAGAAGTCTGGCGTGGGCCGTGAGACCCACAAGATGATGCTCGACCACTACCAGCAGACCAAGAACCTGTTGGTAAGCTACGACATCAACCCGCTGGGCTTCTTCTAGACCGCAGCGCGGCCTTTTCGCGGGCTCGCCCGCGAAGAGGCCGGCGCAGGAAACGAAATCCCCTACCAACGCACCCCGCAAGTTCCTTCCAAAGTAGCATTCGGCCCTGGCGCCCCCCGTGCATTAATGCATCTACCGGACTCCCCGGCACAAGAAGAGGACTGCCCATGTGGAATAAACCTGCCTTTACCGACCTGCGCATCGGCTTTGAAGTGACGATGTATTTCGCCAACCGTTGATGTGCCACCCGGCCATCACTACGGTGGCCGGTTCCTCTGACTGCCCGTGGCTGAGCCAGTGCTGCTCATTGGTCTGGTTGCTTTCGCTGCGGGATGCTTTACGCTGGCGGTTACCTTCCAGAACAATAAGAACAGGCTTGCCAATGAGCCAGAGTTTCAGCCCGCTTCGCAAGTTCGTATCGCCTGAAATCATCTTTGGTGCCGGCTGCCGGCATAACGTCGCCAATTACGCGAAAACCTTCGGTGCCCGCAAGGTGCTGGTGGTCAGCGACCCGGGCGTGATCGCCGCCGGCTGGGTGGCGGACGTGGAGGCCAGCTTGCAGGCCCAGGGCATCGATTACTGCCTGTATACCGCCGTGTCGCCCAACCCGCGGGTCGAAGAGGTGATGCTGGGTGCCGAGATCTATCGGCAGAACCACTGCGATGTGATCGTCGCCGTCGGCGGCGGCAGCCCGATGGATTGCGGCAAGGCCATCGGTATCGTGGTGGCCCACGGGCGCAGCATCCTCGAATTCGAAGGCGTGGACATGATCCGCGTGCCCAGCCCGCCGCTGATCCTGATCCCGACCACGGCCGGCACCTCGGCGGACGTTTCGCAGTTCGTGATCATCTCCAACCAGCAGGAACGCATGAAGTTCTCCATCGTCAGCAAGGCGGTGGTGCCGGACGTGTCGCTGATCGACCCGCAAACTACCCTGAGCATGGACCCGTTCCTGTCGGCCTGCACCGGTATCGATGCGCTGGTGCATGCCATTGAAGCCTTTGTTTCCACCGGCCACGGCCCGCTGACCGACCCCCATGCGCTGGAAGCCATGCGCCTGATCAACGGCAACCTGGTGGAGATGATCGCCAACCCCACCGATATCGCCCTGCGCGAGAAGATCATGCTGGGCAGCATGCAGGCGGGGCTGGCGTTCTCCAACGCGATTCTGGGCGCGGTTCACGCCATGTCCCACAGCCTGGGCGGCTTCCTCGACTTGCCCCATGGCTTGTGCAACGCGGTGCTGGTGGAGCACGTGGTGGCGTTCAACTACAGCTCGGCGCCAGAGCGCTTCAAGGTGATTGCCGAGGTGTTCGGTATTGATTGCCGCGGCCTCAACCACCGGCAGATCTGCGGGCGCCTGGTGGAGCACCTGATTGCCCTGAAGCACGCCATCGGCTTCCATGAAACCCTGGGCCTGCACGGGGTGCGCACCGCGGACATTCCGTTCCTGTCGCAACATGCGATGGATGACCCGTGCATCCTCACCAACCCCCGTGCGTCGAGCCAGCGTGATGTCGAGGTCGTTTATGGCGAGGCCCTCTGACGAGCAGCAGCGGGCACTGGCCGGGCTGTTGGGGCTGGGCGACCACTCGGCACGCAAAAGCCATTACCCGGAGCTTTCCGCCCGCCTGGACGAGCTGGAGGCCGAGCGCAACCGCTACAAGTGGCTGTTCGAAAATGCCGTGCACGGGATTTTCCAGGCTAGCCTGCAGGACGGCATGCGTGCCGCCAATCCGGCGCTGGCGCGCATGCTGGGCTACGACGACCCGCAAGCGGTGCTGTTTTCCCTGACGGACCTGGCCGCCAACCTGTTCGACGGCGGTGCCGAGGAGTTGCAGGCGATTACCGCGATCCTCGCCCGTGAGCGCAGCCTGCACGGCTATGAAACCCGCTTGCGGCGCAAGGATGGCAGCCACCTCGATGTGCTGATGAACCTGCTGCTCAAGCCCGGGCAGGAGGGGCTGGTGGAGGGTTTTGTCGCCGACATCACCGAACGCAAGCTGGCCCAGCAACGCCTGCAACAGCTCAATGACGAGCTGGAGCAACGGGTTGCTGCGCGTACCGATGAATTGCTGGAGGCCCGCGATGCTGCAGAAGCTGCCAACCGCAGCAAGGACAAATACCTGGCCGCCGCCAGCCATGACCTGCTGCAACCGCTGAACGCCGCCCGCCTGCTGATCTCCACCTTGCGCGAGCGGCCATTGCCAGAGGCCGAGCACGTGCTGGTGGAGCGTACCCACCAGGCCCTTGAGGGCGCCGAAGACTTGCTGACCGACCTGCTGGACATTTCCCGTCTCGACCAGGCAGCGGTGAAGCCGGACGTGGCCGTGTACCGCCTCGACGAGTTGTTCGCACCACTGGTCTCGGAGTTCCGCTCGGTGGCCGATGCGGAAGGCCTCAAGCTGCATGCGCGCATCCCGGACTGTGCCATCAGCACTGACCTGCGGCTGATGACACGTATCCTGCGCAACTTCCTCAGCAACGCCTGCCGCTACACCGACGACGGCCGGATCTTGCTGGGGGCAAGGCGCCGGGGTGGGCATTTGCGGCTGGAAGTGTGGGATACCGGGCGGGGTATTGCCGAAGACCGGTTACAGGCGATCTTTCTTGAGTTCAACCAACTGGATGTCGGCCGCGCAGCGGATCGCAAGGGCGTGGGGCTGGGGTTGGCCATCGTCGAGCGGATTGCCAAGATTCTCGGCTACCGGATTGAGGTACGTTCGTGGCCGGGGCGTGGCTCGGTGTTCAGCATCGAGGTTCCGCTGGGTAAAGAGGTGCCGCTGGCCGCTCACCAGGCCGTGCCGTTGCCAAGCGTCGGCAACCCGCTACCGGGCCGCCGCCTGTTGGTACTGGACAACGAAGTGAGCATCCTCGAGAGCATGGGCGCGCTGCTTGGGCAGTGGGGCTGCGAAGTGGTGACCGCGACCGACCAGGCAGGTGCCTTGCTGGCCTTGCAGGGGCAGGCCCCGGAACTGATCCTGGCCGACTACCACCTGGACCATGGCGTGGTGGGTTGCGAGGTGGTCAGGTATTTGCGTGCGCATTTTGCGGTTTCCATACCGGCGGTGATCATCACCGCCGACCGCAGCGATCAATGCCGGCGGGGCTTGCAGAAACTGGGGGCGCCGCTTTTGAACAAACCGGTCAAGCCTGGGAAATTGCGCGCTGTATTGAGCCAGTTGCTGCAGGAGCATTGATTGTACGGAGTCTTTGGGGCTGCTGCGCAGCCCATCGCCGGCAAGCCGGGCTCCCACAAGTAACGTGTCATGGCTGAGTTTTGCGCCGCACCTGTGGGAGCCCGGCTTGCCGGCGATGGGCCGCAAAGCGGCCCCGATCGCTGATTTTCCTTTCTTGCAAGCGAGTGAAACCACGCAGCCGCAGTGGCTGCGTGGCAGAACAGGGGAGGGTCATTTCAGCCGAACAGGGCGACGATGGCCGGCACGCTGAGCACGGGCCGACGAACGTGGCGATTACCGCCTCGTGGCTGATCCGCCGGGACACGAACGAGGCGGCGCGGTGGGCGAAGTTCATCGAGAAGGGGTAGGCGATCAGGATGGCGATCACGACCGCCAGCATGCCGTAGGCGAGGAACTCGCTTGCGCTGAGCAAGTTGTGCAGGTTGTTCACCTGCCCGCTGGCGCTGTCCACGGTGAAGCGTGGCGGGGCGTTGAACAGCAGTGCGGCCGGCTCGGCGGCGACGGGGCTTAGCGGCAGGCCAAAGGCGATCAGCGGGATCAGCGCCTCGGCAATGTAGGTGGACTCGATAACACCATTGCGCACGCTGATGACCGTGGTCAGCCGGTGATAGGCGTGCTTGATGCGCGAGCCCATCACCTCACCGAGGATTACCGTCATCGCCACCGGGCTGAACACGAAGGTGGCACTGGACACCGTGGCGGTGGCCACTGTACATCGGCAGTTTTTTTAAATCGGTGTCGGCGGCCTTGCGGGTGGGTTACATCGCGGGCAGCAAGGAGGCCATCGACGAGTTGGCCGAGGCCGAAGTGTTCTGCCGACCGGAACAGAGCCTGTACCTGTGGGCGCGTTTCCCCGGGATCGAAGATACAGCCGTGCTGACCCGTGAAGTACAGGGCAGGGGGGTAATGCTGGCGCCGGGGGCGATCTTCCAGACCAACCAGAAGGCCGTAACACCCTGGACCCTGCTGAACGTGGCCTATCTGCAAGAGCCGGTGTTTGCCCAGTGCATCCGCGCCTGATGCTGTCTTCCGGTCCGCACTGGCCCCGTGTAGGAGCGGTCTTGTGCCGCGAAGGGCTGCAAAGCAGCCCCAGGGTTTCGAGACAGATGCATAAATCGCCGGGGCTGCTTTGCAGCCCTTCGCGGCACAAGGCCGCTCCTACAGGTCTGTGCAGGCTTCTTTCACGAGCCAGTCGATCAACACCTGCAGGCGTTTGGGCATCGGGTCATGATGCGGGTAGACCAGGTAATAGCCATAGTTGGGGGTGTCGACGAAACCACCGAACGGCAAAACCAGCTCACCTCGTGCAATGCGATCCTTGACCAGCTGTTCGCGGCCAATGGCGATGCCTACGTGATTCAGCGCGGCGAGCGTGCACAGGTCGGAGCGATCGAATGTGAGGAATCGGCGCGGGAGGCTGATACCCGCACCTGTGGTGCTGGCCCAGAGCTGCCATTCTGCATCGAATGCAGCGTTGTCCCAGGCCGCCACGTCATGCAAGGCAGTGCAGTGATCCAGCGGGTGCAGGTCACCGGTCAGTGCATGGGTTTCTGCGTAACGGGGGGAGCACACCGGGGCGATCCGCTCGTCCATCAAGTGGATGCTCTGCAACCCCGGATGATGGCCATCCGAATAACACAGGACCAGGTCGATCTTGCGTGTGCGGTAATCGATGCTCTCGTTGCCCACCCTGATATCCAGCTGGATATCAGGGTAGCGGGCGGTGAACTGCGCCAGCCGCGGCACCAGCCAGCATTGTGCGACTGACGGGCGCACATACAACGTCAACTGGCCGGCGATTTCGGCGTGAGCACGTTCCTGCACGGCCTCGCTTAACTCATCCATGGTCCGTTGCATGACCGCGAACAGGCGCTCGCCGTCTTCGGTGAGGCTGACCTTGCGCGGCATGCGGTGGAACAGCTTGAGCGCCAGCTCATCTTCCAGGCGATTGATGCGATGGCTCACGGCACTGGCGGTCAGGCACAGCTCATCGGCGGCGCGCGAGAAGCTCAAGTGCCGTGCCGCCACCAGAAAGACATGCAGGCTGCCCAGGTGCGAGCCATTGAGTTTCACGGCGCCGCCTGCACGCTACGCCCTTTCGCCAGATAGGCATTGAATTCATCGTTCGGCACCATGCTGCCACCCGTCCCCCAGACGAGGTGGGTAGCCTGCTGCAGCTGGGTTGGGGTGAAGCCCTGGCGAGCCAGGTACTCGCCTGCTTGCAGCACCCGCAGCATACCGGGTACGCCGGCCAGGGCAGAGGGTTCCAGTTTGACCTTGTCCTGCTCATGGGCGATGACCATCAAGCGGTACAGTTCTTCGTCGGTCACGGTGTAGTAACCATCGATCAGGCGCTGCATGGCTTTGCCGACAAACCCTGATGGGCGCCCGACCGCGAGGCCGTCGGCGGCGGTGATGTTGTCGATGCCGAAGTCCTGCACGCTGGTTTCATCGTGCAGGCCGGTATAGACACCCAGCAGCATGCAGGGGGAATGGGTAGGTTCGGCGAAGATGCAGTGCACCGCATCGCCGAATACCAGCTTCAGCCCGAACGCAACACCGCCTGGGCCGCCCCCTACGCCGCACGGCAGGTACACGAACAATGGATGATCTGCGTTTACCTGGATGCCCGCCTGGTCGAATTGCCGCGCCAACCGTTCGGCGGCCACGGCATAGCCGAGAAACAGCTGCGGGGAGTTTTCGTCGTCGACAAAGTAACAGCTGGGGTCTGATGCCGCCTGCTGGCGGCCTTGCTCGACCGCCACGCTGTAGTCGGAGGCGTGTTCGACCACCGTGACGCCGTTGGCCCGCAGCTTGTCCTTCTTCCATTGCCTGGCGTCCGATGACATGTGCACGCTCACCTGGAAGCCCAGCTTGGCGCTCATGATGCCAATCGACAGCCCCAGGTTGCCGGTCGAGCCCACTGCGATCTTGTACTGGCTGAAGAATGCGCGGGCCTGGTCGCTCGCCAGTTTGGTGTAGTCATCCGTGTGCGTGATCAAGCCGGCCGCCAGGGCCAGGTCCTCGGCGTGCTTGAGCACTTCATGGATGCCGCCCCGGGCTTTGATGGAGCCGGAGATAGGCAAGTCGCTGTCCGCCTTGAGCCACAGGCTGCCCACGTTCTGCAGCGATCCCTCCCGGACAAGCAGCTGGCGCAGCTGTGGCAGCGGGGTAATGTGCGACTCGATGACCCCGCCGGCCGCTGCCGTCTCGGGGAACACGGTGGCCAGGTAGGGCGCGAACCGCTGCAGCCGCGCGCTGGTGGCTTGCACGTCGGCCGCCGTCAGGCCCACGTCGCGCAGGGCTTCTGCAGCCTTGGCGATACCAGGGTTGAACCAGCTGGTTGGCTTCAGGGCCACCAGCTCGGCGATGATCGGGTGGCTTTGTTGCCAGGCTTCCAGGGTTTTTCCGTGAATCATGATTTCACCTAATAGCAGTACAGCACCCAATTGAAGTGCAGTAGCCCGTGTGGTTCAAACGATCACTCTTCATCCAACAGGTGAGCCCATGTCATGCATGGCGCCAGCGCTCAATTCCGCGCCGACCAGGCACAGTTCAAGGCTGCCACGGCAACCGCCACTGCCGCCCCGGCATAGGCCCAGATCGCCGGTACCTGCGGCAGCAATACCCCCGCAAGCATCGGCCCGAGCCCAGCGCCGATGTCGCGCCATATGGCATTGCCGGCCAGGGCCTGGATGCGTTGTTGCGGGTTGCGCAGGGCGACCAGTGTCATCACCAGCGGCAGTTGCAGGGCACGCAGCACCAGCACGAAGAAGGCGCCGATGAACAGCCAGTGGCTGCCAAACAGCAGCAGCGCCACCGACGTGGCCAGTGACAGCACCACCAGCATGCGCAGCGGCCCGAAGCGGTCGGCCAGGCGCCCACCGAAGGGGCTGAAGAGCATTTCGCTGAGGTAGCGCACCGCCATCAGCACACCCGCTGCCAGCACTCCGGACTCACCCAGGTGGGTTTGTGCGTAAAGCGAAAGGCCAAAGATGAACAGGCCGTCCAGGGCTACCCCTTCGATGAAGGACCACGTGGCAATGCTGTCTGGCAGGCGCAGGCGCCGGCCACCTCGGCTGGCGACCGGGTGGCCGGTGCTGGGCAGGGCACGTGCACGCCACAGCCCGAACAGGGCACTGATGCAGAGCACGAAGAACACACTGCGCGGGCCGTAGGCCTGGGCCATCAGCGCACCCAGCGGCAAGGCCAGCATTGGCCCGATGGAAATGCTCGCCCGCGAACGCCCGGCACGCCGCGCCGCGCCTTGTGCTTCAGCGGTGGCGAGGGTCTGGGTGCTGAGGTTGAAGGTGGCGAAGCACAGGCCCCAGACCAGGCGCAGCACCAGCAGCGCGGCGAAACCGGTCAGCACCGCGTTGCCCAGTGCACACACGGCGGCGGCGAAGGCGGCGAGGCTGCAGGCCGCGCGGTCACCGTGGCGGGCATAGAAACGCACTACCCAGCCGTAGCCGATGATGCGCACCAGGCGGTTGGCCGCCAGCAGAATGCCAGCCTCGGCCAGGGTCACGCCAAAATCGGCTGCGTACATCGGCAGTAGCAGGTAGAGCAGTACGTCACTGGGCAGGCACAGGCTGAGCACCTGGGCGGCATTGCGCGAGTCTTGGTCGGCGCGGTGGGTTTGCACCGGTGTGGCAGCGGACGACATGACAGTCTCGTGACAGGGGTGAGGGGGGCAGGATAACCCGCGTGGCTTTCCCATTGAAACCTGTCTACTGAGCCCGCAGTTTTGCACTCTGGCTTCATTGACATGTCGCCTGTGCTGGCCTCTTCGCGGGTAAACCCGCTCCCACAGGATCATCACAATCTTGAGGATTTGCACAATACCTGTGGGAGCGGGTTTACCCGCGAAGAGGCCGGTACAGGCAGCAGAGATTGCGGGGTGTTCGCTCATTCAGCCATAGGGCGGCGCTGGCAGTTCGGCCAGCAGGGTTTTCAGACCGTCACTCCACTGTCTGCGAATCTGCTGGTAATAGGCATCGTCGCTGGTGATGCGCTGGCGCGTCATGCTTTCCAGGGTGTTGTTGCGGTACACCAGCAAGTCCAGCGGCATACCCACCGACAGGTTGCTGCGGATGGTGGAGTCGAACGAAATCAGGCCGCAGCGCAGCGCTTCATCGAGCGGGGTGCGGTAGTCCAGGTTGCGGTCGAGGATTGGCCGGCCGTACTTGCTTTCGCCCAGTTGCAGGAACGGGGTATCCGGCGTGGCCTGGAAGAAATTGCCTTGTGCGTAGACGTTGTAGATGGCCATGGGCCCGCCGGCTATCTGGCCGCCAACAATGAATGAACTGCTCAGGTCGACGTCGGCAGTAAGCTTGCTGCGGTCACGGCTGACCACTTCGCGCAGGGTGTCGGCAACCAGCACCGTAGCGTCGTAGAGCGTGGCAACGTTCAGCAGATGAGGGCCGCTGCCCTGGGTACGCTGGCGCAGCAGGTTCACCACCGACTGCGAGGTTGCCAGGTTGCCGGCGGTCTGCAGCACGATCAGCCGCTCGCCCGGCAGGCTGAAAACGAACAACTTGGCAAAGGTGGAGATCTGGTCGATGCCGGCGTTGGTGCGTGAGTCGCTGATGAAGACAAGCCCGGCCTCCAGGTGCATGGCGACGCAGTAAGTCATGCGGTTTCCCTTGTGTTGCGAGTGGAGTGGTCTTGCCGCACCGTGCGGCAAGACCGGCCTGCAGCAAACCCGTCACTGGCGATGTACGTGGACGCTGGCCTGCATGGCTTCGGCGCCACCACCGCGGCGTACGCCCCTGACCGGGCAGGCGTCCAGGTAGTCCAGGCCGACCGCCAGCTTCAGGTGACGTTCTGGCCGGGTCAGGCGGTTGGTGATGTCGAAGCTGTACCAGGCGTCGTCGACCCAGGCCTCGGCCCAGGCATGGCTGGCCAGGTGCTGTTCGTCCTCGGTGCACAGGTAACCGGACACATAGCGTGCCGGCACCCCCAGGCTGCGGGCGCAGGCCAGGAAGGCGTGGGTGTGGTCCTGGCACACGCCGGCGCCACCCCTGAACGCTTCGATGGCCGTGGTGCCCACCGAGGTGGCGCCGGGGCTGTAGGGCATGTGCTCGGCCAGGCCTTGCATCAGCCCGATCAGCGCTGCCCGGTCGCGGTGGCTGCCACATTGCCGGGCGGCGAAAGCAACCAGGGCGTCGTCGGCCAGGGTCAGGTGGCTGCCGCGCAGGAACGGCAGGGGTGACTGGCCCTCGGCTTCGTGTTCGCAGTCCGGGTCGATCTCGACCTGGCCGCGGGCGGTCAGTGCCAGGTGACCATGGGGTTTGTCCAGGGTCAGCACATGCAGGATGTTGCCATAGGGGTCGATCTGGCCCTTGACCTTGCAGGGCAGGTCCAGTTGCCAGTCATTGATGCGCTGGCGTTCGCTGCTGCGCGGCGTCAGGCGCAGGAACTGGATGCTGTTGCTCACGTCGCTGGCGTAGCTGTAGGTGGTGTCGTGGCGGATGGACAGTTTCATACGACCTCCAGGTAGGAGTGGTGGACGGCCTGGCCCAATTGGTTGACGCGGCCAATGAAGTCGCTCAGCCACGGGTGCAACCCGGCGTCGAGTATTTCGTCGATGGCGGTGTAGCGCAGGCGCGCGTTCAGTTCGGCGGCCATGCGCTGGGCGGCGCGGCCGCTGTTGCCCGGCAGGCCGGCCAGGATCAGGTCCAGTTCCTCGATGCAGGCATGCAGCGAGCGTGGCACGTCCACCCGCAACAGCAGCAGCTCGGACACCGGCCGGGCGCTGGGTGCGCCGCGATAGATTTCGTTGAAGGCTTCATACGAGGTAAGCGCGCGCAGCAGGGCGCTCCACTGGTAATAGCCGCGGGCGGAGCTGTCGCTGACCTCTTCGGAGGCCTCACCGAACATTTCGTAGCGCGCATCGAGCAGGCGCAGGGTGTTGTCTGCCCGCTCCAGGAAGGTGCCCAGGCGGATGAAACTGTAGGCATCGTTGCGCATGATGGTGCCGGAGGTGGCACCGCGGAACAGGTGCGAGCGTTCCTTGACCCAGTCGCAGAACTGGCTGATGCCATAGCGGCCAAGGCCATTGCTGGCGATGTTGCGCATTTCGATCCAGGTGGCGTTGATGTTCTCCCACATGTCGGCGGTGATCCGGCCGCGCACTGCATGGGCATTGGTCCTGGCGGCCTGCAGGCAGCAATAGATGCTGCTGGGGTTGGTCGCGTCCAGGGCAAAAAAGTGCAGCATGCGCTCGGTGTCGAGCTCGGTGTGCCGGCGGATGTAGTCGTCCAGCGTGCCCGAGGCCAGCAGCGACATCGCCAGTTCGGCATGGCCGTCGCTGCGCCCGGCCTGGGGCATCAGCGACAGCGAATAGCTGACCTCGAGCATGCGTGCGAGGTTTTCTGCACGTTCCAGGTAGCGGGACATCCAGTACAAGTCGGAAGCGGTTCGCGAAAGCATGGTTCAGTCCTCTACCACCCAGGTGTCCTTGGTACCGCCGCCCTGCGACGAGTTGACCACCAGCGAGCCTTCCTGCAAGGCCACGCGGGTCAGGCCGCCAGGCACCAGGCGCGTTTCACTGCCCGATAGCACGAACGGGCGCAAGTCGATGTGGCGCGGCGCGATGCCGCTGTCGACGAAGGTGGGGCAGGTCGACAGGCACAAGGTGGGTTGCGCGATATAGGCGTGCGGGCGGGCTTTGATACGCGCCCGGAAATCCTCGATCTGGGCGCTGGTCGATGCCGGCCCCACCAACATGCCATAGCCGCCGGAGCCCTGGGTTTCCTTGACCACCAGCTCGGGCAGGTGGGCCAGGACATGGGACAGGTCTGCGGGTTTGCGGCACTGCCAGGTGGGCACGTTGTTGAGGATCGGCTCTTCGCTCAGGTAGAAACGGATCATGTCGTCCACATACGGGTAGATCGACTTGTCGTCGGCCACGCCCGTGCCGACGGCGTTGGCCAGCACCACATTGCCGGCGCGGTAAACCGAGATAAGCCCCGGTACGCCCAGCGTCGAGTCAGGGTTGAAGGACAGCGGGTCGAGGTAGTCGTCGTCCAGCCGGCGGTAGATCACGTCCACCTGCTGGGGGCCGGCCGTGGTGCGCATGTAGACATGCTCGTCACGCACGAACAGGTCTGCGCCTTCGACCAGCTCGATGCCCATTTCCCGGGCCAGGAAGGCGTGCTCGAAGTAGGCGCTGTTGAAACGGCCCGGGGTGAGCAGCACGGCAGTGGGGTTATCCAGCGGGCTGGCGCTCTTGAGCGTGTCCAGCAGCAGATTTGGATAGTGGTCGATGGGCGCGATACGCTGGGCGGCAAACAGTTCGGGGAACAGGCGCATCATCATCTTGCGGTCTTCGAGCATGTAGCTGACGCCGCTGGGGGTACGCAGGTTGTCTTCCAGCACGAAGTAGCTGCCATCGCCGTCACGCACCAGGTCGACACCGGCGATATGGGCATACAGCCCACGGTGCAGGTCCAGGCCCTGCATGGCGATCTGGTAGCCCTCGTTGGCCAGTACCTGCTCAGGCGGAATGATGCCGGCCTTGAGGATGCGCTGGTCGTGGTAGATGTCCTGCAGGAACAGGTTAAGGGCCTGCACCCGCTGGATACAGCCACGCTCGACCGTGCGCCACTCGCTGGCGCGGATGCTGCGCGGGATGATATCGAAGGGGATCAGGCGCTCGGTGTCCTGGCTATCGCCGTACAAAGTGAAGGTGATGCCTGCACGGTGAAACAGCAGGTCGGCCTCGCGCCGGCGCTGTTCCAGCAGCTCCAGCGGGGTGTTGGCCAGCCAGCGGGCGAACTCCTGGTAATGCGGGCGGCAACTGCCGTTCGCTTCGTACATTTCATTGAAAAAAGCCCGGGACATACCCACTCCTTGCCGCCGTCGCCGGCAGCTTTATTGCGATTCATCTGCGTTTTTCAGGGTGCTGCCTTGCTCGGGTCAGGGGATGCTGTGTCTGGCGTAAGCCTCGGTTGCGATTGATTGGCTGTGCGTTGGGCACAAACAGCCTTTGCAATGAAAGTGCCGAACACGCTTGGCAGTGCCGGGAATGCGGGAAATGCGAGGGGCATGGCCGACCGGCGCTATCGGGTGGCTTTGGCCGATGCATCAAATAAGGGCGGTTTTAATCAGGGTGAGGGTTTTGAACCGAGATGGGGCACAGGCCGTGCCTGGCGGGGGAATCAGTGAAGTCTTCCGGGGGCATGTCTTGGGGTTGATGTGGTGCGTATATCGAGCGCCGCGCGCGCGGCGCTCGATCACACAGGCGCTGAAAACCCCCAGGCGAGCGCCTCAAGGCCCTCAAAGGCAGGCGTACACCACCAGCTCCACCAGCATTTCTTCGCGTGCCAACCCCGCCACTACGATTGCCGCGCGGTTAGGGTAGGGGGCCTGGAAGTAGTCGGCATACAGGCTGTTGACGGTGGCCAGGTATTGGCGGTCGGTCACGTAGATCAGCACCTGGGTCACGGCATCCAGCGAACTGCCGGCGGCTTCCAGGGTATGGCGCAGGTTGTCCAGTGTCTGGCGGGCCTGCGCCTCGATGCCGCCAGCAACCACCTGGCCCTGTGCGTCGATGGGGATCTGGGCGGTGTACAGCGTACCGTTGCCGACTACCGCCCATTCCAGGGGGGCCCTGGAGGCGAACAGCTCGGTCTTGATTGCATGTTTCATACGTTGGTTTCCTGAGTGATGAGCGGCTTCAGTCAGCATCGCTGCCGCCGCCTGCGCCGTGGCGGCGCGAGGCATCGGTGCTTTCGACGAGGATGTGTTCGGCCAGCTGCTTGAGCCGTTGCCAGGTGTGTTCGTTGACTGTAAAGCCCTGATGCAAGGTGCTCTGCGTGTTGGCTGGCGCCGTTGCGGTCTGGCCAGGCCGGCTGAACAGCACCGTGACGCTTTGCTCGGCCGCGTCAATGGTGCCGGGCCGGGCTTCACTGCGCAGTGCCGGGCGCTGAATGCCGGCAGTAAAGTCGGCCAGATGGCACTGACGGGCGTCCTCCCAGCGAGCTTGCACGTGCAGCCCCTGCACAGCTGCCCGGCTCAGGTAACCCAGCAGCAGCAAGCGGTTGTGGCAGTGGTGGATGCGCAGCTCGGCCTGACCACGGCGCATGGCCTTGGCGGCTGCCAGTTCCACCACCGTTGCGGCGCAGCGCAACACGCTCTGGCCCTTGGCGTCGATCACCAGCAGGGCGTGATCTTCGTGGCTCAAGGCGTACGGCTGGGCGGCTTCGGCTTGCAGGTAGAGCAGGGCCTTTTCCAGGGCACCCACGCCATCCAGCCCTTGCAATTGCAGCCAGCCCACCAGCTCGGCGGCATCCTCGCAGTCGCCGGGGGCGAAGCCCATGCCTTCGAAAGCCTTGCGGCACATCACCTGTATTTCGTTAAGCGACACACGCATGGTCAACGCTCCCCTTGCGGCATGACCGCGAAATTCCAGTCGTCTGCGAACGGTTGGCCGATGTCGCTGACCAGTGGTGCGCCCTGGAACAGCGTGATACGCACCCAGCGGCTGGACTTGGGGTCGAACTTGCCCGCGCCGAAAAACGCCAGTTTGCAGCGCAGCAGGTGAATCGGCAGCATGTCCCGGGCCAGCAGGTTGGCGCGGATTTCACCGTAGGTTGTCTGTGCCATGCCTTGCAGGCGGCGCACCGTGCCTTTGAACGCCGGTTGGGCGATCAGGAAGTGCGCGGTCAACGCCTGGGGCTGTAGCTGCAGGTGTTGCAGCAGTGCGGCGTGGCACTGCTGGATATTGCGGGCAATGCCCAGCTGCATTTCTTTTTCGGCCCCCGGTTCCTCGGCGCGCATGCCCAGGCGCGGCTCCTCTTTTTCGGCCGAGCGGTACCAGAAGAAGTGCTCGGCATCCACGGCACTGAAGTCGTAGCCCAGCGCCCAGCCGTACTGCTGCTCGATGAGCTGGCGCAGTTGCCCAAGTGGCATCTGCGCGTCCAGCTGCCAGCTTTCGTTGACACCCATGTGCTCGGCCAGTGGCGTGACCTGCTCGGGGTACAGCTCCAGCAGCAGGCTTGCCAGCAGTTCCTGGCAGCCCACCCCCGCCTGTGCCTCAGCCCAGGCCAGCAGGCGCGACCAAAGGCCCGCGCCGGTGGCTTGTGCGCCAAGCCAGGTGGTCAGTAAAGCAAGCTCGGCCAAGGTTTGCAGGTTCTGCTCATGCTGGCGCTGGTCTTCGGTCCGGGACTGTTGCAAATGCAGGCGGGCGCGTGCCAGCAGTGCCTGCAGGCGCACCAACCGGTCAGGGTCGGCCGGCTGCGCCAACACCAGGGCCAGGGCGGTTTCCCGGGTGCTGATCCAGCGTTCCACCAGTTGCGGGTGGTTGATCAGGAACGGGGCCATGCCCAACCCGGTCGCGTTGCCGACCCCCAGGTAGCGCTGCAGGGCCGGCGCCAGTTGCACTGCCCGCTGCGGGTCTAGCGCCTGGGCCATGTGGTTGATCTGCTCGATGCTGAAGTGGCGCAGCAAGTAGACCGTGAACATCTGCGCGCTGAACGGCTGGTTGAAGTCCGGGTTGTCCTGCAGGCAGCCAAAGTCGGCGATGCCGAACTTGCCATTGCCGTACACTGCCGTGGTGCGATACAGGTAGCCGACCTCGGCCAACTGGCTTGGGTCGGGCTGTTGCCCCTCCGCCAGCGCCGCCAGGAACCGGTCGAAATTGCGCAAGCTACGGTTGGCCCGTGATAGTACCAGCACGCGGGCATCGAAGCGGCCAGCCTCCTGCAGCGGCACGTTACGCTGCAGGTCGGCCAGTTGCCCGGCATCGACATCACCCTTCACCAGCACGAAGGTGACGTCCCACTGGTCGGCGATGACCCGGTCGCTGCGCTTTTCCGGCGGCAGGTAGGCCGAGAAGATCACGCATTGGTAATGGCCATTCGGCGTGTCGATGCGGTAGATCGCGGTGCCGAAGCCTTGGCCGTCCAGGTCGAAGCAGCTGCGCTGGATGTGCCAGTGCTGCTGCATCATCCGCCGCATGCTGCTGCGCACGAAGCTCAGCGGGCTCTGGAAGTGGCTGCCCAGCCGGGCCAGGTCCATGACCTGGCTGGCAGGGCGCATCGCGGGTATTGCAGGCACGGTGTTGGGCATTGTTGTTGTACCTGGATGGATCATGTTCAGACGCCTTGTTCGCGGGCCATGTGCCGGGCGATGCGCACTGCATCCCACAAGGCTGGCAGGATCACCAGCGACACCGGCACCGCGGTAATGACAATAAAGGACTGCAGGGCCGTCACGCCGCCAGCGCCGATGGTGATCAGCACCACCGCTGCCAGGCCCATGCCGATGGCCCAGAAACCGCACAGCCATTTTTTCGGTTTATCGTTGCTGGACATCGCCAGCGCCACGGTGAAGGCCATGGCATCGCCATTGGTGGCCACCGAGATGAAGCTCAGGAACAGGAACAGCGCGCTGATCAGGCCACCCAGTGGCAGGTTCTGCGTCACCCCCAGCAGCAGGTCCTCGGGCTGGGTGCCGTGGGCGGTGACGATGCCAGGCGTTTGTAGCTCCAGGCCGATACCGGTGCCGCCCACCACGGTGAACCAGAACATGGTTACCAGCGGCGCGATGATCGACAGTGTCATGATGATCTCGCGAATGGTTCGGCCCCGCGAGATCCGCGCGACGTACAGTGCCACCATCGGCGCGTAGCCAATAAACCAGCCCCAGTAGAACACCGTCCACCAGTCCAGCCACTTGGGGTCGGCGCGGAACATCGCCATCGGGATGAAGTGCTCCACATGCAGGGCAAAAGCCGCCGGGAAGCCGCCGAGGATGAACAGCGTCGGCCCGAACACCACCATGAACAGCGCCAGGCCGATCATCAGCCAGACGTTGATCTCGCTGACAAAACGGATGCCTTTGAGGCCCACCAGGCACGAGACGGTGTACATGGCCGTGACCAGGACGATGGTCAGCGACTGGGTGACGATATCGTTGGGCAAGCCCCACACCGCATGCATGGCGCTGCTGATCTGCAGGCCGAGGAAGCCGATCGGGCCGATGGTGCCGGCGACCACGGCGATGATCGAGGTGGCGTCGGCCAGGGTGCCGATCGGCCCTTTGAGCGCCCGCTCGCCGAACAGCGGGTAAAGCAGGGTGCGCGGCGCCAGTGGCAGGCCTTTGTCGTAGTGCAGGTGCATCAGCACGATTGCCAGCAGGCTGCCCAGCACGGCCCAGGCCAGAAAGCCCCAGTGCACGAACGATTGCGCCAGTGCCGCGGTGGCCGCCGCTTCGCTGTGCGGCTGCAGGCCGGCGAATAGGGGGGGCGGGCTGGCAAAGTGCATCATGGGTTCGGCAGCGGCCCAGAAGGCGCCGCCACCTGCCAGCAGGGCGCACATGATCACCGCGATCCAGTTGAAGGTGCTGATGTCCGGGCGCTGGGTGACGCCGCCCAGGCGTACGCGTCCGCATCTGGAAAAACCGATGAACAGGCTGACGGCGAAGGTTGCCAGCATCAGCACTTGCCAGTAGAGGCCAAAGAACCTGGTCGACCAGGCGAACAGGGTGTTGACCAGCGCCGACACGCTGTCGATGTCGATCAGTGCCGCCAGGAGGAAGGCGCCGAGGAACCCGCCGCTGATCACGAACAGCGGCCAGTCGATGTCGCGTGCCATTGGCAGGCCCATGGCCTGGCCTTCAGCCTGCAGGGTGGTTGGGTTTTTCATGAAGCCTCCGGAACCTGCGATTGTTGTTATTGTGGATGCTGTCCGTGCAAGGGGCTCAGGCCTGCGCCGTGGTGGCAGTCTCCAGCAGGCGCAACCAGTTCAGGCCCATGATGTTGGCCACATCCTGTTCGGCAAAGCCACGGGCGCGCAGGCCCTGGGCGATGTTGCCGAAGTCACGGCTGTCGCGGAACCACTGCAAGGGCGCTGGCCAGTTGGCGTTATCCTTGGAGCCTTCGCCGTAGTCCTTGTCCTTGCTCCAGCGGCCATTGCGCATCCATTCCAGCACGGCCAGCGGTTGCGCCTGGCACAGGTCGGTGCCGATGCCGATATGCTCCACGCCCATCAGGTCGGCGGTGCGCGCGACCATGTCGCAGAAGCTTTCCAGGCTGCAGCCCGAGGCACCCTTGAGGTGAAACGGGTAGGTGCTGAAGCCCAGTAGCCCGCCTGATGCTGCGATCCCGCGCAGCACCGCATCGGACTTGTTGCGTTTGGCGGCGTGGAAGCTGGCCGGGTTGGCGTGGGAGATGATCACCGGTCGGCTCGACAGCTCGATGGCCTCCAGGGTGCTGCGTTCAGCGCTGTGGGACATGTCGATGAGCATGCCGACGCGGTTCATTTCGGCGATCACCTGGCGGCCAAAGCGGCTGATGCCGTTGTCTTCGCGCTCATAGCAGCCGCTGGCCAGCAGGCTTTGGTTGTTGTAGGTCAGCTGCATGACGAACACCCCGAGCTGGCGGAAGACTTCCACCAGGGCGATGTCGTCCTCGATCGGCGAGCAGTTCTGGAAGCCGAAGAAAATCCCCACCCGGCCTTCCTCGTGCGCCAGGCGGATGTCGCTGGCCGTGCGCACCGGGCGGATCAGCTCAGGCCAGGTCTCGAAGCGGCGGTTCCATTCGCCCAGGCGCGACAGGGTTTCGCGGGCGTTCTCGTGGTAGGCGATGGTGGCGTGCACCGCGCTCAGGCCACCGGCCTGCATCTGCTGGAATATTTCCGGGCTCCAGTTGGAGTACTGCAGGCCGTCGATCATCAAGAGGTCGTGCATGGCGTGTACTCCTTCAGGGCCGCAGGTAGGTGGTCTTGACCACGGTGTAGAAGTCACGGGCGTACTGGCCCTGTTCCCGTGGGCCGAAACTTGAGGCTTTGCGGCCACCGAACGGCACGTGGTAGTCGGTGCCGGCGGTGGGCAGGTTGACCATTACGCAGCCGGTCTGGGCGCGGCGCTTGAAGTGGCTGGCGTGGCGCAGCGACTGGGTGATGATGCCGGCAGTGAGGCCGTATTCGGTGTCGTTGAGCGTGGCCAGTGCCTCTTCGAAGTCGCGTACGCGGATCACGCAGGCGATGGGGCCGAACACTTCCTCCCGGTTGATGCGCATGTCGTTGCGGCTGTTGATGAACAGCGCCGGGCGCATGTAGTAGCCGTCGCTCTCCAGTTGCAGGCGTTCGCCACCTTCGATAAGGGTGGCGCCTTCGGCCTGGGCCAACTGCAGGTAGGCCAGGTTCTGCTCCAGCTGGCGCGCGTCGGCCACCGGGCCGATCTGCACGCCGGCCTCCAGGGCATGGCCGACCTTGAGCTGGCGCATGCGCAGGCGCAGGGCTTCGACGAAGCGGTCGTGGATGGCGTCGCAGACAATCAGCCGTGACGAAGCCGTGCACTTCTGCCCGGTGCCGAAGAAGGCACCGTTGAGCGCGCATTCCACGGCCAGTTCAAGGTCGGCGTCATCCATGACCACCAAGGCATTCTTGCTGCCCATTTCCAGCTGGCAGCGCACCAGGTTACCTGCGGTGGCGACCGCCACGCGCCGGCCAGTCTGCAGCGAACCGGTGAACGTCAGGGCATCGATGTCGGCGGACTGCACCAGGGCTTCGCCGACGTCGGCGCCGCTGCCCATCACCAGGTTGAAGGTGCCGTTGGGCAAGCCCTGTCGGCTGATGATCTCGGTGAGTGCCCAGGCACTGGCCGGCACCAGGTTGGCCGGCTTGAACACCACGGCGTTGCCGAAGGCCAGGGCCGGGGCGATTTTCCAGGCGGCGGTGGCCATGGGGAAGTTCCATGGGGTGATGATGCCCACCACACCCACCGGTTCGCGATGCACTTCGATGTCGACCCCGGCGCGCACCGAGGCGGCGGTCTCGCCCATCTGGCGCAGTACTTCGGCGGCGTAGTAATGGAAGAACTGGCCGCTGCGGTTGACCTCGCCGATACCTTCGGCCAGGGGCTTGCCTTCTTCTCGCGAGAGCAGTTCGCCGAGCTCTTCCTTGCGGGCAATCAGTTCGTCGCCAATGGCCATCAGGATTTGCTGACGGGCTTCCAGGCCGCTGGCGGCCCACTGCGGTTGTGCGGCGCGGGCGGCCTGGATGGCCTGGCGGGCCTGTTCGGCGCTGGCCTGATGGTACTGGCCGATCAGGTCGCCGGTGTCCGAGGGGCTGTAGTTGCCCAGGGTGGTGTGGCCTTCGCACCACTGGCCATCAATGTAGTTGTTGTAGGTCTTGTGTGACATGGATGAACGCCTCTGGTTGCATGGCATTCATCATGCGAGCAATATGCAGCAAATAAAAATTAATAAAAAAAATGCTTTGATAAGGAATGCTAACCATGTTGCCCGAGCTGAAGATCGCCCAATTGCGCTACTTCGTACTGGTCGCCGAACTCAAGAGCTTCCATGCCGCCGCCCGCCAGGCCTTTCGCACCCAGCCGGCGATATCCCTGGCCGTGCGTGAACTGGAGCAGAAGCTGGGCCAGGCATTGGTCGAGAAGGGCGGGGGACGGGTAGAGCTGACACCCTTCGGCGAGCATTGCCTGCCGCTGTTTCGCGGCTTGATCGAGCACCATGACCGTATCGCCCGTGAAGCCACGCTGCTTGCCCGGCATGAAATCGGCCAGGTCAGCATCGCCACGGTACCTTCGGTGGCCAGCCGCATGCTGCCAGGGCCGCTGGCCCGGTTCGTGGCCGCACACCCGAACGTGCAGGTCAGCATTCAGGATGGCACCGCCGAACGTGTGCAGCAGTTGCTGGCCCAAGGGCAGGTGGATTTCGGCATCAGCAGCCTGTGGATGGATGATGAGCAGGTTGAATTCGCCCCGATCGTGAACGATCAGGTGGGCGTGGTGTGCCGTAGCGACCACCCGTTGGCGCAGGCGGGTGATCCGCTGCACTGGGCGCAGTTGCAGGGCGTGCCGATGATCCGCAATGGTACCTCGCAACTGCTGGCAGGCACCGAGGCCGAGGGTTTGCTGTCGCACAGCCGGCTCTTCATCTCCAACATGATTTCGTTGATCGCCATGCTGGAGGAGGGGGTGGGGATCAGCACCCTGCCGTACCTCGCCTTTCCGCACGAGAACGACAAGCTGGCGTTCGTACCGCTTGTGGAGCCCAAGGTCGAGCGGCATATCGGCATGCTCACCCGCAAGGGGCGCAGCTTGTCACCTGCGGCGGGGGCATTGATGGCGTTTTTGCAGGTGCAATTGGCCCACGCCGGCTGAGCCTGCGGCTCATGGCACCCCGGGCTGGCTGGTGCAGGCCGCCAGGTCCTCCAGAAAGGCCTGCAGGATGGGCGGGCGCGACACTCCGCGTCGGGTAACCACTTCGAAGGGTGAGCTGAGGTCCAGGGTGCTGGCCCCCAGGCGGCGCATTTCGCCCGTCTTGACCCACTGCTCGGCAAAGTGCACGGGCAAAAAACCGATGTAGGCGCCGGAAATGATCAGGATCGCCGCTGCCTCGATGTTCTCCACCGTTGCGTCGGCCTTGGTGATGCCCAGTTGCTCCAGGTCGTACTGCTGCATGTAGCCACGCACCACGATACGGCTCTGGCGCACGTCTTCCATCAGCCGGCCGTTGGCTGCATTGCTGGCGAACAACGGGTGGCGCCGGCCACAGTAAAGCCCCAGGGCCTCGTCATACAGCGGCAGGTAGGACAAGCCAGGCACCCGCAACGGGAAATGGCCGATGGCCAGGTGCAGCCTGCCATCCAGCACGCGCTCTTCGAGTTCCGCCGGGGCACCGATGTAGATGTGCAGGTGGGCATCGTGCCCGCGTGAAACAAAGCGCTGGGTGGTGCGCGGTAGCGGCGAGACGGGGTCGGTCAGGGTGGAGTCGATGATGCCCAGGTTGAGCTTGCCGCTGATGTGCTGCTTGAGCACGTCGGCGTCCAGGCAAAAGCTCTCCACGGCACTGAGCAGGCGCAAGGTTGCCTCATGGATCGCCACCCCTTGCTCGGTCAGGCGAAAGCCGCTGCGCCCGCGTTGGCACAGCTTGACCCCCAGACGGGTTTCCAGGTGCGTCATCTGTTCGCTGATGGTCGACTGGCCGGCATTGAGTGCCGCCTGCGCCGCAGAAAAGCCGCCGCACCGGACGATAGTGGTGAATACCCTGAGCAGCTTCAGGTCGACATCGTGGAGCTGGATCACCATAGCCTCCCGGCCGGGCCTCACATCGCCCGTGCTGATATGAGCGCCCGTGCATTGTTCTTGTTGCGCAAGCTAACCATGAGTGCCAGGCCGCTGCAATGCCTGGCGTTGTCCGCCCGCATCGCCTTCGGATACATCGGAAAGGGCGATGTATGTATCTGCACTTGCGCATTTTTCCCTGCCCCGGTGGTTGCCATAGTGGCTGCAACGGTGGTCGAGCAGTCGCCCCGTCTCCTGACATACAACAAGAAGTGGAGAAACCAGAACATGGCAAAACACGGTTATGAGTCCGGCCGCCTGAACCTGCCTTTCGTGGGCCATTGCACGTTCGCCAAGGCGCCGGTGTGCACCGACTGGGAGGCTATCGATGCCGACGTGGCGATTTTGGGCGCGCCCAACGACATGGGCACCCAGTGGCGTTCAGGGGCGCGTTTCGGGCCGCGTGGCATTCGCGAGGCGTCCACCCTGTTTTCCTTCGGCCATGCCGGTGCCTACGACTTCGAGGATGACGCCACCTACCTGACCGAAGACCAGGTGCGCATGGTCGATGTGGGCGATGCCGACATCGTGCACACCGACATGGTCAGCAGCAACGCCAACATCGAGGCGGCCGTCCGGCAGATCCTCGCAGCCGGCGCCATGCCGGTGGTACTGGGCGGTGACCATTCGGTGCATGCGCCGGTCATCAAGGCGTTCGAAGGGCATGGGCCGATCCACATCGTGCATTTCGATGCCCACCTGGACTTCGTCGACGAGCGTCATGGCGTGCGCTATGGCCACGGCAGCCCATTGCGCCGCGCCTCGGAGCTGGATCACATCGTCGGCATGACCCAGATGGGTATCCGCAACGTGTCGTCATCCAACCGCGACGACTACGACGCCGCTCGCGAGGCCGGCTCGCAGATTCTTTCGGTACGTGACGTTCGCCGCCTGGGCTGCGAAGGCGTGCTGGCGAAAATCCCGGAAGGGCGCAACTACTACATCACCATCGACATCGACGGCTTCGACCCCTCCATCGCCCCAGGCACCGGCACGCCGAGCCATGGCGGGTTCCTTTACTACGAAGTGCTGGAAATCATCCAGGCGCTGGCCAAGCGCAGCCACGGTCGCATTGTCGGCATGGACCTGGTCGAAGTGGCCCCGGCCTACGACCCCACCGGCATGACCTCGATCCTTGCCGCCCAACTGCTGATGAACAGCATCGGCTTCATTTTCCACGCGCGCGCCAAAGCTCGCTGACCCGGAGACTGTACTGTGGACAACAAGGTAAAAGCCTATTTGCAGGCCTTTGGTGTTAGCGAGGCGACCCAACGCTTTCTCAGCAAGCCGCAGCGCATGTTCATCGGGGGTGCCTGGCTGGAGGCCAGCGACGGTGGCAGCGCCGAGGTGGTCGAGCCCTCTACCGAAGGGGTACTGACGCGCATCCCCATGGGTACCGCAGATGACCTTGACCGTGCCGTGCGCGCCGCGCGTGCGCAGTTCGATGGTGGCGCCTGGAGCCAGCTGAAACCGCTGGAGCGCGAACGCCTGATCCATCGCCTGGCCGACCTGATCGAAACCCACGGCGACGAACTGGCGCAGATCGAAGCCATCGACATGGGCAAGTCGGTGGTGCAGGCGCGTGCTGTCGACATTCAGGGCACGGTCGACACCCTGCGCTATTTCGCCGGTTGGGCCAGCAAGATTCATGGCCGCACCGTCGAGCCTTCGCTACCCGGCAATTACCTGGCATACACCCGCAAGGAAGCGGTAGGGGTGGTCGGCGCCATCGTGCCGTGGAACTTCCCGCTGCAAACCATGGCCTGGAAACTGGGCGCAGCGCTGGCCACCGGCTGCACCGTGGTGGTCAAACCGGCGGAGCTGACCTCGCTGTCGGCACTGCGCTTTGCCGAACTGGTACAGGCGGCAGGCATCCCCGACGGGGTGGTGAACATCGTGACCGGACGCGGCAGCGTGGTCGGCCAGGCGATGACCTGCCACCCGGGCATCGACAAGCTGAGCTTTACCGGCTCTACCCCGGTGGGTTGTACGGTGGGCAAGACGGCGATGGACCAGATGAAGCGCCTCACCCTCGAACTGGGCGGCAAGTCGCCGGTGATCGTGTTTGCCGACGCGGACATCGAGGCGGCGGCGCAAGCCGTGGCCAACGGCGTATTCTTCAATTCCGGGCAAGTGTGCGACGCCGGTACCCGTGCTTACATCGAGCGCAGTGTCTACCCGGCATTTCTCGAAGCGCTGGCGCGCTACACCGCGACGTTGAAGATCGCCCCGGGGCTCGACCCTGAGTGTTTCATCAGCCCCATGGTGTCGCAGCAACAGCAGCAGCGGGTGCTGGACTACATCGCTTTGGGCAAGGCCGAAGGCGCGCAGGTGCACTATGGCGGCGAGCCGCTGGACGGCCCGGGCTTTTACGTGCAGCCGACGATCTTCGCCCACTGCCGCAACGACATGCGCATTGTCAGCGAGGAAATCTTTGGCCCGGTGCTGGTCACCCAGCCGTTCGATACCCAGGAGCAGGCCCTGGCCTTGGCCAACGACTCGCTGTTCGGCCTGGCCGCGGCGATCTACTCCAACGACCTGGGCAGGGTGCACGGGCTGATCCCGCAGTTGCGGGCCGGTACCGTGTACGTCAATGCCCACAGCACCCTCGACCCGGCCATGCCGTTCGGTGGCTACAAGCAGTCGGGCTATGGCAAGGACCTGGGCGCGGAACAACTGGAGTTTCTGCTGGAGACCAAGGCGGTCTGGATCACCTTGCCCTGAGGTTCAGGGCGTGTCTGCGTCGCTGAGGTTTGGCGAGCGACGCAGGTTCAATCAAGCATCGAATTTCAAGAACAAGAACCTGTCGAGGTGATGCCGATGAACAGCCAAGTGGATGTGGAGCGTGCGCAGGACCTGGAAAGGCGCCTGTGCGCCTACGAGGAGTTGGAAAAGCGTGTGCAGTGGCCGGGCGCCTTGACGGCGGCTGACGTGGTTGCACTTACCCTGCTGGTGCTGGTGATGATTGCTGGCGCGTACTACCTGGGAGGCCAGCCATGAGCGCCTCCCGCGAGCAGGAGTTTCGCCTGGGTGCGGAACGTGGCGACACCCCCTTGCTACCCGGTGAGCGGGTCTGGGGCTTCTGGGGCTTTGCCTACGCCAACTCGGCGCTGGCGGTGGCCACCTGGGTGTTCCTGATCGGCGGCGCCACCGCGCTGTTCGTCGGGCCCTTGCAAGGGATTGCGGCGATCATCATCGGCAATATCATCGGCGTGGTGCTTGCTGCCTCGTCCACCTGCCTGCCCTGTGGCAAGTACGGCGTCGAGCAGTTCACCTTCCTGCGCAGCATGTTCGGCCTCAATGGCAGCCGCCTGGTCTACTTCCTCTCGGTGGTGGTGCTGACCATGGGGTGGCTGGCGGTGCTGGGGCTGATGTGCGGGCGGGCGCTGGACAACCTCGAGACCCTGGTGCAACAGCGCCAGCCCGGCGCAGACGGTTGGCTGGTAACCGCCGGGGCCTTGCTGGCCATTGTGCTGGCGGCGCTGGTTGCCATGCGCGGGCCGGAGATGATCCGCCGCCTGAGCGCGGTGATCGCACCCAGCCTGATCCTGATCATGCTGGCACTGATGTACTTCATTTCCCGGCGCTACAGCCTCGACGAACTGCTGGCCATGCCGCCCTTGCAGCCACCATTCGAGAACCCGCACGTCAACTTCATGGTCGCAGTGGAAATCAACATTGCTGCGGGCTTTTCGTGGTGGCCCTACATCGGCAACCTGTCGCGCCTGTGCAGCAACCAGCGTACGGCCTTCTGGCCCAACCTGGTGGGCATCTTCGGCGCCGCTTCGCTGGGTGAGTCGGTCAGCCTGTTCGCGGCCACCACCCTGGGCAGCAGCGACCCCACGGCGTGGATGCGCCTGGCCGGTGGCATGGGCTTCGGTATCATCGCCTTGAGTTTCCTGGCGCTGGCCAACCTGACCGGCATGGTCAACATCCTCTACACCGCAGTGATCGGCTTGCGCCAGCTGGCAGGCGAACGCCTGCGGAGTGTGGGGTGGGGGGTGCTGATCGCGCTGTTCTGCATCATTCCGGTGGTTATCGTGGTGTTGCTGCCGGGGATCTACGATGGCTTCTTCATATTCCTGGTGTGGACCTCCGCCCTCAACAGCGCCCTGGCCGGTATCGGCATCGCCGATTACTTCTTCCTGCGCAAGCAGCGCCTGAACCTGCGGCATATCTACGCCGAACAGAGCGTGTCGCCCTTGCGCTACTGCAAAGGCTTCAACCCCATCGCACTGGTGGCGCTGGTGGCGGGCTTTGCGGTCTACGTGGTGGTGTTCAACCCGCAAACCCTGGCCCATACCGACTTCTTCACCTTCGCCACGGCCTCGCTACCGTCCTGCCTGCTGGCCGGGCTGGTGCACTACGGCCTGACCCGACTGCTGGCAGCGCGCCTGGGTTGGGGCGGCTACCCAAAGCGTAATGCACGCAATATCGAGGCCGTAGGCCTTCGCGCACAGGACTAGAACAATGACCAAGCGATACGACTACATCATCATCGGTGCGGGCTCGGCCGGCTGCGTGTTGGCCAACCGCCTCAGCGAAGACGCCGGTACTTCGGTACTGGTACTGGAGTTCGGCGGCAGCGACCGCAGCGTGCTGATCCAGATGCCCAGTGCGTTCTCCTTGCCGATGAACACCAAAAAATACAACTGGCGCTACGAGACCGTGGCCGAGCCGCACCTCGACAACCGGCGCCTGCACTGCCCACGGGGCAAGGTGCTGGGCGGTTCGTCGTCGATCAACGGCCTGGTGTACATCCGTGGCCATGCCTGTGACTTCGATGAGTGGGAAAGCCTGGGCGCGAAAAACTGGAGCTACCGCAATTGCCTGCCGTATTTCAAACGGGCCGAGCAATACAAATTCGGTGGTGACGACTACCGGGGCGGGGCGGGGCCGCTGTCGACCAACAACGGCAACAACATGCAAAACCCGCTGTACGGTGCCTGGGTCGAAGCCGGTGCCGAGGCCGGCTACATCAAGACCGACGACTGCAACGGCTACATGCAGGAAGGCTTTGGTGCCATGCACATGACGGTGAAGGATGGCGTGCGCTGGTCCACCGCCAATGCCTACCTGCGCCCGGCCATGAGCCGGCCGAACCTGACCGTGATCACCCATGCCATGACCCGGCGCATCTTGCTGGAGGGCAAGCGGGCGGTGGGCGTGGAGTACGACCAGGGCGGGCAGACGCACAAAGTCATGTGCAACCGGGAGGTGCTGGTGGCGTCTGGCCCGATCGGTTCGCCGCACTTGCTGCAGCGCTCCGGCATCGGCCCGGCTGCGGTGCTGAAAAACGCCGGTATCGAGGTGCGCCACGACCTGCCTGGGGTGGGCGAGAACCTGCAGGACCACTCGGAAATCTACATCCAGTATGCGTGCAAGGAGCCGGTAACCCTCAACGGCAAGATGAACCTGTTGGGCAAGGCCCTGATCGGCTTGCGCTGGTTGCTGTTCAAGGACGGCCTGGGTGCCAGCAACCACTTCGAGGCGGGCGGCTTCATCCGTTCGTCCAAGGGCCTGCGCTGGCCGGACATCCAGTTTCACTTCCTGCCGGCGGCCATGCGCTACGACGGCGACAAGCCGTTCAAAGGGCATGGTTTCATGGTGCTGACCGGGCCCAACAAGCCCAAGAGCCGGGGCCATGTGCGGGCGTTGTCGGCCGACCCGTACCAGCACCCGCAAATCCGCTTCAACTACCTGGCGAGCGAAGAGGACCGCGAGGGCTTCCGCCGCTGTGTGCGGCTGACCCGGGAGATCATCGCCCAGCCGGCCATGGACCGCTACCGCGGCGAAGAGCTGGCGCCGGGGCCGCAGGTGCAGACCGACGAAGAGATCGACGCCTTCGTGCGCGCCAACATGGAAAGCACCATGCACCCGTGCGGCTCGTGCCGCATGGGCGAGGATGACATGGCGGTGGTGGACTCTGCGTTGCGTGTACACGGCTTGCAGGGGCTGCGGGTGATTGACTCCTCGGTGTTCCCGAGCGAGCCCAATGGCAACCTCAACGCCCCGACCATCATGCTGGCCGAGCGCGCCGCAGACCTGGTGCGCGGGCGCCAGCCGCTGGCACCGGCTGATGTGCCGGTTGGGCTGGTGGGGGGCTGGGAAGAAGAGCAGCGTAGCCGCAAGCCGGTGCGCGAGATGCCTGTCCGTTAGACTACCGGTTGACGCGGTCAATGTGGGAGCGGCCTTGTGTTGCGAAAGGGCTGCAAGGCCGCTCCCACAGAGGCCGGTCCAGGCCATGAGATTGGACTGAATGCGCTCCATTGGAATGATTTCGATACAGGGGGTGCAAGTACAGCGCTGGCGATGCCTGGGGCAGCACAACGGCCTGATTGACGCAAATAGATGGAGTGACTTCTTTACAGCCGGTACAGCCCTTTTCGCTAGAACCCCTCTAGCCAGCAGGATTTGCGCTTGGCACAGACCTTGCTCCCCACCTTGCACTCGCTCGGCACTGAACGTTGTTCATGCGGTCCCGAGGGTTGAACTTGTGACGTTATAAAAACAATTAAACCAGCAAGGTACATAACAATGACTAACTTGCCGCACGGTCACTGCCCGCCTGACGGTGACGCACACGAACTCAAACGCAACCTGTCCAACCGCCATATCCAGCTGATCGCCATCGGCGGTGCCATCGGCACCGGCCTGTTCATGGGCTCTGGCAAGACCATCAGCCTGGCTGGGCCTTCCATCATCTTTGTCTACATGATCATCGGCTTCATGCTGTTCTTCGTCATGCGCGCAATGGGCGAGCTGTTGCTGTCCAACTTGCACTACAAATCGTTCATCGACTTTGCTGCCGACCTGCTAGGGCCGTGGGCGGGGTTCTTTACCGGCTGGACCTACTGGTTCTGCTGGATTGTCACCGGCATTGCCGATGTGATTGCCATTTCTGCCTATACACAATTCTGGTTCCCGGACATGCCATTGTGGATACCGGCGCTGACCTGTGTCGGGCTGTTGCTGACGCTGAACCTGATGACGGTCAAGATGTTCGGGGAAATGGAGTTCTGGTTCGCCATGATCAAGATCGTGGCCATTTGCGCGCTGGTCTGCACCGGCTTCTACATGGTGGCGGCGGCCTATCAGTCGCCGGCCGGGCATGCCGCAGCGCTCGCCAACCTGTGGAACGACGGCGGGATGTTCCCGCACGGCGCCATGGGCTTTTTCGCGGGCTTTCAGATTGCGGTGTTTGCCTTCGTCGGCATCGAGCTGGTGGGCACCACTGCGGCCGAAACCAAGAATCCGGAGCGCAACCTGCCGCGGGCGATCAACTCGATTCCGGTGCGCATCATCGTTTTCTATGTGCTGGCGCTGATCGCCATCATGGCCGTTACCCCGTGGCGTGAAGTGGTGGCCAACAAGAGCCCCTTCGTCGAATTGTTCGTGCTGGCCGGCCTGCCGGCAGCCGCAGGCATCATCAACTTCGTGGTACTGACCTCGGCCATGTCGTCGGCCAACAGCGGTGTGTTCTCTACCAGCCGCATGCTTTACGGCCTGGCGATGGACGGTGATGCACCTGGCAAGTTCGGCGCTCTGTCCCGCCGTGCCGTGCCCTCCAACGGCCTCATCTTCTCATGTGTGTGCCTGACCGGCGGGGCGCTGGTGATCTACCTGGTGCCGAACATGCTTGATGCTTTCACCCTGATTACCACGGTATCGGCACTGCTGTTCATGTTTGTCTGGTCGATCATCCTGCTGTCGTACCTGGCGTACCGCAAGCAGCGCGACCCTTTGCACCAGGCGTCGAAGTACAAGATGCCGGGCGGCACCGTGATGTGCCGGGTATGCCTGGCGTTCTTCGCCTTCATCCTGGCATTGCTGGCCCTGGAGGCCGACACCCGCATGGCGTTGTACCTGGTACCGGTGTGGTTTGCCGTGCTGGGGCTGGCGTACCGGTCCATCCGCCAGAAGAAACAGGCGACAGCGCAGTTGTCGTTTGACGCTGATTGACCGGCACATTCATGTGTTGCCCAAGGGGATAGCGCGCTGCGCTGTCCCCTTGTTGTCTTTTTGCCAAACAGGGATTTTGGCTGAGGAGCTTAGATGAGAATCCACGTCAACTTTGTCGACCGTGTCGGCATCACCCAGGAAATCCTGTCGCTGCTCGGGGCGCGCAACCTCAACCTGGACGCGGTGGAAATGATTCCGCCCAACGTCTACATCGATGCCCCGACGCTGTCCCCGGTCGTGCTGGATGAACTGTATGCCGCCCTGTTGGGGGTGGACGGTGTGCAGGAGGTGTCGCTGGTCGACTTCCTGCCGGGCCACCGCCGGCGCTTGCAACTGGAGGCTTTGCTGGCCGCCATGAGCGACCCGGTGCTGGCAGTGGACCCCGCTGGCCATGTGCTGCTGGCCAACCCGACGCTGGTCAGCCTGGTGGGCCACGAGCCGGCGGGTGAGCCGTTGAGCAAGCTGTTTGCCGAGCCGAACCTGGCGCAGAACCTGATCGACAAGGGTTTTCGCCTGCCCATGTGCGAGGTGAGCTTTCAGGACCAGTCCCTGCTGCTGGAGGCCACGCCCATCAGCGGCGGCGCCGAAGGCCTGGTGGGCGGCTTGCTGACCCTGTACCCACCCAGCCGCATCGGCGAGCGCCTGGCCTCGCTGCTGCATGACAACGGTGAAGGGCTTGGGGCGTTGCTGGGGGAATCGGCCGCGCTGCAGGCGCTCAAGGCGCGCTTGCACAAAGTGGCGAGTCTGGAGGCGCCGTTGCTGATCCAGGGCGAGACCGGTACGGGCAAGGAGCTGGTGGCCCGTGCCTGCCATGCGCTCAGTGCCCGGCGCGATACGTCATTCCTGGCGCTGAACTGCGCAGCGCTGCCCGAAAGCCTGGCCGAAAGCGAGCTGTTCGGCTACGCCGCCGGCGCCTTTACCGGCGCCCAGCGCGGTGGCAAGCCGGGTCTGTTGGAGCTGGCCGATGGCGGAACGGTGTTTCTCGATGAAGTGGGCGAGATGTCGCCCTACCTGCAGGCCAAGCTGCTGCGCTTTCTCAACGACGGCAGTTTTCGCCGGGTGGGGGGTGGCAACGAGGTGCGGGTGAATGTGCGGGTGGTCTGCGCCACCCACCGTAACCTGGAAAACATGGTGATGGAGGGCAGTTTCCGCGAAGACCTGTACTACCGGCTGAACGTGCTCAACCTGAAGGTGCCGCCCCTGCGGGAGCGCGGCAAGGACATTCTGCTGCTGGCCGAACATTTCCTGCGCCAGGCCTGTGCGCAGATACAGCGCTCACCCTGCCGCCTGGCGTTGGCCACCCATCCGCTGCTGCTGGGCAACCGCTGGTCAGGCAATGTGCGCCAGTTGCAGAACGTGATTTTCCGCGCAGCAGCCATCAGCGAAGGCGAGGTGATCGACTGCGACGACCTGGAACTGGCCGGCACCGCATTGAGCAGCCAGCAGGCCGAGGGGGCGGAAATCGTCAGCCTCGAGGCGGCCGTGCAGGCCTTTGAAAAGGCCTTGCTGGAGAACTTGTACCAGAGCTACCCCTCGACCCGGCAACTGGCCGTGCGGCTGCAGACTTCCCACACGGCCATCGGTCAGCGCCTGCGCAAGTACGGCATCGCCAGCCGGGTCTCGTAGCTGACCCGGTTCGAATGCGCTCCACTGGAGTGATTGCGCTCCGTTTTGCCGTGGAGCCCGTATCCAGTGGCGGGCCCCACACCAGGTGATTGCCGGGCGCTGGCGGTGGAGCGAATACGCTCCGGCGCAGGTACTTCTAAAAGTTCGGATTAATTTTATAAGGTGCTGATAAATATAGAAAATATCGAGTTGGCATCGCCCTTGCTCTTGTATCTGGCAGTCCCGCACAGGGACCCACCCGATAACAAGAGAGGAACGTCCATGAGCACTCTGCGTTTTACGCCCGAACACGAATGGCTGCGTCTGGAAGCGACCGGCGAGCTGACCGTCGGCATTACCAGCTATGCCCAGCAGGCCCTGGGTGACGTGGTGTTCGTGCAACTGCCGGAGCCTGGTGAGTACGGGGAAGGCAATGAAGTCGCGGTGCTCGAGTCGGTAAAGGCCGCCAGCAACATCACCATGCCGGTAACAGGCACGGTGGTAGCCGTCAACCAGGCACTGGCCGACGACCCTGAGCTGATCAACGCCTCGCCGATGCAGGACGGCTGGTTCTTCCGTATCCAGGCCAGCAACTCTGCTGACCTCGATAGCCTGATGGACCAGGACGGCTACGACCGCTTCCTGGCCGACAACGCCTGAACCGGGGTGGCCGCCATGAACAACCCCTGTATCCCGCTGGGCACGCTTGATGAATTTGTCGCCCGTCACATTGGCCCGCGCGAAGACGACATCGAGGCCATGCTGGCGCTGACCGGCCATGATTCGCTCGATGCGCTGGTCGACAGCGTCATCCCCGCCAGTATAAAAGGCAGCAGTGTGCTCACGCTGACCCCGGGGCAGGGCGAGGCAGAGGCGCTGACCGCACTCAAGGGGATTGCCGCGAACAACCAGCTGTATAGCAACCACATCGGCCAGGGCTATTACCCTTGCCATACGCCGGCCCCGATCCTGCGCAACCTGCTGGAGAACCCGGCATGGTACACCGCGTACACCCCGTACCAGCCGGAAATTTCCCAAGGCCGCCTGGAAGCACTGCTGAACTTCCAGACCCTGGTCAGCGACCTGACCGGTATGGAAATCGCCAACGCCTCGTTGCTCGATGAAGCCACCGCTGCCGCCGAGGCCATGACCTTCTGCAAGCGCCTGGCGAAGAACAAAGCCCCGGCGTTCTTCGCTTCCCGCGATTGCCACCCGCAAACCCTCGATGTGTTGCTTACCCGTGCGCGGCCACTGGGTATCGAGGTGGTCATCGGTGATGAGGCGGCGCTGGAGGGCCAGCCCCTGGACGGCTATTTCGGCCTGCTGTTGCAGTACCCGGCCAGTACCGGTGCACTTGTCGATCACCGGGCCTTGGTGCAACGCGCCCATGCAGCGGGCGCGCTGGTTTCGGTATCCGCAGACCTGCTGGCCCTGACTTTGCTGGCGCCCCCGGGGGAGTGGGGCGCAGACGTGGTCATCGGCAGCGCCCAGCGCTTTGGTGTGCCACTGGGTTTCGGCGGCCCGCACGCGGCATACTTCGCCACCCGCGATGTGTTCAAGCGCGACATGCCCGGCCGCCTGGTCGGCGTGTCCATCGACCGCTTCGGCAAACCGGCCTTGCGCCTGGCCATGCAGACGCGCGAGCAACATATCCGCCGCGAGAAAGCTACCAGCAACATCTGCACCGCCCAAGTGCTGCTGGCCAACATCGCCAGCATGTATGCGGTTTACCACGGTCCGCAAGGCCTGGCACAGATCGCCCGGCGAGTGCATCGCCTGACGGCGATCCTGGTGCAGGGGTTGCGCCAGCTTGGGCATCATGTCGAACAGGCGCACTTCTTCGACACCGTCAGCGTGGTAACCGCCAGGCCGTTGGCCGATGTGCTGGCGGCGGCCAACGCTGCCCGGCTGAACCTGCGCCTGATCGACGACTTACGGGTTGGCGTCGCGCTGGATGAAACCTGCGAGCAGGGGAGCGTCGAGGCCTTGTGGCAGGTGTTCGCGGGCGCCGGGCAGGCGCTTCCGGACTTCGCCGCTTTGGCTGCCGACGGTGCCGATTGCCTGCCGTCGGTGCTGCTGCGTGACACGCATTACCTGCAGCACCCGGTGTTCAACCGTTACCACTCTGAAACCGAGTTGATGCGCTACCTGCGTCGCCTGGGCGACAAGGACCTGGCCCTGGACCGCAGCATGATCGCCCTGGGCTCGTGCACCATGAAGCTCAACGCTGCCAGCGAGATGACCCCGATCACCTGGCCCGAGTTCGGCGCCCTCCACCCGTTCGCCCCGGCCAGCCAGTCGCTGGGCTACCGCCAACTGACCGATGAGCTGGAGGCCATGCTGTGTGCGGCCACCGGGTATGACGCCATGTCGTTGCAGCCCAACGCCGGGTCCCAGGGCGAGTACGCCGGCCTGCTGGCCATACGCGCCTACCACGCCAGCCGTGGCGAGGCCGGGCGTGATGTGTGCCTGATCCCGTCGTCGGCCCATGGCACCAACCCGGCCACGGCGCAGATGGCCGGCATGCAGGTGGTGGTGGTCAACTGCGATGAGCGCGGCAATGTCGATGTGGCCGACCTGCAGCACAAGGCAGAGCAACACAAGGCCAGGCTGGCGGCCCTGATGATTACCTACCCTTCGACCCACGGTGTGTTCGAAGACGGCATCACGCGAATCTGCGACATCATTCATGCGTGTGGCGGCCAGGTGTACCTGGACGGCGCCAACATGAACGCCATGGTCGGGTTGTGTGCGCCCGGCAAGTTCGGTGGCGATGTGTCGCACCTGAACCTGCACAAGACCTTCTGCATTCCCCACGGCGGTGGTGGCCCTGGGGTCGGCCCGATCGGCGTCAAGGCGCACCTGGCGCCGTTTCTGCCGGGGCACGGCCACCTGCCCAAGCAGCAGGGGGCGGTAAGTGCAGCTCCGTATGGCAGTGCAAGTATCTTGCCGATCACCTGGATGTACATCCGCATGATGGGCGGGGCAGGGCTCAAGCGTGCCTCGCAGCTGGCGATCCTCAGTGCCAACTACATTGCCCGGCGCCTGGAAGAGCACTACCCGGTGCTGTACACCGGCGAGAACGGCCTGGTGGCCCACGAGTGCATTCTTGACCTGCGCCCGCTCAAGGACAGCAGCGGCATTGGCGTGGAGGATGTGGCAAAACGGCTGATCGACTTTGGCTTCCATGCCCCGACCATGTCCTTCCCGGTGGCCGGCACGCTGATGGTCGAGCCGACCGAGAGCGAGTCCAAGGAGGAACTGGACCGCTTCTGCGCCGCGATGATCTGCATCCGCGAAGAAATTCGCGCGGTGGAAAACGGCACCCTGGACGCGCTCGACAACCCGTTGAAGAACGCCCCGCACACTGCCAGCGAACTGGTCGGTGAATGGGCCCACAGCTATAGCCGGGAACTGGCGGTGTACCCGCTTGCCGACCTGCGCGAGAGCAAGTACTGGCCGCCGGTCGGGCGCGTGGACAACGTTTACGGCGACCGCAACCTGGCCTGCGCCTGCCCGCCGCTGTCGAGCTATCAAGACGCCTGACCCTGCTGGCCCGGAGCCGCTCCGGGCCCTATTTGCCCACCAGACAATCAAGGAATCACAGCCATGTTCCATAAAAGCCTGACTCTGTCCGATTTCGACCCTGCGCTGTCCGAGGCCATCCGCCGCGAAGTGCAACGCCAGGAAGACCACATCGAGCTGATCGCTTCGGAAAACTACACCAGCCCGCAGGTGATGCAGGCCCAAGGTACCGAACTGACCAACAAGTACGCCGAAGGCTACCCCGGCAAGCGTTATTACGGCGGCTGCGAGCATGTCGACGTGGTCGAGCAGTTGGCCATCGACCGTGCAAAACAACTGTTCGGGGCGGGTTATGCCAACGTCCAGCCGCATTCCGGCTCCCAGGCCAACGCTGCGGTCTACCTGGCCTTGCTGCAAGCCGGCGACACCCTGTTGGGCATGAGCCTGGCGCATGGCGGCCACCTGACCCACGGTGCCCAGGTGTCGTCCTCGGGCAAGCTGTACAACGCGGTGCAATATGGCATCGACGCCAACGGCCTGATCGACTACGACGAAGTCGAGCGCCTGGCCGTCGAGCACCAGCCGAAGATGATCGTGGCGGGCTTCTCGGCCTATTCGAAAACCCTCGACTTCCCGCGTTTTCGGCAGATCGCCGACAAGGTCGGGGCCTACCTGTTCGTCGACATGGCCCACGTCGCCGGGCTGGTAGCGGCGGGGCTGTACCCCAACCCGCTGCCGTATGCCGATGTGGTCACCACCACCACCCACAAGACCCTGCGCGGGCCCCGTGGTGGCCTGATTCTGGCCAAGGCGGACCCGGAGCTTGAGAAAAAGCTCAATTCGGCAGTGTTCCCGGGCGGGCAGGGCGGGCCGCTGATGCACGTGATCGCGGCCAAGGCGGTGTGCTTCAAGGAGGCTTTGGAGCCTGGCTTCAAGGACTACCAGCGCCAGGTCATCAGCAACGCCCAGGCCATGGCACAGGTGTTCATGCAGCGGGGCTTCGACGTGGTTTCAGGCGGCACCGACAACCATCTGTTCCTGGTCAGCCTGATCCGCCAGGGCATTACCGGCAAGGACGCCGATGCTGCCCTGGGGCGTGCGCACATCACGGTGAACAAGAACGCCGTGCCCAACGACCCGCAGTCGCCGTTCGTGACCTCGGGCCTGCGCATTGGCACCCCGGCGGTGACGACCCGTGGCTTCAAGGAAGCGCAGTGCCGTGCCCTGGCAAGCTGGATCTGCGACATTCTCGACCACCTCGGTGATGCTGACGTCGAAGCCCATGTGGCGGGCCAGGTCTCTGAGTTGTGCAAGCTGTTCCCGGTATATCCGGCCTCGTAAATGGGGCCGCTCTGCGGCCCTTCGCGGGCTTGCCCGCTCCCACAGGAGTTGCGCTATACCTGAGTCCAGTGCCGCACCTGTGGGAGCGGGCAAGCCCGCGAAGGGCTGCAAAGCAGCCCCGCTGTGATGCTGTCGGTCAATATCAGCCCAGAGCCAGGAGCCAGCCGTGCCAACCGAACAACTGCAACACACACCACCGCGACCGCAGCCTGTGCAGGCCGGGGTGAAACTGCGCGGCGCCGAAAAGGTGGCGCGTATCCCGGTTAAAATCCTGCCCACCGAGGATGTGCCTCGCAAGCCCGACTGGATTCGCGTGGCCATCCCTACCACACCCGAGGTAGCGCGGGTAAAGGCCCTGCTGCGCAAGCACAAGCTGCACAGCGTGTGCGAGGAAGCCGCCTGCCCGAACCTGGGGGAGTGCTTCTCTGGCGGCACGGCGACGTTCATGATCATGGGCGACATCTGCACCCGGCGGTGCCCGTTCTGCGACGTCGGCCATGGTCGGCCCAGGCCGCTGGACGTCGACGAGCCGAAGAACCTGGCCATCGCCATCGCCGACCTGGGCCTGAAGTACGTGGTGATCACTTCGGTGGACCGGGACGACCTGCGCGATGGCGGCGCCGGGCATTTTGCCGATTGCCTGCGCGAGATCCGCAGGCTGTCGCCGGGCATTCAGCTGGAAACCCTGGTGCCCGATTACCGCGGGCGCATGGAGGTGGCCCTGGCCATCACCGGGAAAGAACCGCCAGACGTGTTCAACCACAACCTCGAAACCGTGCCGCGCCTGTACAAGGCGGCCCGGCCGGGCTCGGATTTCGAGTGGTCGCTGGACCTGCTGGAGCGCTTCAAGCACCAGGTACCGAAGGTGCCGACCAAGTCCGGGCTGATGCTCGGCCTGGGCGAAACCGATGAAGAAGTGATCGAAGTGATGCAGCGCATGCGCGAGCATCAGGTCGACATGCTGACGTTGGGGCAGTACTTGCAGCCTTCACGCAGCCACCTGCCGGTGCAGCGCTTCGTGCACCCGGACACCTTTGCCTGGTTTGCCGAGCAGGGCTTGGCAATGGGGTTCAGAAACGTGGCGTCCGGGCCATTGGTGCGTTCGTCCTACCATGCTGACCAGCAGGTGCAGTTAGCGGAACGCGTCGTTGCCGGTTGAGCGTTGTGCCCTGATCGCGCTTTGAAAAAGGCAGGGAGTTCAAAGTTGGCATGAAAATCTCATGTACAGCGCTTGGCATACGATTTTCGTAACCTTGCGTTCACCCTCCATGGACAAAAACAACAGGGGGCTTACATGAGTTGTCTGATTTGCGCAGGGCAGGCGCAATCCGTTGAATGCACCCATGGATGGGAAGAGCGGCATTGCTCCCAGTGTGGATGTTACCGAATGTCACAAGCGCTCATCCTGGTGATGATGGAAGAGGGGCAGATTTTCGATACGGCGCGCATGCGGGAATGGCTGGCGGCTCGGCGTGTGCTGGTGCCCGTTCCTTCCATCGACCATACCCAGGCGATATTGGCGCGTTGAACGGACGTTGCGGCGGGCATGGTGTACCTGGCCTGGTGGACTGCGGCATCATAACGTGCCCGGCCATCAACGCACCCAGGAGACCACGATGATCAACACTGGCGATCTACTGCCCGACGTTACGCTGTACGAGTACAACAATGACGAGGGCGCCTGCGCGATCGGCCCCAATGCCTTTTCCGTTCACGAGCGCTGCAAGCAGAAAAAAGTGGTTGTGTTCGGTTTGCCCGGCGCGTTCACGCCTACCTGCTCCGAACGCCACGTCCCGGGTTATGTCGCTGAGGCACAAGCGTTGTTTGCCGCGGGCGTTGACGAGATTCTCTGTGTGTCCGTGAACGATGCCTTTGTCATGAATGCCTGGGGCAACAGCCTGCAGGTGGGCGAAACGGTGAGGATGATCGGCGATGGTAACGGCGAATTCAGCGACGCACTGGGCCTGATCCAGGACCTGTCGGCGCGTGGGTTGGGGCGCCGTTCGCTGCGTTACGCCATGGTGGTCGACAACCTGGTTGTCAAACACATCGCTGTCGAAGCGCCTGGCAAGTTCGAGGTCAGTGATGCGGCGAGCGTGCTGGCCACGTTGCATCACGTTTAGCCGCCAGGCCTTTCAGTCAGGGCCTGTCAGGGTCGCCAAAGCCTATTTCAAACCGACCCGATAACAACAAGGGAAAAGACGGTTGAAACTGCATCAACTCAAGGCGCTGGTCGCCATCCACAACGCAGGCAGCATCCTTGAAGCTTCCAAGCTCATGCACATTACCCAGCCTGCGCTGAGCCGTTCGATCAAGGACCTGGAACGGGAGGTCGGCTTCAGCCTGTTGCAGCGCTCGCACAAAGGCATGGCCCTTACCGAGGAAGGCAAGCGCGTCATTCGCCACGCCAACCTCGTGGTGGAGAGCATTCGTCGCCTGCAGATCGAAGCGGCAAGCATTCAGGATGCCGCGCTGGGCGCTGTGTCGATCGGGGTCACATCGCTGACAGCGATGCTCGATGGTGTCGATGAGAGCATCCTGGCGTTCCGGCGCAAGTACCCGCGAGTGAAGATCACCATCACCGACTTGCGCCCCAGCCAGATCCTGCAACGCCTGCGCGACGGCAGCCTGGACTTTGCCATTACCTCGCAGCAACCGCTGAGCCGGCTGAGCCTGGACTGGGAGGCGCTGGGCAGTATCAAGGGCAGGGTGATTTGCCACGCGTCCAACGCACAAAAGTTTTCCAAGTCGCTGCGCACCTTGCAGTACGGCCACTGGATCAGCCTGGACGAGCTGTCCGACCAGGCCTCGCAGTTTCACCAGCTGTTCGAGGTCAACGGCCTTCAGGTGCCGCAGAACACCATTGAGTGCACCTCGGTGATGATGGCGCTCAAGCTGCTGAAGAACACCGAATCGTTGATGACCATCAGCGAGCTGGCGGTGGACCGGGGGTTCACCTTTGGCGTGGATTGCGAGTACGTGGCCATGGCCGTGCAGGAACTGATTCCGGACTACCCCATCAACCTGGTCTGTATCGACCGCCACAGCCTTACGGCGCCTGCCCAGGAGCTGTTCCACAGCTTGCGCGGGCAGGTACTCAGGCAAACACGCCCAGTGGCGTCAGAAGTGGTAGTACATGCCTAGCGACACGTTGCCAGGGTTGTCGCCAACCTGATCCACCGGGGTGCCTGCGTAGGTGACGGACGACGCACGCTGGTTGGCAATCAGGCCGAGCCGTCCGTAGACGGCCCAGCGTGGGTTGATGAAATGGTCATAGCCGATCATCACCCCTGCTGCGTCCTTGTCGCGGGCGGTGACCTCGCGTTGCATCACGGCCAGGCGCAGCACATCCCGCTCGCCGACTGGCGCCATCACCCCGAAGGTGTACAGCGTGGTACTGGGCGTGCCGGCCTGGTCTACGTCCTGGCGTTGCCAGGTCAGGCTGGTGGCCAGTGGGCCGAAATCGTAGAACGCCGACAGGCTTTTGTAGTAGTTGGCGGTCTGATGTGAAGTGCCAGCGTCGTCCCAGGGGTCGCTGTAATACAGGTTGTAGGAGGCCAGCAGCATCACCCGGCTGTTGCGGTATTGCAGCCTGGCGCCGCCGCCACGCACGGTGCGCCCCTGGCTGGCGGCATCGTCGAAGCCGAAGCTTAGCGCGGTGCCGATGCTGAAGCCGTTCAGGTTCGGGCTGGTGTAGGCCAGGGTGTGCTTGGGGCGCAGGTCCAGGTAAAAAGCGCCCTTGCCGGCGGCCGGCAGGGCCAGGTAGGTGTAGGGTGAGCCGTAGGTGGCCAGGAACGGGTCGGCGTAGGTGGGCGTGCCCATGCTGTAGGTCTTGCCGAACTCAAGCTTGCCCAGGGTGCGCGAGCGCAGGGCGACCGTTGCCAGGCGCAGGGTACCAATGGTGTCCCAGGTGCCCTCCAGGGCTTTGCCATTCACGTTGAAGCCTTCCTCGACGTCGAGTTCCAGCACGGTGTCGGGGTTCAGCCCCTTGCGGGCATACAGCCCGACCTTGTTGGTCCAGGCGCCACCGCCGGCCAGGCGAAAGCCCGAGTGGTGCTGCGAGTCGTGATAGCTGGCGAATGCATCCACGGTGCCGTAGACCTTGAGCTTGTCATCGAAACCGTTATCCACCCCGTAATAACCAAAACCCGGCGCAATCCGGCCGAGCGTCGGAAAGCCCTCGGCCTGTGCCTGCGCGGCAAGGCATGCCCCTTGGATCATCAACAGCAACGACGTAGTGCGAGTGTTCATTCACGACTCCAGGCCAGCACAGTGATGTGGTGTCTGTAGCGTCGATGAACAGCACGTTGCAGCGTGATTGCTTATTCGGCCATGTCATGCCGTTTGGTTAATCAAGGCCCTGCGGGGCGTTACGGTTGGCGAGAAGGTCTGCGCTAGACAGGCTTGGAGCACGCGCGAGGCCGCGCTTGCTGCCCGCTTGAGTGAGCACTAACGGGGCAGCGCGCAGAGGCAAGGCAATCTGTGCGCCAGTTCAGGGCAAATTGGTCAGCGACCGGTCCGGTCAATTAACCAATGGTTAGCCACATGCCTAAACTGCAAGTGTGTTGGGTGCCCGATTGGCCGATATTCGCTGCACGCCGCGAATTGCCATCGGAGATAACAATGACTAGACCGCTACCCGCACCGCCCCTCATGCAGACGGGCGCGCATTCAGCCGCGCAGGCATCTTCCTCACGTAAAACCTTGATTGCCTGCTCGCTGGGCAATGCACTGGAAATGTACGACTTCACGATCTACAGCTTTTTTGCTGTGCTGATCGGCAAGCATTTCTTCCCCTCCGAGTCGGCGATGGCTTCGTTGCTGATGTCGCTGGCCACCTTCGGTGTCGGTTTCCTGATGCGCCCGGTGGGGGCGATGGTCATCGGTCGCTATGCCGACCGGCGCGGGCGCAAGGCGGCATTGAGCCTGACCATCGGGCTGATGACCTTGGGTACTGTGCTGATCGCATTTGCGCCCACCTATTCGCAGATCGGCATTTTCGCGACCCTGTTGCTGGTGGCTGGCCGGCTCATCCAGGGCATGTCGGCCGGCGGGGAGGTGGGTACTGCCTCGGTGTTCCTGATGGAGTCCAGTGCGGTTGGCAACCGTTGCCAGAACGTCAGCTGGCAGGCCGCCAGCCAGGGATACGCCGCATTGCTGGGGGCCGGCTTTGGCTTTGCCCTCAGCCAGTTGCTCGACCCCGCGGCCCTGGAAAGCTGGGGGTGGCGGGTACCGTTCATGTTCGGCCTGCTGATCGGCCCGGTCGGTTGGTACATTCGCACGCGTTTGCCAGAAACCCATGAGGCCGCACCGGCGCACAAGGCCGACCAGGTGCTGGACGCCGAGCTGCTCAAACGTATCGCCCAGGGTATCGGCCTGATGGCCAGCTCGACCATCGGCATGTACCTGTTCGTGTTCTACATGCCCACTTACCTGACCACGGCCTTGCATTACCCGGCCGGCAGCGCTATGGCGATTGCCTGTATCAGCAGCGGCTGCATGGCGGTCATCTGCCCGTTGGCGGGCAAGTTTGCCGACAAGTACCAGCTGCGCAAGCGCCTGCTGGGGTGGACGGTTGCCATGCCGGTGGTGCTGACCCTGCCGGTGTTCTACCTGCTTGGGCAGGTGCAGCACATGGGCCTGGCCATGATGTGCGTGGCGGTCCTGATCCTGCCTACCTGCATCGGTGCCGGTGCGTTCTTTGCGCTGATGATGGAGGGCTTCCCGAAAGCGCGGCGCTCGTTTGGCACTTCGGTCAGCTACAGCCTGGGCGTGACGATTTTCGGTGGGTTCTCGCCGCTGGTGGCGACCTGGCTGATTGCTGCGCTCGGCACCCCGATGGCGCCGGCCTACTTCCTGTTGGCCGGCGGCGTTGTCAGCCTGGCCTGTCTCAAATACTTCCCCGAAAACAAAGGATGCGAATGACATGGGCACTTTGAACATGACTACTTTCCCGAGCAACCAAACTCAGGCCCCGGTGGCTGAACTGGATGAGTTCGTCGTGATTCGCCGGCAGATTCATGCCGCGCCGGAGCTTGGCGGCGACACCCCGGACACGGCGGCGTTGGTGGCCGACAAGCTGCAGGCCTGGGGTTATGAAGTGCATCGCAACGTAGGCGGGCATGGGGTGGTCGGCGTATTGAAAGCAGGGGACAGCCCACGCAGCATCGGCCTGCGGGCAGACATGGACGCATTGCCCATGAGCGAGAAAAACCCCTTCGCGCATGCCAGCAAGATCCCCGGCCGCATGCATGCCTGTGGCCATGACGGGCATACCGCGATCCTGCTGGCAGCCGCTGCGCAACTGGCAGCCACGCGCAGCTTCAACGGCACGTTGAACGTGATCTTCCAGCCGGACGAAGAGGGCCTGGCCGGGGCCAAGGCGATGATCGACGACGGCCTGTTCGAGCGCTTCCCGTGTGACTCGGTGTATGCGCTGCACAACATGCCCGGCATGCCGGTGGGCACCTGTGTGGTGCAGGCCGGCCCGACCATGGCGTCCTCCGAACGGGTCAGCATTCGTATCACCGGTAAAGGCGGGCACGGGGCGATGCCGGAACTGTCGGTAGACCCGGTGATGGCGTTGAACAGCCTGATCAGTGGCATCCAGACCATCAAGTCGCGCAACCTGAGCGTCGAGGACTATGCCGTTATCAGCATCGGCATGATCCAGGCCGGTACCGTCTACAACATCATTCCTGACGAGGCGAGCATGCTACTGAGCGTGCGCACAGACACGGCCGAGACCCAGCAGAAGATCAACAGCCGCATCGACGCACTAGCCAGGGGGCACGCCGAAAGCTTTGGCGTGGAGATCGAGGTGCAAATCACCCAACTGGCGCCAGCGTTGTGCAACAGCGATCACGAAAGCGCGTTGCTGCGGGAAAGCCTGCGGCCGTTGTTCGCCGATGGGGCGATGCTGGACAAGATGCCCAGGAAAGTCATGGGCACCGAAGACTTCGCCTACATGCTGCAGGCACGGCCAGGCTGTTACTTCATGCTGGGCAACGGTACGGGCGAGTTCCATGGTTGCTCGGTGCACAACCCTCATTACGACTTCAACGACGCGTTGGTGAAGATAGGCGCCGATTGTTGGGTGAAGTGGGTGCAGGACTACCTGCGTTGACGCCTGTGCATGGCAGGCCGGCAGCTTTGGCCCCTTGGCCCCGGGGCCATTGACTCTCCCTCCAGGGGCAGGCTTTACCCTGAAGGCTTCATGTTCAGGGTGAAGTGACGTTCAGGCAAGGTCCGGAACTGACAAACCATGGGGCATGAAATGGCCGCCTCTCGACAGGTGTCCGCTTCACGCCCTGATGAGGCTAGCCACTGCTGGCGATGTCGACTCAGATCCAGACGTCATTCAGCGCTGTTCGCTCCCCGCCTTCATGACCGGTGTTCAACACGCCTTGCGGCTCAATCATCATAAGTGTTGTTTCCGTCTCTGCCGCTGTTCTGTGCTCTACACCACGTGGTACGACATACAGTTCGCCCGGCTTCACATGAACGCAGCCCTCGGGGAGATCGATGCGCAAGAGGCCTTCGAGCACTAGAAAAGCTTCATCAGTTTCCGGGTGTGAATGCCAAATGAATTCACCTTCGATGCGTACCACCTTGAACTGGTAGTCGTTCATTTCGGCGACAACCCTTGGGCTCCATTGCTGCTCGATCAGAGAAGCTTTTTGAGTCAGGTTCACAGGTTGTGATGCCAATTGCTGCTGCTTGCTGGACATAGCTGATCCTCTCTTGATTGGAGTGACCAGCCTATCGAACGGAACGCGCACTGTTCTTGTACGATCCTGCAACTCAGCGGACCGTGCGTAAGCGTTCCAGCCAACGCCGCCAGCAATGAAAGGCAACGGTTCTCCCCCGAGAACGTTCTGTATCAGCGACGGGTCGATGTAGGCCATCCGGTAGCGAAAACCCACATCCGTGCCCGCCATGCCGTCATGCACTTCGTCGGGATGCAGCACAAGTGTGTTGCCTGGCACGCCGTGGCACAACGCTCCCTTGTAGTGAAAGCTCTGAACGCCGGCAAGGGTGCGGCCTATCGAATAGGTATCGTGACGATGCGGGTCGTAGCCATGGCCGCCAAACCACGCTTCGATGCGCTCCACACTACCAGGTGTAGTGCTGCGTATGACCCAGTCAGAGGTGGCTGACGGGATTGCTTTTCGCTCCATGGATATGCTCACCGCGAGTGCGCCATCTTGAACGGGAATAGTCCATGCTATTTCAGGATTCCGCGAGCACCCAATCCATTTCCGCTCAATGCCCGTTTCACGCCCTGAGGGAGCCAGTCAATCCAGATCGACTGGCCACATCGTTTTCCGCCGCTTCTGACCGATAGCTGTGGGTGAGCCTTCTATTTGACTGCCTGTATCGTTACAATTCGCGGGTTCCACCAGAACATTCCCCATACGTCGTCCGGCAACAGCGACGACGCCACCCCTGGCGATGCTCCCTGCCCAGGGCTTCCACCCTCAATTGAGCCAAGGCTCAGTTGAAACGCTTGATTGACACTGCGGGGCTGAACTGCGGTGTATCCAGCCGACATGCGTAACACTCTTGTGCTGTCTGCCTTGCGCCCGGCCAACGGAGCCTGGTCCAGAACCGGCAATCCTGCCCCGCACGATCAATGTGGTCGTCATCATCAGGCCCTTTCACGCACTTGCGCTGGCGCCGGGCGAGCCTGCCTTGGGGACTGCTGCCCAAACGCGCATACGCGCGCGTGCAATCGCATGAAACAACCGAATGGATGGAATTCGCTCCTACTGTGAGGCAGGCCTGATCAGGTGGAGTTGAATGAAGTACGCAACAGGAGAAAGCTCATGCCCTTCGTACCTCCCAAGGATCAACACTGCAACGGTAACGATCCGACCACTTCAACGACTGCTGGCCCCTGCGTGAAGTCGATGGCAGCACTCGAGCGCAGCAAATTCGGCGGCACGGCACGCCGCCCTGGCCGACCAGGCGACGCTGACGATCCTCCCGTATCTCGCAGTGACCTCAGCAAAGGTCCCGGCCAATTGGTCGTACATAAGGAGGCGCGCATCAACTGGCGCGTCCTGCTGATCTCGTCAATGGTGATCCTGGTGTTTTCCATTACCACGATCCTCATGCCCGATGCGGCACGCTCGGCGATGAAGCGGACAACCGACTGGATTGCGACGAACCTGGGTTGGTACTACGTGCTGACGATGACCCTGGTCGTCGGCTTCGTGCTGTGGGTGGCGTTATCCAGGGAAGGGGACGTGCGCATCGGCCCTGACCACTCGCGGCCGCAGTACAAGCTGGTGACCTGGGTTGCCATGCTGTTCGCCGCAGGGGTCGGCATAGACATGCTGTTCTATTCGGTCACCGGCCCGGTCGTACAGTACTTGCACCCGCCCAGCGGCGAAGGCGGTACTGCCCAGGCCATGCAGGACGCGGTCATCTGGACCATGTTTCACTATGGCATCGCAGGGTGGGCGATGTATGCCCTGCTGGGAATGGCCATGGGTTATTTCGCCTATCGGTGGGACATGCCGCTGTCGATTCGCGCCGCGCTTTACCCGCTGTTTGGCAAACGCGTACGCGGCCCCTTGGGCGATGGCATCAGTATCATTGCGCTGGTCGGCACCGTGTTTGGAGTCGCCACGTCGATGGGTATAGGTGTGGTATTGCTGAGTGTTGGTTTTTCGCTGATATTCGCCCTGGAACAGGGCCTCTCATTACAGATCGCATTGGTGATGGGTGCTGTGGCGCTTACCATTGCGGCCACCACCTCCGGGGTTGACCGAGGCATCCGCTGGATCGCCGAGTTGAACCTTTGGAGCGCCGTGGCGATGATGCTGTACATCCTGATAACAGGGCAGACGGCGTTCTTGTTGAATGCACTGGTGTCGAACATCGGTCAGTTTCTCGTCACCTTTCCTGCGCGTACATTCCAGACGTTTGCCTACGAGCCCGACGGGGCCGGCTGGATGGGGGGGTGGACGTTGTTTTTCTGGGCCTTCTGGCTGGCCTGGGGGCCATTCGTCGGCGTGTTCCTGGCGCGAATCTCGCGGGGCCGCACCTTGCGTGAATTCGTCCTGGCGGCAGTCACAGCGCCGGTACTGTGCGATTTCATCATTGTCTCGCTGTTCGGCAACAGCGCACTTTTTCAGGTGCTCCAGGGCAACACCGAGTTTGCCACGCTGGCGATGGACAGCCCCGAGCGGGGTTGGTATGCACTGCTTCAGATGTTCCCGGGCTCGACGTTCCTGATTGGACTGGCAACGCTGTCAGGCTTGCTGTTCTACCTCACCAGCGCCAACTCCGGGGCGATGGTGATGTCGAACTTTTCTGCAACGATTCCCGACCCTTCCCAGGACGGCCCGAGCTGGTTGCGGATTTTCTGGGCCTTGCTCACGGCCATGCTCACTGTGGCGATGCTGGTCGCAGGTGGGGTCACGACCATGGAGTATGCAACGCTGATCTTTGCGCTACCGGTGACGGTCATTGCTTATCTGGTGATGGCATCCTTCTACAAGGTATTGCGCATGGAACGTGCCGAACGTGAAGGGCGCGTGCTGCGCCGTCCCTCGATGGCGGCGAGCGGGGGGCATGTACCGGAGCGCTCCTGGAAGCAACGGCTCGAGCACCTGCGGGCGTACCCATCGCTGCACCAGGTCACCCAGTTCCTGGACCGGACAGTCGGGCCAGCGCTGGGCGAAGTCGTCGCTGAATTCCGCCATCAGGGCTATCACGTCACCCGGGAAAACCTGGTCAATACCAGCGGTATCGAGGAACCGCTGCTGCAGGTATCGATGGACGAATTCCGTGACTTCCATTACCACGTCGCTATTGTCGAGGCGCCTGTGCCCATGTTCAGTGGCCGCATGACGCGCGAGATCGATGTCTATTACCGTTTGGAGGTGTTCACCCAGACGGGGTCTGGCGGTTATGACTTGATGGGCCTGACCAAACAGCAGGTCATAGATGATGTGCTCAATCGCTATGAGGCCCACTTGGCGTTCCTTGTTTTCTCCAGCGAGAACGCTACCGCCTCTGTGTTGACACCCAGGCAGTCGTAATGCTGTCCGTGACATTTTTGGCGTGCGCAGCGACCTTCCGTGGGTGACGCACCCAGTGTTCTGGTTCAAACGGGCTTTGCCTGGCTGTTTGGCACAGGTGGCGCTGTGATTGCCCCTAGCGCCTGGCCAGGCCGGCGCTGAGAAATGAGCTTCGAATGAGGGGCCTGTTAACGAAAGCTGCTAATGCTGGTATAGAGACATCCGCGAACCGTCTTTGTCAGCAGGAGCCGCCCATGCAACTCAGCCGTGCCAACCTGGCCGACTTCGTTTACTTTCTGGCTATTGTCCGCCACCAGAGTTTTAACCGGGCAGGCCTTGATGTGGGTATCAGCGCGTCGGCGCTCAGCCATGCAATCAAAGGTCTGGAGACTCGCCTTGGTGTTCGGCTGCTGAATCGAACCACCCGCAGTGTGACGCTGACCGCCGCCGGCGAAGAGTTGCATTCCCTGATCAGTGGGCCTATCGATGAAATCGGCCAGGCGATGGAGGTGCTCAATCGCTACCGCGATGAGCCCACTGGACGCATTCGTTTAAACACCTTGAGCGATGGCGCGGATTTTCTCCTTGGCCCCGTATTACCCCTTTTCAATGACCGTTACCCCGACATCGAAATCGACCTGACGGTCACCAACCGTTTGGTGGATGTGATTGGTGGCGGGCATGACGCAGGCATTCGTTATGGCGGTACGGTGCCGGAAGACATGATCGCCCAGCGCCTGTCGCCGGACATTCGCTGGGTGGTGGCAGGCTCTGCCAACTACCTCCATCGCTTTGGCGAGCCGAAGCATCCGCTCGATTTGCTCAAGCACCGCTGCTTACGGATTCGTCTTGGCAATGACCGGATGTACGACTGGGAATTCGAGAAGGATGGCGAACAGTTGGCCATCGCTGTTCCGGGGGCGATCACCATTGATGAGACGCGCATTGGCGTGTCATTGGTTCGGCACGGCGCTGGCTTGATGTACGCGCCTGAGCCGGTGATCACGCCGCTGGTGGCCTCCGGCGATTTGCTCAGGGTGCTGGATGACTGGTCCAGCGTCGCGCCGGGTTTTCACATGTATTACTCAAGCCACCGGCAACTGCCGGTGGGCTTGCGGTTGTTGATTGACCTGATTCGCGAGGTTCAGCCGTTGGGGCCGATCAGCCCCTGATCAGGCCAGTTCGTGTTTGCTGAAATCAGACACCTCGCGGTTTGGCACTCAGCTTTTGTGCTTCCACACTTCATTCGGCGGCCTCGTATTGCGCTTGGCTGACGGGTTCCAGCCATTCAACGTTCTTGCCGTCGAGAGACTCTTGAATGGCCATATGGGTCATGCCGGTGGTGGCCGTTGCGCCGTGCCAGTGTTTGACACCTGGGGGCGTCCAGATCACATCCCCTGGTTTGATCAACTGCTTCTTACCACCCGCTTGCTGAACCCAGCCTGTGCCGGCGGTCACCACCAAAGCCTGCCCCAGCGGGTGGGTGTGCCACATCGAACGGCCGCCCGGTTGGAAGTTGACGTAACCCGCCGACACCCGAGACGGCGCTCGGGTGGGGAATAGCGGATCAATCCGCGCGCTACCGACAAAACCGCTCGCCGGCCCCTCGATGGAGGGCTGCTCACCATTCTTCACAATCAGCATGGGTTGATCGGGGGCAGGGTGGGCTGCAATGGCCGCATTCGAGATCAGTGCAGTAGCAAGGGCTAACCCGGCGGTGATTTTTGGCATCAGTAAGCTCCTGAGGCGAAGATCATTTCAGTGGGCAACTTAATGCAGCACAAGCGTAGCGACTACTGAGGCCAATCGGCATGAAGTTGTGAGTAACGCTCATCAATTACCCAGATCTGGCGCCCCCATTGATGAGCCTTACTCACTGGAGCATCCTGTTTTCCCTGCCTAGTTCTCAGAAGCTTTCCTGATTAGCCTGCCAACCATAAGAGATGCCGCGGGTCCGGCCTCGCAGTTTTTCGGTGAATTGTGCTAGCGGAGATCTATCCTTGAGCTTTTCCTTTCAAAACCAAGTCGCACTGGTCACCGGTGCAGCATCTGGCATTGGCCTGGCTACCGCCAAGGCATTCGCTGATGCCGGCGCTGCCGTTGCTCTGGCCGACATCAACGGCGCAGCCGCCCAATCGGCGGCTGAAGCGCTGGTCAGCAAGGGCCACAGAGCCATCGGTTTGGGTTGCGATGTCAGCGACCTGGATCAGGTTGAAGCGATGGTTAAAGCCACCGTTGCCGCCTTTGGCCGCTTGGACGCCGCGTTCAACAATGCCGGCATCCAGAACCAGTTAGCCGAAACTGCTGATGCCTCCAGCGAGGATTACGACCGGGTCATGTCGGTGAACTTGCGGGGTGTGTGGGCCTGCATGAAATACCAGTTGCAGCACATGCGTGAGCAAGGCAGCGGCGCCATCGTCAACTGTTCCTCGCTGGGTGGCCTGGTGGGCGGCGCACAACGGGCCAACTACCACGCTGCCAAGCATGGTGTGATCGGCCTGACCAAAAGCGCCGCTCTGGAATACGCCGCCCGGAACATTCGTGTAAACGCCGTGTGTCCCGGCCTGATATGGACCCCCATGGCCGATCAGATGGTGGCCTCGGGGCAGAAAGACGCGCTCGACGGCATGTTGCAACTCATCCCTATGGCCCGCCACGGCCGCCCCGAAGAAATTGCCGATGCCGTGTTGTGGCTGTGCAGTAACTCCTCCAGCTACGTGACAGGGCAGTCCATTTCTGTCGATGGCGGCTTTGTGATGCGATAAGCCACGCCCACTGAACGCCTATTCAAATGGATTCGGAGCCGTAAGCATATGCCACCTGCCGTCACCGCAACTTTACGCTCAGCGATGCTGGTCATCCTTGGCTTGTTCATCCTGTTGGTCGGGCTTGGCATGGCCGTTGGCGGCGCCTACCTGATCAGTTTGGGAGGCTCCTGGTACTTTGCCTTGGCAGGGCTGGGGCTGCTGGTGGCGGGGGTATTGATTGCCCGGCAGCGTTGGCTGGGTGTGGTGCTGTATTTGCTGGTGCTGGCGGGCACGGTGGTGTGGTCGTTGTGGGAAGTCGGTCTTGGGTTCTGGCCGTTGTTTTCCCGCTTGGTACTCTTTGCGGTGTTGGCGGTATTGCTGTTGTTATGTGCTCCGACTAGCCCCAAGGCCAAACGCCCCAGTCTCTGTCTGGCCGCTGTGCTGATTGTCGCCCTGGGCGCAACGTTTTACACGGCACTGCAACCACAGCCGATTCAAACCGCAGATGGCGCCACTGCCCCGGTGCCAGGCGTCGCGGTGGGACGAGTGGACGGCCCTGACTGGCGTTACTTTGGGCGGACGCCTTCCGGCACTCGGCACGCTGCGCTGGAACAGATAACCCCAGACACCGTTGCCGGACTCAAGGTGGCGTGGACCTACCGTACCGGCGAAATTCCCGAGGGCCGCCAAGGTCACGTGGTTACACCTCTGCACGTCAACGGCATACTGTACGGCTGCACCCAATCCAGCAAATTGTTCGCCCTGAATGCCGATACCGGTGAAGAAATCTGGCGTTTCGACCCTAAGGCCGCAACCAACAACGTTTACCCACGTTGCCGTGGTGTGGGCTATTACGACGACGCGGCAAACACTACGGCGAGCAGCGCGCAGAACGCCTCTTCCCTGTGTATGCCTCGGATTATTGCCACCACCGTAGATGCCCGCATCATCGCAGTTGATGCCATGACCGGTGCCCCCTGCACACACTTCGGTGACGGCGGCAGCGTAAGCCTGCGGGTGGGTATGGGTGAGCAAAACCAGGAACTGTATTTCCCCACTGCAGCGCCCACCGTGGTGCGGAATCTGGTGGTGGTAGGCGGGCTGGTATGGGACAACCAGAAAGTCGGCGAGCCTTCGGGTGTGGTTCGGGCATTCGATGCACACACCGGGGCGCTTGTATGGGCCTGGGACCTGGGCAATCCCGCGATCACCCGGTTACCGCCGGAAGGTGGGACTTACTCGGCAGGCACGCCAAACGTCTGGTCGACCCCGGCATTCGATGACGCCTTGGGGCTTATCTATTTGCCAACCGGCAACGCGACGCCCGACTTTTGGGGCGGTCACCGCACGGCGGCAGACGAGCGTTATTCGTCGTCCATCGTGGCGCTGGACATTGCCACCGGGCGCGAGAAGTGGCGCTTCCAAACCGTACGGCACGACATCTGGGATTACGACGTGCCTTCGCAACCGGCGCTCTACGATGTGCCGGACGGGCAGGGTGGGACGATCCCTGCGCTGATTCAAACCACCAAACGCGGCCAGATTTTCATGCTCGACCGTCGCACAGGTACGCCGATTGCCAAGGTTGAAGACCTCGCCGTGCCTCAGGGCGGTGTGGCAGATGACTGGACGGCACCGACACAGCCGTACTCGATCGGCATGCCTTCCATTGGTACCGAGCCGCTTAGCGAACAGCGCATGTGGGGGCTTACTCCGCTCGACCAGTTGATCTGCCGAATCGACTTTCGCCGCTCCCGTTACGAGGGTGAATTCACCCCACCGAGCGAGCAGCTGACCTTGCAGTACCCAAGTTGGCTGGGAGGCATGAACTGGGGCTCGGTAACCATTGCCGAGAACCTGGGTTACCTGGTGGTCAACGACACCCGTGTAGCGACCTGGAGCCGGATGATTCCGCGCCAGGCCTACGACAAGGGCATGAGCAACGGCGGCCATGAAGGCAACGCCCCACAGCTCGGCACCCCGTGGGGCATCGAACAAGGGCGCTTCCTGTCCCCACTCGGTGTGCCGTGCCAACAACCTCCGTATGGAACGATCAGTGCGATTGACTTGGCAACGCGTCAGTTGGTCTGGTCCATGCCGTTGGGAACGGCCGAAGAAACCGGCCCGCTTGGTATCGCCACACACCTGCCCATGCCCGTCGGCATGCCGACCCGTGGCGGGCCGATATCCACTTCCGCCGGCTTGGTGTTCATGGCTGGCACACAGGACTTTGCCATTCGTGCACTGGACGTGCGCACCGGCAAAGAGCTTTGGAAAGGCAAGGTTCCGGTCGGCGCCGAGGCCACACCAATGACATATTTGTCACCCCGTAGTGGTCGCCAGTTTGTGGTGGTCAGCGCTGGTGGCAATTCCGCCACAACTGAAAAGGGTGACTACGTGGTGGCGTTTGCGCTGCCCAAGCCCGAACAACGCGATTAACTAACTCACCACGAGGACAACCGAATGGAACTCAAGCGCGCAGGCTCACAGCCATCGATCAAAGGCCCGGAGGAATGGTTTACCGGCGCCGTTCGTATCGACCCGCTCAACTTCCCGCCTGAACCCGCTCGCGTCTCGGTCGCCAGCGTCACCTTCGAACCGGGCGCCCGCACCGCCTGGCACACCCATCCTCTGGGGCAGACCCTTGTCGTCACGGCGGGCTGCGGCTGGACCCAATGCGAAGGTGAACCCATTGTCGAGATTCGTGCAGGTGACGTGATCTGGTGCCCGCCTGGCCACAAGCACTGGCATGGCGCGTCCGCGACCACCTCCATGACCCATATCGCCGTGCAGGAAGCCCTGGATGGCAAGAACGTTACTTGGCTGGAAAAAGTGACCGATGAGCAATATCAAGTTGGGCCTACCTCCGATGTAACTGCGTAGTCTCCGATGGTTCATGGGGCGCCAACGGCGTGATCTGGCACCTGGCCGATTTCGCTCAAGCGGCTGGGTATCGACACCTGCAAGGGCTGGCGCAGCCTCTTGCTACTGCTTGATCAGATCACTGGGCTTCCAACTCTGGTCGAAGAACGCTTGCTTGGGACCGTATAGGCGCACGATCACCAGGAAGCCTTTGCCCGGTACGGTCCGAATCCAGTTTTTCCCTGTGCCTGGTGATTCAGGGCCAAAGTAGATGTCGGTCGAGCCGTCGCTGTTCTGCGCGGGCTTGTCCATCTGGTTGAGCGACGGGAAAGGCTGGCCGTTGTCCAGGCCCGAGGCTGTGAGGTTGTCATAGGCCGTCACCGACCAGAACAACGCCGCCGGCACATTTGCCGGAAGATTGAGCTTGTAGGTGTGGGCGCCATCGAGGAACTTGCCGTCGGCATCGCGGGTAGTCGCCGGGTACTTGGCGCCGGCGCCGACCAAGTTCATCACCATGCCCGGGCTGTCCGAGTAGGCAGAGGTGAAGAACGCCACTCGCTGCTCAAGATTGGTGAATGTGCCGCTGGCCTGAAACTCGGTGTTTTCCCCGGCGAACGTGTTCACATATTGGCGATCCGTGTAGTACAGCCCCCCTGGCTCTTTCATCAGCAGATGGCTGGTGACCACCTTGCTCATCTTGAACGCGGTGCGTGCCGCCTCATCCAGCAGTTTGCGTCGCTCGGCATCCGGGGCGAAGGCCTTGCCCTTTTCGATGCCGATGGTATGCAGGAAGCCGCGCATGTCCATGTCCGCCGGGTCGACCGCTTCCGCTTCTATGAAGCGCGAGAGCAGTTCGAAGTAACGGCCGTCCTCGGGGAACAGCATGTTGATCGGCGCACCGGTAGCATCCGGGAACTGCATGGGCAGCGCCGAATCCTTCTTGCCTAACGGATAGATCTTCGTGCGCTCCACTTCGGCCACCGGCACGCTCAGGTCCTTCGGGTCCTTGAAGAAGGTGCGCCAGAACAGGAACACATTGTTGGTGCGCGAGCGGTAGACGAAGCCCTCGGTAGGCTCAGGGCCGTCATAACCTGGCGGCAGCAGTACATAGGTACCGCCCTTGCCCTTGTCGGGACCGGCCAGGCCGACGTCACCGCGCCAGGTCTTGCCATCGATGGTCGGCCCCACAATCGGCCGCTGGAAGAAATCATCGAACATGCCCTGCACCCCGGGCGGTGCCTCGACCACCAACGGACCGTACTTCGCCAGGTCCAGGTAGCTCATGGCGTAGACCAGGTCGGAGTTCGGGGTGGTCACCAGCGTCTTGGCATTGATGCGCTTCTTCCAGGTCGGCAGGATGTTGTAGCCGGCACCGAACTGTTTCTCCGACGCCTCTTTCATCGACCAGATGTTGATTGCTGGCAACGCCCACAGGTACGACTGTACTGCACGCTGAAAGACCAGTTCGTCTATCAGGCTGCGGGCGGTGGCTTCAGTCGGGAAGCCATTTTCGAAAGGCTGGTTGGCCAGCTCTTCGTAACGCGTGGCGGCATTGGCGACGCTGCCCAGCGAGACCGCTACGGCCAGGGCGGTCAGGGTGTTGCGCAAGCTGCTCATGGGGTGTCCTTATGTGGCGCAGTTTGAAAGGGGGCCTGATGCGGCTGTCAGTTGGCCTTGACGACCGCCGGTGGGGTCCACTGGCCGTTCATTGCAGAGGCTTCAGGCCAGTAGGCTCGAACGTACAGCGAGAAATCGGCGCCCTTCGGCGAGGGCAGCCAGTTGCTTTCCTTGTCGGCACCCGGCGATTCGCTCTGCACATACAGCGTCAGCGAGCCGTCAGCATTGTGTTTCAACGCTTTGTTCTTGGTGCCCAGGGAGTACCGGCCCAAGGCGTTTTCGGCAAAGAAGTGCTGTTGGTTGTAGAGCGTGAGTGACCAGAAACCTTTAACCGGCGGCAAGGCATCCTTGGCGAACGTCACGCTGTAACGTTGGGCACCGTTGAGGCGTTGTCCGGTTTGATCCAGGTCCTGGTAGAAATACTTGGTCTCGATTTGTTTGTTGACGAAGATGTTCGACCGGGCGACCGCCGTGCGCAGGAAGTAATCGGTACCGAACGCTGCGCCGTTGGTGATCGTGCTCCAGTGATGGGGCAGTTGCTGGCCGTAGTTGCGGAACTGCAACAGCGGCTTGACCACTTCCTCATCGGTTTTTTGTGCTTCGTCAATAATCGCCTGCTTCAGCTGAGGGTCGCGCTGTGCAATCTGTGCCAGGTTTGACAATTGAGCGTAGCGGGCCTCTTCACCGGGCAAGGGTTTGGCATCTGCGAGAATGGCCGGCAGTTCATCAAAGAACTTTTCCGGGAACACCCAGCGGGTTTCTTCATCACCCGCCGCTTGCGCAGGGAATTTGGGCGACTTGCGCCAGTCACGCTGTTTGGCTTTGCCATCGGATTGCGAAAGTGGGTACATGTCGATACCCGACAGGAATGGCTGAATCGCTTCGCGGTCCTGGTCGGTGTCATCCTGGAAAACACGGGGGATGACAAAACCGGTATTGGTCTTGGCCCGGAATACCTGGGTAATCCCTTCGGGTACTTTTCCGTTCCATTCAGGCCCGACCAGCAGATAGAACCCGGGTTTGCTGCCATACATCTTGCCCAGTTCGGCGAAGCTGTCCGAGCGCAGGTCCACCACCTGGTACACCCAGAAACGGTCCTTGAAATCCGGTACTTGCAGCACCACCGGCTCAATATCCAGGGCAATGCTGCCAGCGCCGTAGACCACGTCCTGGTTGGGGCAAGCGACCAGGCGTTCGCCCGGCGAGATGTAGTCGGTGAGCATGGACAGGTGATTGATCGGCGCCACCGGCACGATGCCACCCATCAGCCCTGCTTCGGGCAGGTCCTTGAATTTCAGCCTGCGGTTGTAGATGTTGGCCATCGTCCAGCCCCAGAAACGCTCGCGACTGGCAAAACCTGCCAACCGACCTGAACATGATCTTCGGCTACTACAACCTCATCGACACCAACACGCCGATCGACACTTCATTGCCGATCGACGGGCTGTCACTGAACGCCGACCTGTACATCCTGCGCTACGCGCGATCCTTCGGCATCGACGGGCGCAACTCTGCGATACAGGTAATCCAGCCGTATGCCGATGTCAGTGCATCATTCGACGATGCGCGTTTTTTCGACGGGACCAAGCACAATGGCGGGATGGGGGATGTGCAGCTGGTTTTCGTGCACAACCTGTTTGGCGGGCCGGCGCTGACCCAGGAAGAGTTCGCCACCTGGCAGCCCGAGACATTCCTGACCGGGGCCATGTGGGTCACTGCGCCCACCGGCGATTACGACAAGAAGCGCATCATCAACATCGGCGCCAACCGCTGGGTATTCAAACCGGAGCTGGCATTTGGCACGCCCATCGGGCCGACCTGGCTCGAGGTCAACACCTACGTGTCACTGTATGGCGACAATGAGGATTACCTGGGCGACAACAAGCTTGAGCAGAAGCCGCTGTATGCCGTCGAAGGGCACTACAGCTACAGCTTCAACCGTGCGCTGTGGGCCTCTCTCGACGCCACCTATAACAAAGGCGGGGAAACCAGAATCAATGGCGTCAACCAGGATAACCAGCAAGAGAACACACTGCTGGGCGCCAGCCTGGGCTTCATGCTATCGCCCCAGTTCGGCGGGTTGATTGCCTATTCGGACACTGTCTCCGAGCGCACAGGTTCACCGGATGTGAACACCTGGACGTTGCGATTGCAGTATGTGTGGTGAAGACTTCAATCAGCGTAGGGTCTTTTGCAGACGCTACCACCCATGGGCTGGAGAAAAGACATGCCGGCTTGCCCCTTACCGACTGACGAAACGCTGCGCCAGCGTACCCTTGATGAGATGAATGTGCTGGATACACCGGCTGAGCATTACCTCGATACCCTGGTGCGCCTCACTCAAGAAGTGGCGCACGTGGATACTGTACTGATCAGCCTGATTGATCACGATCGGCAATGGTTCAAGGCCAGGATTGGGCTAGATGTAAACGAGACTCCGCGCAATGTGTCCTTCTGCGGCTACGCCATTCTGGGTGACGACACCCTGGTGGTGCCTGACGCCGAGTACGATGCGCGATTTGCCGATAATCCGCTGGTGATTGGCGCACCCTACATCCGCTTCTACGCCGGTCACCCCTTGCGTGCCGGGAACGGCAAAGCAATCGGAACGTTATGCATGTTCGACCCTCGCCCACGCCTGCTAAGTGAGGCCCAACAGGCCAACTTCAGAGACTTGGCCACGCTCGCAGAGGGTTATCTACAACTGCGCAGCTTGATACAGGCCAACCACGACTTACGGCTTGAAATGGACCGTGAGCAACGCAAGGCTTTGCTTGATCCGCTAACACAGCTATGGAACCGCGGCGCGGTGGCGGCCTTCCAGGATCGGGAACGCCGTTTGGCAAAGGAGAAAGGTCTGAAGCTGGGTGCTCTGTATGCGGACCTTGACCACTTCAAGTCGGTAAACGACAAGTATGGTCATGCTGACGGTGACCAGGTGCTCTGCGAGTGTGCGCGTCGCTTGCGAGCAGCCCTTCGCCCGGACGATTTGCTGGTACGCCAGGGCGGTGAGGAATTCGTCGCATTGCTACGGGTAAAGGACGCTGACGAGCTGGTGCGGATCGCGGAACGCGTGCGCCTGCTCGTTGGCAGCAGACCGATGCAACTCTCCAGCGGTGCGCTAAGGGTGAGCCTCAGCCTAGGATCTACTTTAGTCGCCGATAGCGAGCAGATCGATGATGCACTGCGGCGTGCCGACAGTGCACTTTACGCAGCCAAACAGGGAGGGCGAGACCGAGTTGTCTATCTCCCGCCGATCCCGTAAGAGCCTAATCTGGGCCATGGCGGTCACACAAGCGCATCAGAGGCTCGCTTCGGTCATTCTTCAGGTGGTTCGGCCGATGGCCTTGTCCTGGAAGTTTGACCAAGGAATTGTATAGGTCAACGACGGCACGCTTTGCGAGAAACAGCGTACATCCGAGGAGGCGGCGGTGGGCAATTTCCCTATCTTGGTGACCGTGCTTTCGATGGTGCTGGGTTTGTCCATCACCAGGATTCTTTTGGGCGTCATGACCGTTTTCCGGATCCGCCGGACGGCACCGCCAGATTGGGTAGCCCTTGCGTGGGCATTCACAATTTTTCTTTTCCAGCTGGAATTCTGGTGGGCCCTCAATGATCTTCCCACATTCAAGAAAGACTTTTCTTTCGTCGAGTTCCTGCTTCTGGTCAACCTGACCCTCTCCCTGTTCAGCGCTGCGGCGTTGATCCTGCCCAGTCGCAGCGAGGACGCCAAACTGGTGGTATTCGACACCCGTGGCAATCGCGGTGGTAACAGCTTGGTCGGGGCGAGGATTCTGTCTGCACTCTTGGGTGAGGCGTTTGTTGAAAGCCTGGGCCAATCCTCACATTCGTATGCAATGTGGCGGGTCTCTCCTCTGGCACTTGCCACACTCGATAGCGCATTGGTCAGCATGCAAGGCAACCACGAAAAAAACAGCGATGCCTACACGTTTGTTTCAGGTATGCGTGAGTCGATGAACGCTGCGCTTGTGGGGAAGCAAGACTGGCTGAGACAGCCCGATACGTCATCGCTCGACCAGGGCCGGGTAAAGGATTCCAGTCCAGTAAGATTCAAAGGGCAGCTTGTGTTGGTGACGGACTCATTCTGTGCAAGTGCCTTTCTGCTTGCCTGCGCCAAGCGCGCCAGTTCCATCCTGAGCAAGTCCAGTGGTGGCTGACTGATCTTCAGCGCGAGGATGTGCTGGTTGGCGATGCGCACAAGCAGCGCCAACCCTTCGACTGTTTCGTCTGAATTCAGTCTGGAGCCTGCTCGGCCGCGGTCTCGGCAACGGGGGCCGCAGCACGTGCTTTCGACTTGGCACGATTGCGTCGGTCCTGGCCGCGATGGCGAGCAGCTTGCTGCTTCGCATGGATCGCCTGAGTGGCGGTCACAATACCGGCGACCTGGCCATTCAAGTCCAGACGCGGGGCGTTCTCGACCATGCTTGCCCAGTAACGGGTGCCCCGGCACCAGGTGGAAATACCCAGCTTGAGCTGTTCACTGGTGATGCCAAGCAGCTCCAGGTGTTGCTCGGCATCCTTGAAGATGCCTTCTTTGAGCGGAACCTTGGGGGCCGGATTGACAGGGAAGGCCAGTGGAAAATGCTTCTGCAACGGCCAGATCGCCGCTACCGCCGGGTCCTGCTCACGAGGCTTCGCCTGGGGCGGAGACTTGCGCTTGGGGGGCTTCGGGCTTTCGGCCTTTTCCTGCACTTTCTCCGCCCGCAGGCGGTCACGTAGCTCAGCTAGTTGTTCAAAACCCATTGTTCAATTCACTGCTTCGAAGTTGATTGCGAGGCACAAGGATAAGCCATGCAGCGCTACAGATCAGCTTAAACAGATGAATTGCCCCAATTTTTCTGGACACGGCGTGTCTGTTTCCCCAGAGCTTCGTCCTGCAGCACATCGGTATTTAGCGCGGCTCAGTATCAAGTCGCTGCATTTGGTATCGCTTATCCGAAAGGTGGCGAATAAATACAGCCACGCCAGCAAAGCCGCAGTCGTACGAATACACAGGCCTTTCTGTGTCTGACTTGAGGTAAGCGATCATGGCTAATAATCAAGACAAGGGCGGCAATCAGGGCAATGCTGACACCGGTGCGGGCAGCAACACCGCGGGTACCGGGCAGCAGGGCGGTCAAGGCTCGGGCGGTGGCATGCCGAACCAGCAACAACCGGGTCATAACCAGCCAGGGCAGAAGCCCGAAGACAAGATGAACAAGGACTGGGACCGTTCCAGTGATACCGGTAGCAAAGGCGGCCGGCCTGCAGACAATGTAACCGACCAGCAGAACCAGGCGGATAAAGACCGCATGGGCGGCCAGCAGTCGCAACGCGATAACCCGCAGCGTGACCAAGACCGCTGATCGTCGCTAAAGCGCACCAGGGTGGGCTAGCCATCCTGGTGCAAGGGGGTCGTGCAGCCGCTTCAGATTAATCGCTGATTGACGCGGGCAGATAGCTGCTCGGCGGTTTCCTTGCGCTCCGAGTAGCGGTCCACCAAGTAGTCCTGACGGTCGCGTAGCAGCACGGTGAACTTTACCAACTCCTCCATCACATCCACCACGCGGTCGTAGTACGGCGAAGGTTTCATGCGGCCAGCCTCATCGAATTCCAGGTAGGCCTTGGGTACGGAAGACTGGTTCGGCACAGTGAACATCCGCATCCAGCGGCCAAGCACCCGCAGCTGGTTTACCACGTTGAACGACTGCGAGCCACCACACACCTGCATCACCGCCAAGGTCTTGCCCTGGGTGGGGCGAACGGCGCCCATCGCCAGGGGCACCCAGTCGATCTGCGCCTTGAACACCGCAGACATCGCCCCATGGCGCTCCGGCGAGCACCAGACCTGGCCCTCCGACCATTGCACCAGCTCGCGCAATTCCTGCACCTTGGGGTGCTCCACCGGCGCATCATCAGGCAGCGGCAGGCCTGAAGGGTCGAAGGTTCTGGTCTCGGCGCCGAAGTGCTCCAGCAGGCGCGCGGCTTCCTTTACCAGCAAGCGGCTGAAAGAGCGTTCGCGGGTAGACCCATACAGCAGCAGGATGCGTGGTTTGTGCTCGCTGGCAACGGTTGCCGTTGGGGGCAGATCGAACAACGCGAGGTCGAGGTTGGGGAGATGATCGGACATTTTTACTCCTGCTTATTGCGTGCCGATGCGATCCAGCGCGTGCTTGAGCTGATCACGGTCGAGGCTAGCGAATGGAAGGGCGAAGAAGGCTCGGCAGCGCGATTCGATGTGGGCCAGCGTGGCCTGGAAGGCCGCGCCGACTCGCGCCTCGTCACCCACCACATCCGACGGGTCTTCCAGCCCCCAGTGCGACTTCAGCGCGGGTCCGAAATACACCGGGCAGGCTTCGTCGGCGGCCCTGTCGCAGACGGTAATGACGATGTCTGGCGGGTTGCCCTCGAATGCGTCGTTGCCCTTGCTACTCAGGCCAGCAGTCGAAATACCGGCCTGCTCCAGCGTGCTCAGGCTACGGGGCAATACTTGCCCCTTGGGGAAGCTGCCTGAACTGATCGCTTCGAAACCTGCCGGGGCAAGGTGGTTGAACAGCGCTTCAGAAAGGATGCTGCAGCAGCTGTTGGCCGTGCACATGAACAGGACTCGCATGGAGGGCTCCTTTGCTTCGTGGCGGACGTCAGGGGCGCCGGCGCAGTGCCAGGGCCGAAAGGGTGATCAACAACAGGCGGCGTCGCGAACGGGGCGGTCGTCCATGCACTTGAGCCGAAGTGTGTTGTCGGCCAACCATTGCGAATTGGCCTGCAAGGTGACCTGCAGCATCTCGTGAACCCAGGCGGGCAGCGCTGGATTAAGGCGGTAATACACCCACTGGCCCTGGCGCCGGTCCAGCAACATGCCATTGCTGCGCAGCTGCGCCAGATGGCGGCTGATCTTCGGCTGGCTGTCGCCCAACGCGCACATCAGTTCGCACACACAAAGCTCTCCCAGGCTGGCGATGAGCAGGGTGGCGCGAGCGCGGGTTTCGTCAGCCAGGCATTTGAAGACATCGGGCGGAGTGATCATCGCTGCACCAATACATATGGAAAGCCGAATATACGTATTTCCATATATTCATGGCAACCCCCGCAATGCAGAAACTGGCCGCATCGGTTTCAGCCCTCATTCAGAGGCCGCGACTGACCGACAGCTTTTTCGCAGTCCCTCAGACGTCTGGTTTGCACTGGGTAAATTGACAGCCCGTTCAGGCACCTGCCTTGGCTTGCTGTTCCAGATGCACCTGCAATGCCGGGTCGATTTGCAGTGCGCTGGCCAGTTCGTCAAGGTAGGCCCGCTCGGCGTCCTGCTGGTCATCCACCAGCATCACGCTGGCCAGGTACATTTCTGCTGCCATGGCCGGGTCCCGTGCCGACTGGGCCACTTCGGCAACATCGAGCGGCTTGCTGACTTCTTCATCCAGCCATTGCTGTAGCCGTGGGTCGCTGGTTTGACGTTTGATTTCAGCGTAAATCAGTTGCTCTTCCTGGTGGTCGATGCGGCCGTCTGCCTTGGCTGCCGCAATCAGCGCGCGCAAGATGGCATGGCTGTGGTCCTCGGCCTCGGGGCCGGACAACTGATCGACAGTACGCACCGCCTGTTGCGGGGCTGTCGCCTGGCTGCGCTGCCAGCTTTGATAGGCCTGGAACGCCATCATGCCCAGCGACGCCAGGGCGGCCAAATTGGTGCCGCCCGCAGAGCGCCCCTGGGGCAAGCCGCCCGTGCCGCTGCCAGCACGGCCACCCAACAGGCCACCCAGCAAGCCGCCCAACCCGCCCAGGCCGTCTTGCCATGACATGCCGCCGCTGCCTTGACGCCCTTGCGAGCCTTGCCCGGCGCGCAGCAACTGTTCGAGTAGATCACTGGTGTTCATGGCTGCGCCCCTCGCTCGGTAGTCGTTGCCCAGACAAGCAACGATAGCCCTCTCAAGGCGATTCGCCATGACCGTCTGGCCCCTGGGCCCGGCCGGTGGAGGCTGTGCTATCACTACAGCAACGCTGTTCGTGCCATGGGCCAGGGAGTGCGCAATGAATCGCCTTTTGACTGTGTTGCTGGTGCTGTGCGCCTTGCTGCCGACGATGGGGCAGGGCAAGGAGGCCATCGGCAGCGCCACCGATGGCATACCGGGTGAGCCGGCAGAACTGCAAATCGCCAACCGCAGCATTATCACGTTACACGCCACACTGCTGGGCGAAACGCCTGCTGCCCGCGTGCAGCGGGCCACGTCGGTGATCGAGGAGGCACTGCGCGGCACCGACGAGCTCAAGGTGAGCATTGACCCGATCGTCAACAGCCACCTGGTGCTGCTGGGTGGGCGCCGGGCCTTCATCGTCGCGCCGCAGGACCTGGGCGTGGAGGGCGGCGACACCCGCGCGGCCGCCGAGCAGGCAGCGGCCACCTTGCGCCAGGTAGTGGACGAAACCGGCGAGGCGCGCAGCTTGCGTTTTATGCTCAAGGCGCTGGGCTTTTCCGCCATCGCCACACTGGTGTTCGTGGTGCTTATCAAGGGCGCCAACCTGGGCCGGCGCAAGCTGCGCGGGCGCCTGACGCAGTTGATGCGTGAGCGCGCGCGGCAGATCAAGGTAGGCCAGCTGCCATTGTTCGACATGCAGTACGTGTACTACCTCATCGACCGTCTGCTGCGCCTGATGTATTGGGTGATCGTGCTTTTGCTCAGCTACCAGTGGCTGAGCTTCGTGCTGTCGCAGTTCCCTTACACCCGGCCGTGGGGCGAAAGCCTCAACCTGCACCTGCTCGACCTGCTGCGCTACCTGCTCGACGGCATCCTGCACGCCATCCCCGGTATTGCCGTGGCCGTCATGATTTTCTTCATCGCCCGTGGCATCAGCGGTTTCAGCCGGCGCGTGCTGGAGCGGATGGCCCGCCCGGGCACATTGAAGTGGCTGACCGAAGAAACTCTGCGGCCCACGACACGGCTCACTTCGCTGGCGATCTGGCTGTTTGCCCTGGTCATGGCTTACCCGTACCTGCCCGGCTCTGGTACCGATGCCTTCAAAGGGCTTTCGGTGCTGTTGGGCCTGATGATTTCGCTGGGTGCCACAAGCGTGGTGGGACAGGCGGCGGCAGGGCTGATCCTGACCTACTCGCGCACACTGAAGGCTGGCGAATACGTGAGGGTAGGCGACAACGAAGGCACGGTGACCGAAGTCGGCATTTTCAACACCACCATTCGCACCGGCCTTGGCGAGGTGCTGACCCTGCCCAATTCAATGATCACCGGTTCGGTGACGCGCAACTATTCGCGGGTGGTGCAAGGGCAGGGCTACATTGTCGATACCGTGGTCACCATCGGCTATGACACGCCCTGGCGCCAGGTTGAGGCGATGCTGGTGGAAGCGGCGCAGCGCACCGATGGCATTCTGCAAAACCCCAGCCCGCAGGTGTTCCAGACCGGGCTTTCGGACTTCTACCCCGAATACCGCCTGGTGGCCCAGGCAGTGCCTAGCGCGCCAAGGCCGCGTGCGGAGTTGCTGAGCCTGCTGCACGCCAACATCCAGGACGTGTTCAACGAATATGGGGTGCAGATCATGTCGCCGCATTACCTGGGGGACCCGGTGCAGGAGAAGTGGGTGCCGCGGGACAAGTGGTTTGCCGCACCGGCGCGGGAGCCTGGCGGCGATGGCAACGATGCCTGAGCGCCGTTTGGAGCGCGGCGATCATCGAGTGGTGGTAGGGCACACATTAACCTGGCGAATCTTTCGCATTATTGCCCGCGCCCGTCATGAGGATGGCTAAAGGTTCTGTGAAATCAATTCAGTTCCCTCGGTCATGCCCCCAACCTAAAATACCGGCTAATTATAGAGAATATGGATATTTGAGCAGGCTCCCGGTCATGACGAATAAAGACTTCAAGTTTTCCATCAAGAGCATTCGCTTCGACGAGCACTATCACCCGTCCGAGAACACCCGCATTACCACCAACTTCGCCAACCTGGCGAGGGGCGCGAGCCGGCAAGAGAACTTGCGCAGCACCTTCGGGATGATAGATAACCGCTTCAACGCCCTGGCGCATTGGGATAACCCCAAAGGCGACCGCTACGCCGTCGAGCTTGACATCATTTCCGTCGAGATGAGTATCGATGCCGAGGGCAGCGATCAGGCGCTGCCGCTGATTGAAATATTGAAAACGACTGTTATCGACCGACAAACCGGCGAGCGCATCGCGGGCATGGTAGGGAATAATTTTTCTTCCTACGTGCGCGATTACGATTTCAGCGTAGTGCTGCTGGGGCACAATGCCAACCAGCCTGTGTTCAGCACGCCAGAGCATTTCGGAGAGCTGCACGGCAAGCTGTTCAAGCACTTCGTGAACTCAAGCACGTATCAGCGGCACTTCGACAAACCTCCGGTTATCTGCCTGAGTGTTTCCAGCAGCAAGACCTACCATCGAACGGATAATCAGCATCCTGTGTTGGGCTTTGAATATCAGCAGGATGAGTACTCCTTGACGGATACTTATTTCGAGAAGATGGGCTTGAAGGTGCGTTATTTTATGCCGCCCAACAGTGTTGCGCCGTTGGCCTTCTATTTTTCGGGCGATTTGCTCAGTGACTACACCAACCTTGAGTTGATCAGCACCGTTAGCACGATGGACACGTTCCAGAAAATCTATCGTCCCGAAATCTACAATGCAAATTCTGCCGCAGGGAAGTGCTATCGGCCCAGCTTGCAGCATCAGGATTACTCGCTGACCCGTATTGTTTATGACCGGGAGGAGCGTAGCCGGTTGGCCATCGAGCAGGGGCAGTTTGTCGAGGAGCACTTTATCAAACCGCACCACGCGATGCTTGAGCAGTGGTCCGCCAATTACGCCTGCTGATTAACTTATATAAGGTTTTACCTCGTGAAAAAGCTGTTACCCACCTCGACTGCCGGCAGTTTGCCTAAACCCTCCTGGCTCGCAGAACCCGAAACGCTCTGGTCACCCTGGAAATTGCAGGATGAGGCGTTGATCGAAGGCAAACAGGATGCCCTGCGCTTGTCGTTGCAGGAGCAGCAAAACGCCGGCATTGATATCGTCAGTGATGGTGAGCAAACGCGCCAACATTTTGTGACGACCTTCATTGAGCACCTGAGCGGCGTTGATTTCGAGAACCGCGAAACCGTCAGGATCCGTGACCGTTATGATGCCAGCGTACCGACGGTGGTGGGTGCCGTTGCCCGGAAAAACCCGGTGTTTGTCGACGATGCCAGGTTCCTGCGCCAGCAGACCAGTCAGCCCATCAAGTGGGCGCTGCCAGGCCCCATGACCATGATCGATACGCTGTATGACAGCCATTACAAAAGCCGTGAAAAACTGGCCTGGGAATTTGCCAAAATCCTCAACCAGGAAGCCAGGGAGCTGGAGGCTGCCGGTGTTGACATCATCCAGTTCGATGAGCCCGCCTTCAACGTCTTCTTTGATGAGGTAAATGACTGGGGGGTCGCCACTTTGGAAAGGGCCATCGAAGGCCTCAAGTGTGAAACCGCTGTGCATATCTGCTATGGCTACGGCATCAAAGCCAACACGGACTGGAAAAAGACCTTGGGATCAGAGTGGCGGCAATATGAAGAAGCCTTCCCCAAGCTGCAGAAGTCCAGCATCGATATCATTTCGCTGGAATGCCACAACTCCCATGTACCCATGGACCTGCTTGAGCTGATCCGAGGCAAGAAGGTGATGGTCGGCGCGATCGACGTGGCCAGCCACACCATTGAAACCCCCGAGGAAGTGGCCAATACCCTGCGCAAGGCCCTGCAATTTTTAGAGGCAGACAAGCTCTATCCTTGCACCAACTGTGGCATGGCGCCTTTACCGCGCAGGGTCGCCAGCGGCAAGCTCAGAGCGTTGAGTGCGGGTGCGGCAATCGTCCGCAGGGAACTCTCTGGCAACCTTGGCGTGGCCTGAGCGTTGCCTTCTGCTCATGATTGACTTGAGACACCTACGCACTCTGCATGCCTTGCGCGAAACGGACAGCGTGCCCGAGGCTGCCGAACGCCTGCACCTGACCCAGTCGGCGCTATCGCACCAGTTTCGGGAGCTGGAAACCCGCGTTGGCATGCCCGTGTTTGTGCGCAAGTCCAAACCGGTACGCTTCACCACCGCGGGGCTCAAGCTGCTGCAGCTGGCCGACCAGGTGCTGCCGCTGATCCGCACAACGGAGCGCAACCTGAGCAAGCTGGCAGGCGGCACGGCCGACCGGCTGCACATCGCCATCGAGTGCCACAGTTGCTATCAATGGCTGATGCCCTCGCTGGACGAGTTTCGCTGCGCCTGGCCGGAAGTCGAACTGGACCTGGCATCGGGGTTGTCGTTCGCGCCGCTGCCGGCCCTGGAGCGGGGTGACCTCGACCTTGTGGTGACGTCCGACCCGGTGACCCTGCCCGGTATCACGTACGTGCCGTTGTTCGGGTACGAGGCCATGCTGGCCATCGACAAACATCATCCCCTGCGCGACAAGCCGTATCTGCAACCTGACGACATTGCCAGTCAGACCCTGATCACGTACCCGATCGAGCGCAACCGCCTGGACATCTTCACCCGTTTCTTCGACCCGGCCGACATCGAACCTGCCCAGGTACGTACTGCAGAAATGACCGTGATGATGATGCAGTTGGTGGCCAGCGGCCGTGGCGTTTGCTGCCTGCCGAACTGGGCGGTGCACGAGTACACCTCCCGTGGCTATGTGCTGGCCAGGCGCCTGGGCGAAGCAGGGTTGCAGGCCACCCTGTTCGCAGCAGTACGCAGCGACATGCTCGAAGTGCCTTACATGAGTGATTTCCTGCTCACGGCGAAAGACATTTCGTTTGCGACGCTGGAGGGCGTCAATGCGGTGTCTGGGCCCACTGCGTGGCCGTCGGGCGCCTGATCGGGCTTCAGAAGCCTTCCAGCACGATCTTGCCGCGTGCCTTGCCACTCTCGATCATGGCGTGGGCACGCTTGAGGTGCTCGGCGTTGATCGTGCCGTAGTGCTCGCCCAGGGTCGTCTTGAGCGTGCCATCATCGACCAGCCGCGAAACGCGCTCGAGCAGTTGGTGCTGCTTGATCATGTCTTCGGTCTGGTACAGCGAGCGCGTGAACATCAGCTCCCAGTGCAGTGAAAGCGACTTGCGCTTGAGCGGCATCACATCCAGTTGCGCGGGGTCGTCGATCAGCGCGAGCTTGCCTTGTGGCCGCAGCACTTCCACCAGTTGCGCAAGATAGGTGTCGGTATGGGTCAGGCTGATGACGTAGTCGACCGGCCCCAGCTTGAGCGCTTCCAACTGAAGTGGAATCGATTCGGAGTGGTCGATCACATGATGGGCTCCCGCTTGCTGCACCCAGGCTTGGGTCTCGGGCCGTGAGGCGGTGCCAATGACTGTGAGCTGCGTGAGCTTGCGGGCAAGTTGAACCAGGATCGAGCCAACCCCGCCGGCAGCACCGACCACCAGAAGGCTTTGCTGCTTGCCACCGTTTTCTTCAACGCCCAGGCGGTCGAACAGCAGCTCCCAGGCCGTAATTGAGGTGAGCGGCAAGGCCGCGGCGCTGGCGTTGTCCAGGCTGCGGGGCTTATGCCCGACAATGCGTTCATCCACCACGTGAAGCTCGCTGTAGCTGCCTGGGCGGTCAATGGCACCGGCGTAGAAAACCTCGTCGCCCGGTTGGAACAACGTAACCTGTGGCCCCACCTCGCGGACGACGCCGACAGCGTCCCAGCCGAGCACTTGTGGTTGCTCACCACCGCGGCTTGCACGGATCTTGGTATCAACCGGGTTGACGGCAATTGCCCGGACTTCCACAAGCAGGTCACGGGCTCCCGGTTTTGGCGTGGGCAGCTGCGCGTCATACAGCGATTGTGGGTCGTGGATCGGTAGACCGGGCTGGGTGTAAACGACTGCCTTCATTGGCGTTGCCTCTTGGGGATGCGAAAAGTGGCTTCAGACTATTCGTTTCGATTCACTCAAAAAACAGCCTGAGTGGAGTAAGACTTTCTCGCTTGCAGTGAAAATGGTGTGAAGCGCCCGTGACCTGGCATGGTCGCCCCACACATTCTCGACTACGTTCCTTTTGCTGCTGATCACCTGGCGCTGTAGCGCTGCGCCAGCCGGTTGCTGGACAGCTGGCCGAACAAGGCTTGGCGGCTGGCCTCAAAGTGGTCGAAGGCTTGCAGGTCGTGCAGCGACGGCAGGGAGATCAGCACGCCGTTGTCGAAGTCCTGCAGGGCACCGTATACCAGGTCCTGGGCAGACATCACGATGCCTGGGTCCAGGTGCTCGACGGGCAAACCGCCGGTCTGCCAGAAATCGGTCGCGGTGGCGCCGGGCAGTACTGCCTGAACCTGGATGCCAGTACCCGCCAGTTCCTTGTTCAGCGACTGGGTGAACGCGGTGACGTAGGCCTTGCTACCACCGTACACGCCGTTGAGCAGTTCGGGTGCCAGGCTGACCACGGACGAGATATTGATGACCGCGCCTTGCTTGCGAGCGACAAAGCCGGGGACAGCTGCATAGGTAAGGCGGGTGAGGGCGGTGACGTTGAGGGTGATCATGTGCGCCATGCGCTCAACGTCGCTTTCCAGCAGCCCGGTATGGGTACCGATACCGGCGTTGTTCACCAGCAGGCTGATGCTGGCGTCTTCGCGCAGTTTGCGTTCTACCTTGGCCAGGTCATCGGCGTTGGCCAGGTCTGCCGGGAATACTTCCACGTTCTGCCGGGTTTCGGTGGTAAGCCGGCCAGCCAATGCGTTGAGGCGCTCCCGGTCGCGTGCCACCAGCACCAGGTCATAGCCGCGACGGGCCAGGTGCTCCGCGTAGATCGAACCGATACCGGATGAGGCGCCCGTAATGAGCGCGGTGCCCTTGCGTTGCTGCGTCATGCTGCTGCTCCGTTGGTTGGGTGTGGGGCCATCATGCAGCAGGTGGTGTTTGTCTCAAACGACGCATATAGTGCTGTTTTAGGACATTGCACAGAGGGCATCAGCGATGCACCGGGTCGGCTACCTCATCACCGAAGGCTTCCAGATCATGTCCCTGGCGACGCAAACCGTATTCGAGCTTACGAACATCATGGCGGGCGAAGCGGTTTACAGGGTCCAGAACTTTTCCATCGGTGGCGGCACGGTGTGCTCGTCACTGGGGATGCATATCGACACGTTGCCCTTGGGGGCGCCGGGCCTGGCCGACACCTGGATGGTCACCGGCACGCTGACGCCTCTGACGCCCCCCAGCGAGGAGGTGCTCGCCAGCGTGCGGGGCTTTGTCGACGGTGCGCGCCGTACTGCTGGCCTTTGCACCGGCTGTTTTGTGCTGGCGCAAGCGGGCGTACTGGATGGTCGGCGCGCGACCACTCACTGGGCTTATGCGAACAAGTTGCGAGAGCTGCACCCGAAGATCGACGTCGAGGAAGACCGGATTTACATCGTCGATGGGCCGATCTGGACGTCTGCCGGCATGACTGCCGCCCTGGACATGGCGCTGGGTATGGTGGAAAAGGACTTGGGCAGCGAAATGGCCAGGTCGGTGGCGCACAAGATGGTCATGCACCAACGCCGATCTGGCGGGCAGTCGCAACACTCCGAACTGTTGACGCTCTCGCCCAAGTCGGACCGTATCCAGAGCGCGCTGGATTACGCCCGCAAGCACCTCAACCGCCCATTGAGCGTGGAAGAGCTTGCTGAAGTGGTGCACCTGAGCCCACGGCAATTCACCCGCGTGTTCACCGCCGAGACCGGCCAGTCACCGGCCAAGGCTGTCGAGAGCCTGCGGCTGGAGGCTGCCCGGCTGATGATCGAGCAGAGCCTGCACAGCCTGGATGTGGTGGCCAGGGAAACCGGATTCAGGGACCGCCGGCATATGCGGGAGGTGTTCATCCGTGGTTTTGGGGTCCCCCCTCAAGCCGTGCGAAGGGATGCTCGGCGGCTGGCCTCCATCTGACGTTCGGCTGCTTGCAATCGGGTCAATTTATCCCGCATTGCAGACCCCCGTTGGCGTCGTGCAACCAAACTAAACCTTCGCACCCGTCGTCAGTCAGTTTCAGTAAGGGCTCTGTTCGCTGCTAACCCATAGGAGGTAGACATGGCGCGGGCTATCTGGAAAGGCGCGATCAGTTTCGGGCTGGTGCACATCCCGGTTTCGCTCAACGTTGCGGTGAGCTCCGAGCGCGTGGATTTTGACTGGCTCGACAAGCGCAGCATGGAGCCGGTGGGCTACAAGCGGGTGAACAAGGTAACCGGCAAGGAGATCGACAAGGACAACATCGTCAAGGGCGTGGAGTATGAGAAGGGCCGCTACGTGGTGATCAGTGAGCAGGAAATTCGCGATGCTCGCCCTGAAGCGACCCAGACCATCGATATTTTCTCGTTCGTGCAGGCTGGCGAGATTCCGCTTCAGCACTTTGACACACCTTACTACCTGAGCCCTGACCGGCGCGGCGGCAAAGTCTATGCGCTGTTGCGCGATACGCTGGAGAGCACCGGCAAGGTAGCCCTGGCCACCGTGGTGCTGCATACCCGTCAGCACCTCGCGCTGCTGCGGCCACTGGAAGACGCCCTGGTGCTGATTACCCTGCGCTGGCCCGAGGAGGTGCGCAGCATTGAAACCCTGGAGCTGGACAAGAGCGTGACCGATGCCAAGGTCGACAAGCGTGAGCTGGGCATGGCCAAACGCCTGGTCGAAGACATGAGTGGGTCCTGGGCCCCGGACGAGTATCACGACGCATTTCGCCAGACCATTCTCGACCTGGTGGAAGAGAAAGCCAGCAAGGGCAAGATCGAGACAGTGGCCAAAGGGGAGGGCGCCAGCGCGGAGAAAGGCGCGGATATCCTCGACCTTACCGAACTGCTCAAACGCAGCCTCGGTGGCAAGGCCAAGGGCGCAAAACCGGCTACCAAACGACCGCGCAAGGCCTCCTGATGGTGGAGACTCGCCAGGTGGTCACACCTGGCCTTCCAGGCCACTGAGATAGTCGCCGAACCCCTGCTTTGCGCGGCTATCACGCCGGCTGCTGGTGGCCACGCTGTGCTCGGCAGTCCAGACGATCTGCGCCCCGCTGGCTTGCAGGGCCATCACCAGTTGAACATCCTCGTGGGCCGGCAGCGGCTGGAACCCGCCAACGCGTTCGTAGGCCTTGGCACACACACCGAGGTTGGCACCATGGATATGCCTGTGCCCCTCGCGGGCCTGGTAAAGGCTGCGGTACAACCGGCGCAGGGCGATGCTTTGCCAGGGTTGCCAGCGCTCGATGTGCACCGTGCCGCACACCACCTCGGCGCGCCATTGCAACTGCGAAGTCAGCCAGTGCTGCGGGACGCGGCTGTCGGCGTCGGTGCATGCCAGCCATTGGGCGCCGCGGGCGATCATCCATGCCGCGCCCGCTCGCCGGGCGACGCCGACATTGCCAGCGTCCACTTCAAGGGTATGCACACCGTGGCGTCGGGCGACGAGCGCACTGGTGTCGCTGCAACGGTCCAGCACCACCAGCACCTCTACCGCCAAGCCTGCCACCTCGGCTCGCGCACTTGCAGCCTTGACCGCCTTGAGGCAGTGCCCCAGGCGCCGGGCCTCGTTGTGGGCGGGTATGATGACGGCGATCATGGGCAGGGCTCATTCAGGTCGACCACGCTGGGCTGGCACGTCCAGTACTCGAGTAGAAAGTCGGCCTCCTCGTGACGCAACAGCGGATACAGCGGCAAGTGCCTTGCCAGCAGGGCATGAACCTCGCGGCCGTCCTGCGGGCAGCCGGCAATGGGGTGGCGCCAGTGGCAGGCGAGCAGGGCGCCATCGGCCGTGAGGCTGGCCACCGACTGCTCGATCACCTGCAGCCAATCGGTGGGGTCGAGGTAGTAGCCGATTTCGCTGAGCACGATCAGGTCGAACTGCCCGCCTGGCCAGTCGCCCGGCAGATGCCCTTGCTCGACCTGGGCATGGTTCGCGGTCCCCAGGCGCTGGCGCGCCAGCCCCACGGCGGTCGGGTCGATGTCCTGGCACAGCAAGCTGACGCAACGCTCGGCCAGCAGCACGCTCAGCTCGCCGTTGGCACAGGCCGGCTCGAACACGCGCTCATAGCGCTGACGGGGCAGGCTGGCCAGCAGCAGGTCGCGCTTGCGCCGTTCGTACCAGCGGGTGCGAAACGCCCAGGGGTCATCGCTGCCGGCATACAGGTCGGCGAAGTATTGCGCGTCGAGGCTCATGGCGACTCCATCACAGGAAAACCAGTTCAAAGGGTTGCAGCAGGCACGCCTGCAAATGCGCAGGCAGCACGGGCGGGCGATCACCGTCTGGTTGCAATTGGCTGGCATGGGCAGCCAAGGCCTCGCGCTTGCGGGCCTGGCGCGTTTCGTCGACCTGCAAGCGATGTGCCCGCGACCAGGGCAGGCGTGGGTCGTCGGGTGCGGCCCAGTGCCAGGCCCACACCGGCGCTTCGGCCAGCTGTGCCCCGCGCGCCTGGGCTGCCTGGGCAGCGGCGCGGCCTGCAGCCTCGTGGTCGCAGTGGCCGTCGCCACGCCAGGTGGTCAGCAACAGGTCGTCGGGCTCCAGCAACTGTTCCAGGTGACGGACCAGGAAGGCCTCATCGCGGGGCAATGCGCCGTCCTTGAGGTTGAGCCGCCGCCAGTCCAGGCGGTTGAGGTCCAGGTCTAGCTGCTGCAAGGCATGCCGACTCTCCAAGGGGCGCTGGTGACGCAAGCGCTGCTCGGTCCAGTGTGGTGAGTGCGGATGGCTGCCCTCGCCGTTGGTGGCGGAAATCAGCACCAGGTCCTGTTCGCGCCCGCGAAAACTGGCAAGCAGCCCGCCGGCCATGAGCACCTCGTCGTCCGGGTGCGGCGCCAGCAGCACCAGGCGTCGGCCGGGTGGGCACAGCTGCTCGGGCGCAAGCCAGGTGGCGCGTGCCAGGTGCGCAGAATGCTGCCAGTCACTCCACGGCGTGCCCGTGGCCGCATCAATAAGGTTCTCGCTCATAGCTGCCATGCTCCTGTCGGTGTGCTGGTCACTTGCTGACCCAGTTCGGCCAAGTCGCGTTCAGCGTGGCTTTGGCGCAGGTACACCGGCAGGTCGGCGCTAAGCCGGGCGAAATGGCTGCTGCGGCAGAAGGGGGTAGCCCCCAGGGCTCGGCCAACATGCTGAATGACCTGTTCGACCGCCTGCTCGATCTGGGCGCGGGTGCGGCGTACCTCGAAACTGGCGTCGTCCTGGGGGTGCTGGTCGATCCACGCGGCGCACTCGCGAAGGGCGGCGCGGGCACCGTACAACGCCGCATCGACCGCCCCCAGGTGGGCATCGGCATGGGGGTCGGGCCGAGGTTTGTTGCAGTGCTCGCGCAGGTAACCTGCCAACGCCTCGGCCGCGCCGTACCAGCAGGCAGCGATACCTGCGCCGCCCTGCCAGAAGCCTGGGCGGGACAGGTACTGGCCGGGTGTGCCGATGGCCAGCCCCGGTGAGTTGTCGAACTCGACGGTGACACTGGCGGTGCTGGCCATGCCTACGGCCTGCCATTGCTCGGCCTGGATGCGCTGGCTGGGGTGTGACAGTTCAATGGCCACCAGCTGTGGCTGGTCATTCTCCCAGGCGGTCAGCAGCGCTCGATCGATCTGCAGCGCGCCCGAGCACCATGCTTTTCGGCCTTGCAGCTGAACCCGTTCGCCATGGCGCGCGACGATGTGGGCCCTGGCATCCGGCGGCTCCGCGGCCCACATGCCCCAGATACCGTCGTGAGCATGCTGGGCGGCGCCGCACTCGGCGAGGACCGCCAGGGCATCGGTGTGGCCTTCATACAGCTTGGCCAGGCCGAGATCGCAACCGGCAACCCGCGCCAAGGCCCGCCAGCGCTCGAGGGTGCGCCCGTGGCCGGGCAGGGGTAGCAGGTCTAGCTGTTCGGCTCGAAGTGCCTGCAACAGTTCAGGCAGCAAGGGGTCGAGATCGATGGCCCGCGAACGGGTACCGAAGCGGTGCAGCAGGCGGTCGAGGTGAGCGAACTCCATCATGCGATCCCCAGTTGCTTGCGCATGCGCAGGGTGATCGATTGCCGGGTCGAGCCAAGCTCGGCCCAAGGGTCGTCCACCTGCGCAAGCCGCGCCTGCAAGTTGCCGATATTCCATTGGTTGGCACTCTTGAGTTTGGGCAGCTCCTCGCGCCAGATCGGCACCGACACTGGCAGGCCTTCACGGGCGCGCAGCGAGTAGGCGGCCACGGTGGTAGCGCCCTTGCCGTTGCGCAGGTAGTCGATGAAGATGCGCCCGACCCGGTTCTTGGGCCCGGAGACCGCGCTGAGCCGGTCCGGGAACAAGTCTGCCATGTGTTTGACCAGGGCATGGCTGAAGTCCTTCACTTCCTCCCAGCCGGCACGACGGGTGAGCGGCACGACCAGGTGCATGCCTTTGCCACCGCTGGTCTTGAGAAACACCTTCAGGCCCAGCTCATCGAGCAGGGTGAGGGTCAGCTGGGTGGCCTCGAGCATGGCCTTCCATGGCAATGCCGGGTCGGGGTCGAGGTCGAGGATGAAGCGGTCAGGCCTGTCGAAATTTTTGTCGGTGGCGTTCCAGGTGTGCAGTTCAAGCATGTTCATCTGTACTGCGCCCAACAAGCTCTCGGCGCTGTTGAGCACCATTGCCGCCTGGCCGGCCTGGGCCTTGGTGTAGCTGGTCAGCTTGGGCAGGTGCAACTGCCCCGCGTGCTTCTGAAAGAACAGCTCGCCGTCCAGGCCCTCCGGTGCGCGCACCAGCGCCACGGGGCGGTGTTCGAGCTGTGGCAGCAGCCAGTCGGCGACTTGGGCGTAGTACTCCGCCACCTGTCGTTTGCTGGTGCCACTGGTCTTGTCGATCACGCGGTCGGGGTGGGTCAGGTGCAGGTTGCTCAAACCCTTGGGCTCTGCATGTGCTGCGTTCGTTACCGGCATGGCACGTTCCAGGGCAATGGCAGTGGCGGGCTTGTCGTCGCGCAACCCGTGAAAAACCGCGTGGCGCACGATCCCTGTGCGGGTCATCTGGGCGTAGGCGACCTCGGCCAGCAGTTCTGGCTTGAGCCAGTGCACGCCCCGCGCATCGGCACCGCTGGGGGGCTCAGGCAAGGGTGGCTTGGCGGTGTGCAGGGGTTTCAGGCGGGTGAGGATGCTCGTCAGCGTGGCAGCACTGAAGCCGGTGCCCACCTTGCCGGCGTAGCGCAACTGGCCGCTGTCGGTGTCGTGCAGCGCCAGCAGCAGGGCCCCAAAGCCTTGGCGGCTGCCCTTGGGCGCGGTGTAGCCGACGATCACGAACTCTTGGCGTTGCGTGCACTTGAGCTTGACCCAGTCGCTGCTGCGCCGGCCAACGTAGGGGCTGTCGGCGCGCTTGCCGATCAGGCCTTCCAGGCCTAACCGGCAGGCGCTGTCGAGCAGCGCGTCGACCGGCTGGTTGAAGTCTTCGGAAAACTTCAGGATGGCCGATGCGTTGTGCTTCAGCAGTTTGGCCAAGGTCGCCCGGCGGTCTTGCACAGGCAGTTCACGCAGGTCCTTGCCGCCGAGGTAGGGCAGGTCGAACAGGTAGTAGGTAATGTCATCGTCGTGCTCGTTGTCGAAGACGGCCTGCAAGGCCTGGAAGTCGGCCACGCCGTTTTCGTCTGTGACCACCATCTCACCGTCCAGCCATGCCGAGTCGAGCCCCAGCGCTTTCAGCGCCTGCACCTGATGGGGCAGCTTTGCGCTCCAGTCGTGGCCATTGCGGGTAAACAGGCGCACATCGTCCCCGTCGATGCGGGCCAGCATGCGGTAACCATCGAACTTGACCTCGTATCGCCAGTCACCCTCGGGGGGGGAATCGGCCAGGGTTGCCAGCTGCGGTTGGAGCATCTCCGGCAGGGCGCCAGCGCTGGCCTTGCGCTTGCGCGTGGAGGTCGCCGCCTTGGCTGGGCGGCGGGGGACCAGTGTACGGTCGCTCAATACGCTGTCCGGCAGGGCTTCGACGATGCTGTAGTCCGCCTCGCTGCGGGCCTCGCCATCGTGGGACTTGACCAGCATCCACTGCTCTTTCTTGCCAGCCAGGTGGGTACGAAACAGGTTCCAGACACCCGACAGCTTTTCACCTTGCAGGCGAAAGCGCAGCTTGCCCTTGGCATAGGCCTCGCGCGGGTCGCCTTCGGGCTCCCAGAGCCCCCGGTCCCACACGATCACGTCGCCGGCGCCGTAGTGGCCTTCAGGGATGTGCCCTTCGAAGCTGGCGTAGTCCAGCGGATGGTCTTCTACATGCACGGCCAGGCGGCGGACCTTGGCGTCGAGGGAAGGGCCCTTGGGAATCGCCCAGCTTTTAAGGGTGCCATCCAGCTCCAGGCGAAAGTCATAGTGCAGGTGGCTGGCGTCGTGCTTCTGGATGCAGTACTGCAACCCGTGAGCCGGCCGTGGGTGGGCACACTTGCCGGCCGGCTCGGGTGTGGCGTTGAAGTCACGCTTGCGCAGGTACTCCTGCAGGGGCTTGGCCATGGCAGGCTCCGGGACAGTTCGCGGTCTCTTCATTGGGAGAGGGCGCCTGCGCATGGAGTTCAAAAAAAGCGTGGGGTCGCGGACCGACGAACCGGCCCACTGCCAGAGGCTCAACGCAGCCCCAGGGCCCGGTCCAGCGACAACCTACCGGCGCCTCGCGCGATCAACAGTAGCAACAAGGCCGCCCACGTCAGATGGGTCGGCCAGGCATCCGGGTAGACGAAAATCTCGATCACCGTGGTCATGCCCAGCAGGGCCAGCGCCGACAGCCGGGTAAACAGGCCAAGCACCAGCAACAGGGGGAACAGGTGTTCGGCATAGGTGGCCAGGTGGGCCGCAAGCCAGGGCGAAACCAGCGGCAGGGCATATTCGCTCTGGAACAGGTCATAGGTACTGGGTGTGATGCTGAGAAACCCTTCGACCTTGGTGCGCCCGGACAGGAAGAAGGTCGAGGCGATGGCCATGCGCGCCACCAGGCACAGCAGGGTGTCGCTGAGCAGTAGCTGTGCACGATCGGCGAGGTGGTTCCAGCGTTGGCGCAGGCTGTCGGAGCGGGTGGCGTGGAGGGTGTCCATGGCGTTTCCTTCAGGCGAATGCAAGTGGACGGAATGCCTGGGCTGCCAGCAGCCTGCCGAGCAGGTCGGTAAAGTCCAGGTCGGGTTGGCGTGCGAGTGCAACCTGTGAGGCCTGCTCCAATGGCAGAACTTGAGCGCAGGCATCGAGAAAGGCACAGCCGCCGACCTCTAGCGCTTGCTGGGCGACACCTTCGGCGGTGCCACTGAACACAGCACCTTCGGCGACCCAGGGCTGGTCATGCGGCCACGCCAGGCCTTCGCGGCTGTGCTGCCACAGGCTGAACGCCGGGTGCCGTGCGAACCAGCGCCAGCGCACACTGCGGCGGGGGGCCAGGTAACTGTTCGCCAGGTCGGTGGCCGTCATGCCGGCCAGGTCGGCAAGCGCGAGGGAGGGCTCGCGGGGGGCGCTGAACGCCTCGCACCAGGCGAAATCCAGGCGTGCGACGTCGGCCAGGTATGGCAGGCCGTGCTGGGCCTGCGTCTGTTCGAGAAAGTCGGCGAAGGCCGCGCCATAGTGGATCAGCCGCGGGTCGTCGGGGGGCGTTCGTTGCGCATAGGCGCTCGCGGCGTCCTGCATCCAGGCCGGGCCTGTCAGCGCTTCGACACTGGGGAAGTTTGCCCGCAGGGCATCGACGCAGCCCGCCAGCACGCTGTTGCGGTACACCGCAAAAGCAGCGTGCCCGGTCAGCGCGGCCAGCTGCGGGGCAGGGCGGTGATACAGCGCTTCGACGAAGGCGGCCTGAAACTGGCCAAGGGAAAGCGTCATGGTCGTGCTCCTGCGCTATCGAGCAGTGCCTGGGCGGTGTCGCGTTCGGCCAGCAACTCGCTGAACGCGGGCAGGTTGGCGTCACGCTCGATGAGGGTCGGGCGCGGGCCGATGCGGGTGATCAACTGCTGGTACAAGGCCCAGACCGGCGCGGCGATGGTGGCGTCGTGGGAGTCGATCAGCAGGCTGGCCTGGGCGTCGTGACTGTGGCCGGCCAGGTGGATTTCGCTGATGGCCTGGGCCGGGAAGCGCGCCAGGTACGCCGCTGCGTCGAACCCGAGGTTGTGGGCACTGACGTGCACGTTGTTGACGTCCAGCAACAAGCCGCACCCCGTGCGCCGCGCCAGTTCGGCTAAAAAGTCGATTTCGTCCCAGTCATGCCCTTCCATGGGCAGGTAGTGGCTGGGGTTTTCCAGCGAAATGCTGCGCCCCAGCGCATCCTGGGTGCGCTGCACGTTGTCGCTGATGCGGACCAGGGCCTCATTGCTGCGGGGAAACGGCAGCAGGTCGGGGAGGTATTGCCCGCGCCAGCTCGACCATGCCAGGTGCTCCGATACCAGCGCCGGCTGCAGCTGGTCGATCAGCGCCCGCAGGCGGTGCAGGTGCATTTCGTCTGGCGCGATGTCCGCCGCCAACGACAGCGCGACACCGTGCAGCGACAGCGGATGGTGTTCGGCAATGCGTTGTAGCCAGGCCATGCGTGGGCCGCCGAGCATGTAGTTTTCCGGGTGCACTTCGAACCACAGCCCGCTGGCCCGGCACGTCCAGGCGTCGGCATAGTGCTCAGCCTTCAGCCCAAGGCCGGCGCCTGCTGAGTAAGTCCCGTTCATGATCGGCGGCCTGCGCTCAGGACTTGAGCGGGGTCAGCGAGCCCATGCCATTGGGCGTCTTGATGGACGTGCAGGTACCGGCGGGCACGTTCTTCCAGTGCATGCCGTCGTAGTCCTTCTTGGCGCTACCGGCGCAGCTGGTGCCGGCGCCGGCCTTGCAGTCGTTCTTGCCAGCCATGGCGACGCCGTAGCATTTTTCCATGGCGGCGCCGGTGGTGGCTGTGTTGGTCGCGTCAGCGGCCAGGGCAACACCGGCCAGCGAAGCCAGGGCAAGTGCGGCAGTGGCGAGGGCGAGAGTTTTCATGATGCGTCTCCGGGAAGTGGGGCCGTGGTGGTTACCGGCGGCTCATGGAGTAGTTCGCAGCGTGGGTTGAACGGGTTACAGCAGCTTGAAAAATTTTTCCGGCGGTGTGCCAGTCGCCTAACGTATGAAGGCGGCACGCGTTGAATGGAAAACTTTCACGTTGGGTGTAACCCGGGTGGCCGATGCTACGAACTACTTCTCAGCAGGCGCCAAGCGCGCGCGAGGCCCAGTTGCAGGCACTGCTGCTACAAGGCCTGGCGGGCGATGCAGCCGCCTATCGGGCGTTTCTGGCGGCGCTGGCGACGCATGTGCGAGGCTTTTTGCTGCGGCGCCTGGGGCAACGCCCCGCGGATGTCGAAGACATGCTGCAAGAGGTGTTGTTGGCGGTGCACAACGCCCGCCATACCTACCAGGCGCAGCAACCGTTGACCGCCTGGGTACAGGCCATTGCCCGCTACAAGCTGGCGGATCACTATCGCAGTTACGCTCGCCACGGCGCGTTGCACGAGGCGCTGAACGATGACAGCGACCTGTTCGCACCCGGCGAGGAAGAAGCGGCCCAGGCGACACGCGACCTGGGCAAGCTCCTGGAGCAGTTGCCGGCGCGCCAACGGCTGCCCATCGTCCATGTCAAACTGGAGGGGTTGTCGGTGGAAGAGACCGCGCGCATGACCGGTCTTTCCAGTTCGGCGGTGAAAGTGGGCATCCACCGGGGCCTGAAGGCACTGGCCAAGCTGATTGGAGGCAAGGGCGACGATGAAGACCGATGACTTGATTGCCCTATTGGCGGCCGGGGAAGGGCCGGTGGACCGTCACGCGCTGGGCCGGCGCATGTTGTTGGCGCTGGTGGCTGGCGGGTTGGTCGCGGTATTGCTGACGGTGGCCATCTTCGGCGTGCGTGGCGACCTGGCGCAAGTGGCGCACACCCCGCTGTTCTGGGCCAAGCTGGCCCTGCCCGGCAGCCTGGCGTTGCTAGCGCTGTGGCTGACCCAGCGGCTGGCCAGGCCGGGGGTGAAGGGGGGGCTGCTGTGGGGCCTTTTGGGGCTACCGCTGCTGCTGGTCTGGCTGGGCGCGGCGATCAGCCTGCTGGGGGCGCCGGTGGACGCCCGGGCGGACCTGCTGTTGGGGCGCACCTGGCGCACCTGCCCGCTGAACATCACCTTGCTCTCGGTTCCCACTTTCATCGCGGTGTTCTGGGCATTGCGCGGCCTGGCACCCACCCGCCTGCGGCAGGCCGGGGCGGCGGGTGGCATGCTTGCGGGGGCCACGGCCACCCTGGCTTATTGCCTGCATTGCCCGGAAATGGCGGTGCCGTTCTGGGGGCTGTGGTACGTACTGGGGTTGCTGGTGCCGACCGCTGTGGGGGCGGCGCTAGGGCCGCGTTTATTACGTTGGTAATCCCGGCACGACGATCCTGGGCATCAGCCCCACAAGGCTTCCAGTTCACTTGGCACACGCCCGGTCCAGCGCTTGAACGAACGGCGGAAGTTGGTGCTGTCGCTGAAGCCCAGGTACTGCGCAACCGCGTCGTTGCTGTAGCCCTTGACCTGGTAGAGGTACAGCGCCTGGTCGCAGCGCACCTGGTCCAGTTGCTCCTGGAAGTTGGAACCATGACGGGCCAGGCGGCGCTTGAACGAAGCGGGGCTGGTGGCGAAGGCGGCGGCTACCCGTTCCAGGTTCAGCGGCTGGCGAATCAGCCCGAGCAGGTGCTCGTAGACCAGGTCGAGAAAACTCGCCCGCCAGCCCCAGGCCTCCAGCTGTGCATCGCAGGCCTGGCGTGCCACGTGCTGGGCGGTCGAACCGGCACCCGGCCAGGCACGCAGCAGGTATTCCCGGGGCAGGCTCATCACCGTGGACGGGCAGTCGAAGGCCAGAGAATCGCCCAGGTGTACCCAGTACTGTTCGACGTAGGCCGGTTCGGCATGGCGGAACCGGAAACGCCAGGGCAGGTGCTCTTGCTGCTGGCGCCGCGCGAGGGCTACCACCGCTGTCATGCTGGCCTCCAGCAAGAAGCGGCGCTGCTCGTCGATGGCGCAGCTTTCCCGCCAGTACAGGTGCAGGTAGTGCTCATCGAGGCGCAGCACCGGGCTGAGCAACGGGGACAGCAGGGCGCGGTATTGCTCGATGCGCTCCAGGGCCTGCAGCAGGTGGTCGGCCTGCTCCAGCAACAGGCTGGCGGCACCGTGGTGCCCGGGCCACAGGCGCTGGCCGTAGAGAAAGCTGGTGTCGTCGGCATCGAGCAGCCGCTGCGCATTGCCGATCAGGCGAAGGAACTGCTGTGGGCTGATCAGCGCTTGGCCGCTGACCACGTCGTCGTAAAACAGCCCGCAGCCGCGTAGCAGGTGATGGGTGTCGATCTGCCGCGAACGCGCCAGGTCGATCAGCGCAGCGGGCAGGTGGTGGGCGGTGATGAAGCGGCTGTCGCCGTCATAGCCGTTCATGCCCGTTGTACCTGGTGCGTCTGGCGGCTCTTGGCCTGGGCCAGGGCGTAGTTGAGGCGTTTCAGCAGGTGGTCTTCGTCTTCGTCCAGCGCCATCACGCTGGCCACCGTGGCGGTCAGGTGCAGGCGTTCCCCATGCCGGCCGGTGTGATGGGCGAGGTGGGCGATGCTCTGGCGCAGCGCCTCGGCCATGGCCTGGGCCTGGCGTTCGCCGGTGTTGGGCAGCGCCGCGACGAAGCGGTCGCCGGCCAGGCGGCAGAGTATGTCGTGCTGGCGCAGGTTGAGCAGCAACAGTTGGGCGACCACTTGCAGCACCAGATCGCCTTCTTCCTGGCCATAGCGCTGGTTGATCTGGTTGAAATCGTCCAGGTCGACGACGATCAGCGACAAGGCTTGCTGTTCGCGGGCGGCTTGGGCAATGGCCTGCTGCAGGTGCTGGCGCAGGTACCGGGCACCGGACAGCGGGGTAAGCTTGTCGAACAGGCGGTGCTCGCGGAACAGTTGCTCACGCTTGCGCATCTGTGCGGTGATGGCGTGCTGTTCTTGCTGCAGGTGGTACATGCCCAGGGTCAGCAGCAGCATGCCCAGCGGCATGGGCGCAGTCTCCAGCCAGTTGTCCCAGACCGCGTCATCGGGCAGGCGGATGAATTCGTCGAGGGTGTCCATCCACATCGAGAAGGCGATGAAGCACAGGCCCAGCGAAAGCAGGCGGGTGACCCGGCCAGCAGGGCGCCCGCGTAGCAGCATCACCAGCCAGCCGCAGAGGATCAGGCAAGTGCCGCCCTCGCCGGCGACGTCCGTCCAGTTGATCTCGGCCCAGGCTTTAAGCGTGCCGGCGGCGAGGTAGACGAGCAGGCCGGCGTTGGCGGCCAGTACCAGGCCGACCAGCGTAAGGGCGTGCTGTTTGAACAGGGGGTTGAGGCGCATGGGGTGTCCTGTAAGTGTGTCATTGCCTGTGCCGGCACTGTCGCCGGCACAGGCAGAGCAGCATGCAAGGCGTTTATCTCAATACGATGACGCTCATTTGCCGCGCGCCGTGCACGGCAGCCCGTCCGGCCCTACGCTGGCCTTGCAGTAACGTTCGTTGGCCAGCGCCAGCTTGGGTTCCTGCAGGAACTTGCGCCCTTTGGCATCACGCGTGATATCGAACGCGTCGTAAAGCTGTTCGTCAGCCGAATAGGTGCGCACCTGCAGGCGGTTCTGCTCGACCGTGATGGTCTGGTACAGCTGGGTGTCTTCGGCCGTGCGGTCCGGCTGGTGGCGGGCGCGGTCGTTCAGGCCATACATCTTCGAGCCGGTCACCGAGACCATGTACACCGGGCCGATCGGCTGTCTGGCCTGCTGTGCGGCACGCGTGGCCTGGCGCCCTTCGGCGTGGGTCAGGCGGCTGTAGCAGTGGTCGTGACCTTGCAGTACCAGGTCGACCTTGTAGCGCTCCAGTAGCGGTTGCCAGGCGGCCTTGAGCGGCTCGGTATCGTCGGGGCGGGCACAGGTGTAGACCGGCTGGTGCATGACCACGATGTTCCACTGTGCCTTGCTGCTTTTCAGGGTTTGCTCCAGCCAGTCGGTCTGCGCTTGCAGGGTGCCCAGATCGAGCGCCGAGGTGCCGTCCAGCACCACGAAGCGCACATTCTGGTAATCGCTGAAGTAGCTGGTTGCCGCCACACCGGGGGCGCCGTTGCGCGGCAGGGCGAACTGCGCCGTTACATGGGGGCTGAGGCTGCGGCTTTCGCTGCCATCGGGGTTGAGGGTTTCCAGGTACTCGTGGTTGCCGAACGCGGTGAGCTGTGGGATGGCAGCGTACGACCAGCCGCCGGCCTGGTTCCATTCACCCCATTCATCGTCGTGGGCGAGATCGTCGCGCGATGCCACCAGGTCGCCAGCGTGCACCACCAGGGCAGGGTGCGCCACGCTGCGCAGCGCCTGGCGAATGGTGCGCGAGGCGATGGCGAGGATGTCGTTCTGGGTGTCGCCCAGGTAGATGAACGAGAACGGCGCGAACGTGGCCTTGGCCGTGCGGAACTGGTGCCATTCGCTCCAGCCCGCGCTGCCCTTGAGCCGGTAGACGTAGGCGGTGTCTGGTTGCAGGTGTTCCAGGCGCACCTGGTGGTAGTTGGCTGGGCCGTTGTCGCTGTCCAGGCGCTGGGTGCTGCCACTCAATGGGCTGGCCTTGGCTGCCAGCGCAGGGCCGGCGAGGGCCGGGCCGAGCTCCAGCACCGCGTCGGCCTGGGCCAGGTCGGTGCGGTAACTGATGGCCATCTGCGTGGCGGCGTTCTGGCCGGGGGTGAGCACGATACGGTCGGCCAGCTTGCCGGCGGCGTAGGGCAGGCCTGCGGAGCGAGGGATCGGAGCAGGTTCATTGGCCTGGGCATGAGCCTGTGCGGCGCAGAGCAGGGCGGCCAGTAGCAGGGGGCGGTGCATGGGGTTTCCTCGATGAGCCCGGAAGGCGTGATGGGCGCAAAGGAAACAAAGGCGGATGACGGTTCTGTTACCGGGCGGGGGGTCGTTTTGGCTCAGCTGATCGTCAGGAAAAAACGCAATTTCAAGTGGTCGGTAACGGCCCAACGCCCCCAGACCGGCCCCACAGCTGCGCCACAGGTTTGCAGGGCATCGCCAGGGCCGCAGCAGGCCTCAGGTCATATCAGCTCAAATTGCGCCGAAAACGACGTGAAAGCCGCGTTTTCAAGCCGCCCAGCCCAGCGCTGTCACGCAAGTGCCACACACACTTTCTAGCTTTCGCAGCCATTCCCGGGTTCATCGGGTCACTGCAAGCGAGGGTTCCAAGGTGGCAATGCCGTTTCGTCACATCCGCAACGCCGGATTCCGGGTCAGCCTGCTGGCCGTTGCCATTACCACCGCCCCAGCCTGGGCGGAAGATGCGGTCGAGCGGGTCGAGGTGATCGGCCAGGCGGCGAGCATCGACAAAGCGCTGCGCGAGCAGAAAAGCGCCGATAGCATCAAGAGCGTGGTGCATGCCGATGGTGTTGGCCAACTGCCCGACGACAATGCCGCCGAAGCCTTGCAGCGCATCCCCGGGTTGTCGGTGGAGCGCGACCAGGGCGAGGGCCGCTTCGTCAGCGTCCGCGGTATCGCCCCAGATCTTAACAGTGTGACCATCAACGGCACCCTGGTACCGGCCCCCGAGGGCGACCGCCGTGCCGTGGCGCTGGATGTGCTGCCCGCCGAGCTGGTGCAATCGCTGTCGGTGGTCAAGACCCTGACCCCGGACATGGACGCAAACTCCCTCGGCGGCACCATCGAGGTCGAGAGCCTGTCGGCGTTCGACCATGACGGGCTGTTCTACACCCTTACCGGCGAAGCCAGCCACGACACCAACGTCAGCCGCGACAGCCCGAAGTTTTCCGGCGCGGTCAGCGACCGCTTCAGCCTGGGAGACGGCATCAACAACTTTGGCGTGGCTGCGGCGTTTAGCTGGCAGAAGCGCAAGTTTGGCTCGGACAACGTCGAAACCGGGGGTAACTGGGATTTCGAGGACGGCGCCCGGCTGGAAGAGGTCGAGGCCCGCGACTACCAGATTACCCGTGAGCGCACCGGCCTGGGCCTGAACTTCGATTACCAGCCGGATGACTTCTCCAGCTACTACCTGCGCACCCTCTACAGCAAGTTCAAGGACACCGAGACGCGCAACGCCCAGGGCCTGGAGTTCGCCGACCCGCAGGGTTCCGGCCAGCGTGGCGAGGCCGAAGGCTGGCGCGACTTGAAATCGCGCGAGGACACCCAGGAAATCCAGTCCTACGTACTTGGTGGCGAGCGCATCCTCGACCAGTGGACCATCAGTGCCCAGGCCGGCTACAGCCAGGCCACCGAGCACGATCCGGGTGGCATTGCCGGCGCCAGGTTCGTCGGCGATTTCGACGAGGTCGGCTTCGACGGCACGCGCAAGCCACGGCTAAGCGTGGGCAACGACTTCTACGACCCGGCCCGGTTCACCCTCGACGAAGTGGAGTGGGAGAAGGTTGACGGCAAGGACCAGGAAAAGAACATCCGCCTGGACCTTGCCCGCGACTACGAATTCGCCGACGCCTCGCAGGTCAAGTTTGGCGGCAAGCTCAGCCGCCGCGACAAGACCAGCGACACCGAAACCTGGGCCTATGACGGGTTCGATGACATCAGCCTTGCCGATTATCAGGGCAGCAATGTCGACTACGCCCTGGGCAACTTCGGCAACGGCATCAGCGCCAGCGCAATCAAGGGCCTGATCGGTAACCTCGACCGTGCGGCCTACTACGATGAGGAAGCCTCGCGCATCAATGACTTCGACATGAGCGAGGACATCAACGCGGCGTACCTGATGAACACGGTGGATATCGGCGACTGGCGCCTGATTGCCGGTGTGCGTTACGAAGGTACCAGGTTCGAGGCCAAAGGTACTGGGCTGCGCGACGGTGTGTACGAGAACGTCAGCAGCAACAATCGCTATGACCACTGGTTGCCAGGCCTGCACGCGCGCTACCAGTTGTCGTCGGCCACGGCCATTCGGGCCGCCTGGACCAACACCGTGGTACGGCCAACCTTTGGCCAGCTGGCGCCGGGTTTTGTCATCGATGAGAACGATGCGTCGTTCGGCAACCCCGAACTCAAACCGCTGGAGTCGATGAACTTCGACCTGGGCATCGAGCACTACATGGGCCGCGCCGGCACCGCCTCGGCGTTCCTGTTCTACAAAGACATCGACCACTTCATCTACAGCACCGACCTGGCGGGCACTGGCGCCTGGGTGGACTTCGACGAAGCGCTCACCTTCGAGAACGGCGGGGGCGCCAAGCTGTATGGCCTGGAGCTGGCCTACTCGCAGAAGTTCGACTGGCTGCCGGCACCCTGGAACGGTTTGCTGCTGGGCGCCAACCTCACCCTCAGCAAGTCTGATGCAACCCTGCAAGGGGCCACCGGCAGGCGCAGCATCGACCTGCCCAATCAGTCCGACACAGTGGGCAACTTCATGGTCGGCTGGGAAAACGACCGCTTCAACATGCGCCTGGCCGCCAACTACAAGTCGGGCTACTTGCTGGAGCTGGGGGCCATCGACGACAAGGCCCACGACCAGTATGCCGATGACCAGCTGCACGTGGACTTCAAGGCAGGCTACTTCCTGACCCCCGAGCTGCAGTTGACCTTCGAGGCGCAGAACATCACTGACGAGTCCTATTACGTGTACAGCGGCCACCGTCGCTACAACGCCCAGTACGAAGAATACGGCCCGACCTACAAGGTCGGCCTGACGCTCACCCACTTCTGACCGCACCCTTCAGGGATATTGCCTGCTCATGCGTAAGTTCACTTTGTCCATGCTGGGGCTATACGTCGCCTTGGCCCACGCCGGTGCCAGCGCGGCGCCGAGCTTAACACTCGACCGCAACGTCATCGACAGCGAAACCAGCCAGTGGCTTGCTCCAACGCCGGCGCTCAAGCAGGCCGAACGCCTGCAACTGACCGCCAGGGCGCTGCAGCTGGTTGACCGCCAGGGCCGCGTACTTGGCGAGTTGCCGGGGCGCTTCGAAACCCTTGACCACCGCACGGATGGCACCGGCCTGATGGTCGCCACCGTCGACAAGAAGCGCCAACAGGCGTTGCTGGCCCGCTTCGATGCACAAAGCGGTTGGGGCGCCCCGCGCTACCTGCCCAATACCCGCTATGCCATCGAGGGCCTGTGCCTGTACCGCGACAGCGCCGCCAACGACTTCCTGTTCCTGGTTGGCGAGGAGGGCATCGGTGAGCAGTGGCTGGTCGCCGAGCATGGCCAGCCGCTGGCCGAGGCACGCCAGGTGCGCGCCCTGAGCCTGCCGCCGCAGAGCGCGTTCTGCCAGGCGGATGATGCAAGCCATAGCCTGTACGTAAACGAAGAAAACGTCGGCCTGTGGCGCTACGAAGCTGCTGCCGAAGCACCCCTGGTGCGCGAGCCGGTGGACCTGGTGGCACCGTTCGGAGGCCTGGCCAAAGCTGCCGCGGGCGTGGCCCTGGTGCCCGGGGGCCTGATGCTGCTGGACCCGGTCGCCAACGCCTTGCACCTGTACCAGCACCGCGCCGGGCAATGGCTGCGTGATGGAGCCCTGAGCTTGCAAGGGCTGAAAGAGCCGGCGCAGATCAGCGCCCGTGTGAACGACAAGGGCCTGGAACTGCTGCTGGCCGACGACCAGGGTACACACCTGGCGACGCTGGGCTGGAAGCCAACGCCAGCGCCGATTGCGCCTGCGGTGGTACAGATCAAGGCGCAGGTGCAGACCGATGGCGTGCCCAGCCTTGGCGATGCGGCGGACGACCCGGCGATCTGGGTCAACACGCGCCAGCCCGAACTGAGTCGGGTACTGGGTACCGACAAGAAAGGCGGGCTGCTGGCCTACGACCTGCACGGCAAGCAGCTGCAGGACTTGCGTGTGGGCCGCCTGAACAATGTGGACGTGCGCAAGGGGTTCCAGCTTGGCGAACGTAAGGTCGACCTGGCTGTGGCCAGCAACCGTGACCGCAACAGCCTGCACCTGTTTGCCATCGACCCGGCCAGCGGCCAGTTGAGCGACATCGGCCAGGTGCCGACGGAGCTCAAGGAAATCTACGGCCTTTGCCTTTTCAAGGATGCCGATGCGGCCATTTACGCCATCGCCAATGACAAGGATGGCCGCTTCGTTCAATACCGCCTCGACGGCAGTAGCGGCCAGGCAGGTGGCACCTTGGTGCGCAGTTTCAGCACCGCGACCCAGTCGGAAGGTTGCGTGGCCGACGACCGCAACCAGCGCCTGTTCATCGGCGAAGAAGACCTTGCGGTCTGGGCCCTGGACGCCCGTGGCGATGGCCCGACCCATCTGGACAACGTGATCGGCGTGGGCGGCCTGGTCAAGGACGACATCGAAGGCCTGGCGCTGTACCACGGCAAGGGGGGCGATTACCTGGTGATCTCCAGCCAGGGCAACGACAGCTATGTGGTGGTCGACGCCAAACCACCGTACCGGGTGCGTGGCAGCTTCCAGGTAAGCCTGGACGCCCAGCGCGGTATCGATGGCGCCTCGGAGACCGACGGCCTCGACGTGACCTCGGCCAACCTCGGTGGGCCCTGGGCAAAGGGCCTGCTGGTCGTGCAGGACGGTCGCAAGCGCATGCCCGAAGGTAACCAGAACTACAAGTACGTGCCGTGGGCGGCAGTGGCCGAAGCCTTGGGCCTGGAGTAACGGCCGCCTGTCATGCCACCGCAACGTGATTGCCTTTGACTAAGACTCACATTGAAAGGACACCCCCATGCAAACCCCAACTCCGCTCGAACACACCACCGTCTGGGGCCTGGTCAGCGAAGCCAGCCTGGTGGTCCAGGCCGTCATGCTGTGCCTGGCCTTGGCCTCGCTGCTCAGCTGGTACCTGATCATCCAGCGTGGCAGCCGTCTGCGGCGTAGCGAAGCGCACAGCCGGGCATTTCTCAAGCAGTTCCGCGAAAGCGAAGTCGGCCAGCTGTATCAGGGCATCAAGGCGCAACAGCCTCACCCCGATGCCGGGCTGCAGCAGCTTTTCGTTTCCGGCTACCAGGCGTTCCAGCAGCTGCAATCTGGCCAGCAGCCCGACAGCGTGCTGGAAGGCGTCGAACGCAGCCTGCTGGTGACCATCGCCGAGCAGGAAGAGCGCCTGGAGCAGGGCTTGCCGTTCCTGGCCACGGTCGGCTCGGTCAGCCCCTACATCGGCCTGTTCGGAACCGTGTGGGGCATCATGAATTCGTTCCTGGGTTTGTCCCAGGTGCAGCAGGCGACCCTGTCGACCGTGGCCCCCGGTATTGCCGAAGCGCTGATCGCCACCGCCATAGGCCTGTTTGCGGCGATTCCGGCAGTGATGGCCTACAACCGTTACTCGGCGCGCAGCCAGACCTTGATCAGCCGCTACTACGCCTTTGGCAACGAACTGCAAGGCCGCCTGCAACGGCGTTTGCAGGGCCACGCCAGCAACCTGGCGGCAGCGGCCTGAGGAGGAACACGCGATGCTCGCCAGACCCGTCCGTAAGCATGGCCTGAAGGCCGAAATGAACGTGGTGCCGTACATCGATGTGATGCTGGTGCTGCTGGTGATCTTCATGATCACTGCACCGATGCTGGTGCAAGGCGTGCAGATCGAGCTGCCCAAGGTGGCCGCCGAGGCGCTGCCGGCACCCGGCCAGCAGCGCATCGTCACGCTCTCGGTGAAGGCCGATGGCAGCTTCTACTGGAACCTGGGCAGCGAGGTCGACACCCGTAGCCAGACCGACAGCGCCGTCGACACCGCACAGATGCGCGACAAGATTGCAGCTATCGTCGCCCAGGACCCGCAGACCCAGGTGTACCTGCGCGCCGACCGCAACACCGAATACGCCGCAGTGGTGGCCGGTATCGCCGAGTTGCAACGCGGCGGGGTCAGCCGCCTGGGCCTGATCACCGAGGCGCCGTGACCATGAGCAACCTGACTTTTGACCCTGCCAGCTGGCGCGACCACGGTGTGGCGTTTGGCGTGGCGTGCGCCTTGCACGCGGGGTTGGCCTACCTGCTGTTCAACCTGTCGCATACGCCAGAGCTTGCGGCTGTACCAGCGGCCGTGATCCACACCCAGCTGGTGAGCTTGCCGGCACCCGTAGTGGTGCCTGAGCTGCCAGCGCCTGAGCCCGAGATCCAGCCTGTTGTCGAGAAACCTTCGTCGCCGCCACCAAAAGCCCAGGCACCGGTCGTGGATGAGGCAGCGTTGGCCCTCAGGCGTGTGCAGCAGCAAAAGCGCGACCTGCAACACAAGCGCGATCAACAACAGCGCCAGGAACAGGAGCAGGCCCGCAAGCAGCGCGAAGAGGCTGAGCGGCGCGAGCAGCAACTGGCGCAGCAAGAGCAGGCACGCCAGCAGCAGGCGCGAGAGGCTGCTGCCCAGGCCCGTGCGGCAGCCGAGGCGGCCAGCCGGCAGTACCTGCCCATCGCCAAGGAGGCCCCGGATTACCCGCAACGGGCGCTGGATCGCAATATCGAGGGGGAATGCACGGTCGCCTACACAGTCACGCCGCAAGGCCAGGTCAGTGACCCGCAGGTGGTCGGCCAGTGCCATCCGTTGTTCGTCAAACCGTCGCTGGCAGCGGCGAAGCGCTTCCGTTACCAGCCCCGGGTGGTGAACGGGCAGGCGGTGGCGGTGGCCAACGTGAAAAATACCTTCACCTACAAGATTCGATGAATCCCGGCGGGACGGGGCAGGTGCGTGGCGTTCATGAAGTGCGCGGTGGGCTTTGTTCAAGAAACTCTGAATCATTTTCCCCTGGCGGGAGTCGACCGAGTGAAGCCCACAGACGGAGAACGTTCATGTCCAAACCCGATGACCCAAGACCCCAAGGCGAGATCGACGACACCGAAGACCGCATGGGCTCAGTCCACGAGCTGGATTTCAGCGAGCGCCGCGATGAGCGCCAGGGCCGTATTGGCGACGAGCGTCCGGCTCGCGAGGTAAACGAGGAATTCCCGCCCCGGCGTGTCGCTGAAAGTGGCATGACCGGTGGCGAGGCCCTCAGCGACAGTTTGCACGAAGACAATGTCACCCTCGACGACATGAGCCCGGATACGTTGTTAGATGAGAGCGGCGCCCGTGATCCCTACGAGCCGGGAACGGATGATGGCCCGGCGGACAAGACCTTGCGCGAGGTAGGGGCCAACGAGATCGGTGGCGGCATCGGCCTGGACGAGGCTGAACTGGCTCGCTCCGCGCCATTGGATGGCGAACCCTGGACCGATGATGTGGCCTCTGAAGACGACCGCAGAGAGCCCTGATACACGAGCAACGCTGTTTCTGCTTGCACCGTGGGTGCTCGTGCCGTTGTCCGGCACGGGCACCCACGTCCATCAGCGTTTCTCGGCAGCCAGCCCGGCCTGCTGGCGCAACGCCTTGGCACGCTTTTCGAGGATCAGGTAGGTGACCACCGCCAACAGCAGCGGGATCAGGTAGTACAAGGTCCGATAGCCTAGCAGTGCCGCGACCAGGGTCCCCTGGCCGATCTGGCCGTGGAGCAGGGCAAGGAACACGGTCTCTAGCACGCCGAGGCCGGCGGGAATATGCGCCACTACGCCAGCCACGCAACTGATCAGCAATACGCCCAGCACGGAGGGATACATCAGCTCCGGCGGCAGCAGCAGGTGGATCAGTGCAGCCATCAGCGCCCAGTTGCTTGCGCCCAGCGTCACCTGGCACAGCGCAAGGCGCAGGCTCGGCAGGGTTACATCATGGCCGCGCAGGCTCCACGTGCGCCGCTTGGCGAAGGCGCATGCGAGCAGGTAAGCCACCGCGACCGCCACCATCAACATGCCAATCAGGCGCAAGCCGCCAGAACCCACCGCCCAGCTTTCGGGCAGCTTGACCAGGCCCAAGGCGAACACCGTGCCGGCCAGCAGCAAATAGCCCATCCAGTTGGTCAACAGGCCCAAGGTGAGGATGCGGGTGATGGTCGCGGTATCCAGCCCCAGCCTGCCGTACAGGCGGTAGCGCAGGGCCACGCCACCGACCCAGGTGGTGAAGCTGAGGTTGAATGCGTAGCAGACAAATGCCACTGGCAGCACCTGACGGGCAGGCAGGCGGTGGCCGGTGTAGGCACGGGCGAGCAAGTCGTAGCTGGCGAACACCAGGTAGCTGCACAGCGCCAGCAACAGGCCGAGGGCCAGGGTTGAGGGCCGGTATGCCAGCAGCGACTGGCGCACCTCGTTCCAGTCCAGATTGCGCGCCAGGGTGAACAGCAGCACCGGGATCAGTATCAGGAACAGCACGGTCAGAAGGCGTTTGCCCCAGGTCTTCCAATGTGGATTGGCCATCAGGTTTGGCCCTCGTGGTAGTCGGCCGGGATTTCGCTGTCTGCCTGCAGCGACTGCAGGTGTTGCCTGTGTGCAGGGAACCAGCCGGCGATGCGCGGAAAATAACGGGTTAGGTGGAAACCCAGGAAGATCAAGGGTGCACGCCACCAGTAGCCACGCACCGCACGTTCCAGGGTTACGGCCTTGCAATGCTCCTGGCTCAGCTCGCTCAAGTGGGTGTAAAGGCCATGGTTGAAAGCGCGGTCACGGATTACCAGGTTGGCCTCGAGGTTGAACGACAGGCTCAGCGGGTCGAGGTTGCTTGAGCCCACGGTGGACCAGTCGTCGTCCACAAGCGCCACCTTGCCGTGCAGCGGGCGCTTGCAGTACTCGTGGATGCGCACGTCGTCACGCAGCAGGTAGTTGTAGAGCAGGCGCGAGAGCGCGCGGACCCAGCGCATGTCCGGTTGCCCCTGAAGGATCAAGGTCACCTCGACCCCGCGCCGGGCAGCGTTGCGCAGTTCGCGCAGCAGGCGATAGCCGGGAAAGAAGTAGGCGTTGGCAACCACGATGCGCCGCTGGGCCTGGCGGATGGCTTGCAGGTAACAGACCTCGATATCGTTGCGATGGCGACCATTGTCGCGCTCCACCAGCACGGCGCTGGACGGGCCGGCAGCGGCGTTGGTCGGCTCCACTGGGGCCACGCTTTCCAGAACCGGCGCAAGCATTCTGCAGCAGGAGGCGTGCACCTGGGCCACCACCGGGCCGACGACTTCCACCGCATAGTCCTGCTTGGCCTGGGGCCCGAAGTCGCCAAGGTGGTCGGCGCTGTAGTTGATACCGCCGATGAACGCGCGCTGCCCGTCGATCACCACGATCTTGCGGTGCAGGCGTCGGAACAGGTTGGTGCGCATGCCCGCCAGCCGTGGCTGCGGATCGAACGCGTGAAAGCGCACGCCGGCTGCGGTCATGGATGAAGTGAAATCGTCGGGAAGGTCTGCAGTGCCGTAGCCGTCAACCGCCACCTCGACCCGCACGCCACGCTGGGCGGCTTCGATCAGTGACTGGCGCAAGGCCTGGCCGACCTTGTCGTCGAAGATGATGAAGGTTTCCAGGAGGATTTCTTCGCGAGCCTCGGCCATGGCCTCGAACACGCGGGGATAGTACTGCTCGCCATTGATCAGCAGTTCGACGTGGTTGCCGTCGCTCCAGGTCTGCTTCATAGCGTCACCTCGGCTACCAGTGGGGCATGGTCGGAGAGGTGCGACCAGGGGTAGCTGGACAACACCCGCGCCTTGCAGGTTTGCGCATTGCGCAGGTAAATACGGTCCAGGCGCAGCAGGGGCAGGCGGGCCGGAAAGCTGCGCGCCGGTTTGCCGAATGCTTCGATCAAGTGCCCCGAAAGCCGCGCATCGGCTTTCAGGCGCCAGTCGTTGAAGTCGCCGGCGACGATGACCGGCTCCTCTGGCGGCAGGCTCTCGAGCAATGCCATGAGCAGGCTGACCTGACGCTGGCGATGGTTTTCGCGCAGGCCCAGGTGTACGCAAATGGCATGGAGCTGTTCATGGCCCGGCACTTCGAGCTGACAGTGCAGCAGGCCGCGCTCCTCGTCGCCATGGACCGAGACGTCCAGGTTGTCGTAGGTGCGGATCGGGAATTTGGACAGCAGCGCATTGCCATGGTCGCCATGGGGGTAGGCCGCGTTGAGCCCGTAGGCGAACTGTGGCCACATGCTGTCGGCGAGAAATTCGTATTGCGGGGTTTGCGGCCAGGCGGAGTGGCGCTCGGCATGGTGTTGGTGGCTGCCATGCACCTCTTGCAGGAACACCAGATCGGCGCCGGTGGCACGCACCGCCTCGCGCAGCTCTGGCAGGATGAAGCGGCGGTTGAGCGGCGTGAATCCCTTGTGAACGTTGAGTGTGAGCACCGTCAGGCGGTGCACGGCGGTGACCTTGTCGATAATGCAGTTGGGGGTGGGCAGAGTCCCGTTCATGGCTGCGCCCCCAGCACCTTGCGGTAGGGCTTGTTGCGGGGTGGGCCATGGCGCCAACCGGAAATACCAATGCAGATTTCGCTCACGAGGGCTCCCTTTCTTTCGTGCACTCATCATTAGCGACCCGCGCAGTGGCGACAGGGTTCAGCAGGGTTGACGAGTGGAAGCGTGATGAAAGCGCTTCGACCTGCCAAACCACCCTAGCGCTGCAGGTTATCCCGGGCGGCAGAGCCCTCATCCTCTTCAACAACCGGTTGTGCGGCCGGTTCACAGCGGCTGCCCATCGCCTCATACGCCTTGCGAAGCTGATGAATCTGGCGGCTGTCGAGCGCTTCGAGATCCAGCACCGACTGCTCCGCAGATTTTGTAGCGCGGATGAGTTCGTCGAGCTTCACGTGGATCATGTCGTTGTCCCGGTTCTGGGTGTTCTGAATAAGAAAAACCATCAGGAAAGTGATAATGGTCGTCGACGTATTGACGATGAGCTGCCAGGTGTCGTTGTAGTGAAACCAAGGGCCGGATGCAGCCCACATGGCAATCAGCACTACAGCGATGAGGAAGGTGCTCGGTTTACCGGCGTGCTTGGCGAGCCATTGGCAGAATTGCGCGAATTTCATGACTTTTCTCCAGTGATCTATAGCGTGTGACCACAGTGGAGTGCTGAAAGCTCTGTAGATGAGGGTGTGCAGCCCACATACCCCATGAACTTGGCCTACAGTTAACGGCACAAAAGATGGCGCAATCAATTATCGCTAAGTGCCACAACTATTTTCATCGGTAGGTGTCATTTTCCAAGCTGGCAAAAACATCGATGAGCCGGCCAGGCCTTTTTTTCAGGAGCAAACCGTACATGGCAGCACTGCAGAACAGCTCGTTGGAAGCAATCGTCGGTAATCAGCCGCAGTTGTTGGCGCAATGGCTCAGCGCACTGGAAGCCAACGGGGCGACCCGCAATATCCGTGAGCATGACTTGCGCCAGGAAACCCGAGACTTCCTGCAGCTGGTGATCGACGCGCTGCGCAAGGAGGCAGGTACGCAGATTGGCGTAGAAGAATGGGAAGAAACGCGCCATTTCCTCGAAAAACTCTCTGCCAGCCGTGCGCAGGTTGGGCAGGAATCGCACCAGACAGCCAATTTCATCTTCGCCCTCAAAGGCCCGCTATTTACACTGCTGCAGGCCCATTACCGCGAACAGCCCGCGTTGTTGGCCGAACAGCTGTGGGAAATCTCCCAACTGCTCGACGCATTCGGCCTGCACACCATCCGTACTTATCAGAAAAACCGCGAAGCCGTCATCAAGCGCCAGCAGGAAGAACTGCTTGAGCTGTCCACCCCGGTCGTCAAACTCTGGGAGGGCGTACTGGCCCTGCCGTTGATCGGCACACTCGACTCGCAACGCAGCCAGACAGTGATGGAATCGCTGCTGCAGCGCATCGTCGATACCGGCTCCGAAATTGCCATCATCGATATAACCGGTGTGCCGACTGTAGATACCCTGGTCGCCCAGCACCTGCTCAAGACCGTGACGGCCATCCGCCTGATGGGCGCCGATTGCATCATCAGCGGTGTTCGCCCGCAGATTGCCCAGACCATCGTGCACTTGGGCCTTGACCTGGGCACGCTGACCACCAAGTCCAACCTTGCGGACGCCTTGAAGCTGGCGCTGTCGCGTCTGGGTACCAGCACTGGCGAGAAGGTGTGAGGCGATGGAGCGTATTCCCATTCTGCAAATGGGTGAATTCCTGCTGGTAACCATTCAGGTCGACATGCACGACCAACTGGCGCTGCGCCTGCAGGACGATCTTACCGACCGAATCGACCAGACGTCTGCCCGCGGCGTGCTGATCGATATTTCCGCGCTGGATATGGTCGACTCGTTCATTGGCCGCATGATCGCCAGTATTTCCGGCCTTTCACGAATAATGGATGCCGAGACGGTGCTGGTCGGCATGCAACCTGCGGTGGCCATCACCTTGGTGGAACTTGGCCTGACCTTGCCTGGGGTAAGCACGGCACTGAATGTCGACCGCGGCATGCATCTGTTGCGCCAGCGAGTAGGCCACTCATGAGCATCCGCCAAAGCGGCAGCCAGCCGGTTCGCCTGGAGCAGGACGTGGTACTGGCCCGTCAGCTGACCCGCAAGATTGCCAGCGACTGCGGCATGCGGTTGGTCGACCTCACCAAACTGGTCACGGCTGTCAGTGAGCTGGCACGTAACACCGTGGTATACGGTGGCGGCGGTGATATGGACTGGGAAGTCATCGAGGAAGCCGGGCGGGTTGGCCTGCGCCTGGTGTTTCGTGACGAGGGGCCGGGTATCGCCGACGTCAAACTGGCCCTCACCGATGGCTGGACGTCCGGCGGCGGGCTGGGCCTGGGGTTGACCGGCGCGCGCCGACTGGTAGACGAATTCGAACTGGACACCACCCCCGGGCAAGGTACCCGGGTAACGATCACACGATGGGCCTGAACCTGGCAGCGAGTTTGACCCAGGTGCTGCGCCTTGATGACCCCAGCCAGGTCGGCCATGCCCGGCGTGTTGCACAGAGGCTGGCCGAGCAGCTTGGTTTCAATGCTGCCGACGCCGGCCGGGCGGCCATTGTCGCCACCGAGCTTGCCAGCAATGTGCTCAAACACGCCGAGCATGGTGAATTGCATCTTCGCGTTCTTGCGCATGACGCCCACCCGGGTATGGAACTGGTGGCGGTGGACCGTGCACAAGGGTTCGACCTGGCCAACTGCCTGGCCGATGGCTACTCCACCGGCGGCACCCAAGGCATCGGGCTGGGGGCGGTCAGCCGCCTGGCGCAGGTATTCGATGTGCATGCGGACGCGAAGGGCGCTGTGGTACTGGCGCGCCTCTACCGGCAGGGCCATACGGGCAGGGACATACGCATCGGCGTGACCCAGCATTCGCTGCACGATGACCCGGCCTGCGGTGATAGCTGGCATGTGACGCTGGCCGAACAACGTATCAGCGCCGTACTGATCGATGGGCTTGGCCATGGCGAGGAGGCCGAGCGTGCGGCCAACGCGGGTATCCAGGCCTTTACCCTGGCGCCCTTCAGCGCGCCGGAGCACTTGCTTGGCGAGATGCATCATGCAATGGCCGGCACCCGCGGCGGTGCGGTTGCCATCGCCCGGTACGAAGGTGCTGCTGACCACCTGTCGTTCATCGGCATCGGCAATATCGGCGCAACCCTGGTCGGCACCGAACGGCCGCGCGGCCTGGCCTCGCACCCGGGCATCCTCGGCGGGCAATACCGCAAGGGCCAGGTGTTCGACTACGCTCACGTGAAAGGAAATCTGTTGATCATGTTCAGTGACGGCCTGCAGTCGCGTTGGAGCCTGCAAACCTACCCCGGCCTTGTGCACCGCCACCCGGCGGTCATCGCTGCCGTGTTGCATCGCGATTTCTGCCGTGGGCGGGACGACGTGACGGTGTTGGTCATCGACCTGGAGACCGTGCATGGCTGAATCATCCAGCAATAGCGTCGAGCAGGCCGACCTCATCGCCCGCCTGCAGGCGGAAAACCAGGCCTTGCGCGCCGAACTGGAGGACACCAACCAGGGGGTGCTGGCGCTGTATGCCGAGCTGGACACCCAGGCTGAGCAACTGCGCCAGGCTTCGGACCTGAAAAGCCGCTTCCTTTCCTACATGAGCCACGAGTTCCGCACGCCGCTGGGTTCGATCCTGAGCATCACCAGCCTGCTCGCCGACGAGGTGGACGGGCCGTTGAGCAAGGAGCAGCAGTTGCAGGTGGCGTTTATCAGCACGGCAACGCGAGAGCTGGGCGACATGGTCGACGACCTGCTCGACCTTGCCAAGATCGAAGCGGGCCGCATTACCATATCGCCTGCCTGGTTCGATATGCTCGACCTGTTCGCGGCTTTGCGCGGCATGTTCCGCCCGATCGTCGACACCGGCGCGGTGGACCTGATCTTCGAAGAGCCGCAAGGCCTGCCGAAGATGTATACAGATGACAAGAAGCTGGCGCAGATCCTGCGCAACTTCATTTCCAACGCCCTGAAATTCACCACCCGTGGCGAGGTGCGTGTTTCGGCGCAGCTGTTGGGTAGCGACCAGGTGCGTTTTGCCGTGAGCGACACGGGTATCGGGATTGCCCCCGAGCTGCTCGGTGGTTTGTTCGAAGATTTCGCCCAGATTGACTCGCCGCTACAGAAACGCTTGCGTGGCACGGGGCTAGGGCTGTCGCTGTGCAAGCGTTTTGCGGCGCTGCTGGGCGGCGAGGTGGGGGTTGAAAGTACGCCCGGCAGCGGATCATCGTTCTTTGTCATCCTGCCTATGGCGCTGGCCCAGGAGAGCGCTGATGAACGCTGACATCCGCCTGCTGATCGTTGACGACAATGTCGCCACACGCTATGCGCTGCGCCGTCGCCTGGCATTGCATGGATACACCGTGACGGAGGCAGGCACCGGTGGCGAGGGGCTGGCGCTGATCGGTAGCGAGCATTTCGATGCCCTGATCCTGGACGTCAACCTGCCAGACATGAGCGGCTTCGATATCGTCCGTCTGCTGCGTGCCAAGCCCGAGACCGCCTTGCTGCCGGTGATCCACGTGTCGGCGGCGTCGATCCAGACGGGGGACATCATTACCGGGCTCGACGCAGGCGCCGATGCCTACCTGGTTCACCCCGTGGACGCCGATGTGCTGGTGGCCACGCTGCGTACTTTGCTGCGGGTGCGCGACACCGAGCGGGCCTTGCGGGACAGCGAGGCCAGTTTTCGGGAAATCTTCACCAATGTGTCAGCCCCGATCGCCGTAATCGACGACAGGCTGAAGGTGCATGAATGCAACCATGCCTTCGAGCAGCTGACCCAGGACAATCACAACCCCGAGGCGCTGCAGGAATGCTTTGCCGAAGACCAGCAAACCGTCATCGCCGAGTTGCGTCAGCACCTGCTTGCGGGGCAGCGCTGGCGTGGTACGTTGGCCATGCACGTGGGCGGCATGCCCAGGGATACCGAATGGCAGCTATCGCCCTACCGGGCGCCTGGGTTGTGCCTGGTGTTCGTCGAAGACGTCACCGAGCATCGCCACCGCGAGCGCTCACACCTGGCGCGCCTTGAGGACGCCAACACCCAGTTGGCCCGGGAAACGGCCCAGCGCGAACAGACCGAGGCGCAGCTGCTGCAACTGCAGAAGATGGATGCCCTGGGCAGTCTTACTGGTGGCATCGCCCATGACTTCAACAACCTGTTGACCGGCATCATCACCAGCCTTGAGCTGATTCGCAAACGGGTGGCAGAGAGCCGTATCGAAAAGGTCCCTGCATACGCCGACGCGGCCCTGAGCTCTGCCATGAGCGCTGCCTCGCTGACCCATCGGCTGCTCGCCTTCGCACGGCAGCAGCCTCTGGACACGCGGCCGGTGGACATCAACGAGCGGGTACGCTCGCTGGAAGAACTGATCAACCGCACCATCGGTGAGAGAATCGTGCTGAAACTGGAGCTGTCCCGTGAGCCGACGATCGCACTGGTAGACCCGATCCAGCTGGAAAGCGCGGTGCTCAACCTGGTGATCAATGCCCGCGATGCCTTGGCCAAGGGCGGGCATATCTGGGTGAATACGGCGGCGAGCTTCTCACTCGGCGACCCCAACCTGCAGGACGGCCCTTATGTTGCGGTGACGGTACGCGATGATGGCTGTGGCATCGCGCCAGAGCTGCTGGAAAAGGTATTCGACCCGTTTTTCACCACCAAGCCGTTAGGGCAGGGTACCGGGCTTGGGCTATCGACCATCTACGGTTTTGCCCGCCAGTCGGGCGGACACGTGGCGATCCACAGCGTGCCGGGGCGGGGCACGGAAGTCATCCTGATGCTGCCCGCCAGCAACCAGCAGGAATCCTGCGAGCAGCGCATGCCGCAAGTCGATCAGCGAGGGGCCGGTGAACATGTGCTGGTGGTGGAGGACATGGCCTCGGTACGCCTGTCAGTGGCAGAAGTGCTGACCGATGCCGGGTACCGGTGCACCTTGGCCGAAACCATCGAGCAGGCACTTGATCATCTGCGTGAAGAGGCCGGCATCCAGTTGCTGCTCACCGATGTCGGTCTGCCTGGGATCAGTGGGCGCGAGCTTGCCGATATGGCGCGGGCCTACCGCCCAGGGTTACCGGTGCTGTTCATGACCGGCTATGCGGAGACGGCCCTGGACCGCCAGGCGTTTCTGGGCAGTGGAATGGACATGCTGATCAAGCCGTTCCAGGTCAGCGAACTGCTCGCCAAGGTACGCCGGGCACTTGATCAGGCGACATGAAGGGCATGGCTGATTGTTTCGGCGTTGCTTCGACTGTGTGAGCGCAAGCTGCGAATACCGGCCAGCCCGAGTCGGGTTATCGCAGTGGAACGACGCGTCGTAACGGAAAGTCAAAAGCTGATCGACAACTCTACCAGGCCACCTGCGCAGATGACCTTCATCGTCTGGTTCGCCATGCTGGGCATGGTCTTGCTGCTGCTCGCGCTTTCATCCTCCTATCTACGCTGGATGCCGGTGACATCCTCTGTGGTGTGCCTTGCGCTGGGCATCGGGCTCGGATCGTCCGGGCTGGGCTTTCTTCATCTGGATGTCAGCAAGTCCAGTGAGTGGATGGAGCACCTGACCGAGGTCGCAGTGCTTTTTTCGCTGTTCTTCAGCGGTTTGAAGCTGCGCCTGCCCTTGCATGACCGCCGATGGTTGGCCGCGTTTTACCTGGCAGGGCCTGTGATGATGATGTGCATCGGTGGCGTAACGCTGGTGTTGCACTACGGGCTGCACCTCGAATGGGGTGTTTCGGTGCTGATCGGGGCGATCCTTGCACCCACAGACCCAGTGCTTGCGACACTGGTGCAGGTGGCCGATGCCCAGGACGAAGACCCTGTGCGTTTCAGTTTGTCCGGGGAGGCTGGCCTGAACGATGGAGTGGCCTTTCCCTTTGTCATCCTTGGGTTGTTCCTGCAACAGAACACCGGGCAGGCCTGGCTCGCTGACTGGTTGATGAAGGACATGCTATGGGCAGTAACTGCTGGTTTGCTTCTTGGCTACTGGATGGGGCGCGGGCTGGGCAAACTTACGCTGTTCCTGCGGCTGCGCAACGACGACAGTACCGTATCGCCCAATGATTACCTGGCCTTGGCATTGATCGCGCTGGCCTATGTGCTCGCCGAATCGATTCAGGCCTACGGGTTTCTCGCGGTGTTTGCTGCCGGGCTGGGCTTGCGCCAGGCGGAGGTTCACACGTCCAGCGGCCCACAACAGCCGGCCGCCGAACACCTTGTGCAGCCGGTGGTAGGCCACCAGCATGTAGCGCCGGAGCTGGCCGTGACAGGTGATGTGAAAGGGCTGGACGATTCTCAGGTTGCAGCGGGGATCATGCTGGGGGACATGCTGGCCTTCGGAAGCCTGATCGAGCGGGCAATGGAGGTGTTCCTCGTGACCTTGCTGGGGGTGGTGCTGATAGAGCATTGGGACTGGCGGGCGTTACTGGTCGCCGGTGCGTTGTTCCTGCTGATTCGTCCCTTCAGCATTGCCCTGTTCCCCATTCGGGGACTGGTGGATACTCGGCAACGTGGGCTGCTTGGATGGTTTGGCATCCGCGGTATCGGCAGTTTCTACTACCTTTTCCATGCCCTTAACCATGGGCTTCTCCCAGGCCATGCGGTACTAAGCACCAACCTGGTGTTGTCAGTGGTGGCGTTGAGCATCCTGCTGCACGGGTTGAGCGTTCAGCCGCTGCTTGCCCGATACGAAGCATGGAAGAAGCGGGCGTCATGAGCACATGGACAGTGCCGGGTGGTTGCTGGCCGTAATATCAGCGAGCGCCACCGGCGTGAATCCACACTGCATATGCCGACTTCAATGCTTGTGGGAGGTGAGGCAGTTCCCGCCTCATCGCTGTCCGCCCTTGAGGGGTGGGTACCCACTCCGTCAACCATGCGACCAGCAATACCCGGGTAACGGGGCAGGGCGCCACCTGGCGTTCGAGCTCATCGGCGATCTCGCCGAGCCATTCGAGCTCTGCGTCCAGTTGCAGGATCGGATCAGTCATGAAAGTCGCTCCCTGGATTCAAGCGGTACCTGACAAGAACAGAGTGTTGTTCTGACAGTAAGGTTCAGTGGCCCCGTAATTATCTACTAGCGCTGGAACAGAACTGCCTTGGAATAGCGCTCCGACTGAACCTGCATCGTGTCGGCCGGGTCGCATGTTCACATTCACAGCAAAAGGAAGTTGGCGATGAAAGCGATAACTCGATTGTTCACTGGCTTGGCATTGGTAGGTGCCATGGGGGCTTCTTGCGCATGGGCTGATACGCCCGGTGCTGACTGGAAGGTCAGCAAGGATCAGGCTGAAGCCACGCTGAAAGGCGCCGGCTACACGCAAATTACCAAGATCGAAGCCGACGACGGCCACTGGGAAGGTGAGGGCATGAAGGCTGACGGCAAGCAGTACGAATTCCAGGTTGATCCGCACGACGGCAAGATCATCAAGGATGAACTGGATAACTGATCGCCTGGTAGTCAAGGGTTGCCCGCGCTCGCCTAGCCAGATCGCTGATCCGGCTAGGCGTGTTGGATTCAAGCGGCGGGCCGCTCGCTCTTGAGCACTTTTTTCTGGGTCTCCATGGCGCGCCCCAGCGCCTCTAATTGATCTTTACCGAGCAGCTTCTTCGCGGTGGGGAAGAGCTCGCCTTCCTCTTCCTCGATGTGATGCTCAAGCAGCTCTTTCATCACCTTCACTCGACCTGCGAATTCGAGCGTGCCGGTCTCCGTGTGAAGCAGGTCAGGGAGTACCAGTGAGTCAACTGTCCGGTGTTCTTCTTTGGCCTCGTAATACATCTTGGCCTCCTCTTTGCCACCGGCTTGCTTGATCGCTGGATAGAGAATGTCCTCCTCCAACGCAGTGTGGACTTGCAGTTCCCGCTCAATGCGGTGCAGCAAGTCAGCGCGTTTTTTTACAGCACGTTCAGTGGTCGATGAGAGTTCTTCCAGCAGTTTCTTGACCACTTTATGATCTTGAATCAGCAGATCGATGGCATTCATGGAGGTACCTCGTCACGGGCGGATAAATACTGGCTTCCCAGGAGTTGAGTGGCCGACAACGGCAGGGTTCAACGATGATGATGATTGGCGTAGGGCCGATCTGTTTTGAGGCCAGCCACAGCTGGCCTCGGTAATGTCATCAGAGGATGGGTTTCCCCCCGGTTACTCCGTACCGTGAGCCCGAGATGTAACTCGCCTCATCAGAGCCCAACAAGACGTAGATCGGGGCTACTTCCACCGGTTGCCCAGGCCGCCCCATCGGGTAGCCCGAACCGAAGTTTCTGACCGCTTCATCGGGCATGGTGGCAGGAATCAGCGGCGTCCAGATCGGGCCGGGTGCGACGCTGTTGACCCGAATGCCTTTCTTGCCCAGCAGTTGGGCAAGGCCTGCGGTGAAGTTGGCAATGGCCCCTTTGGTGGCGGCATACGCCAGCAGGCTGGGTGACGGGTCGTCAGAGTTGACCGAGCTGGTGTTGATGATCGAACCGCCTTTTGGCATCGAGGGCAACGCGCGCTGGCAGATGCGGAAAATGGCGGTGATGTTGGTATCGAAGGTCTTCACCCATTCATCATCGTCAATCTCGTCCAAGCCCTCATGAGCCATCTGGAACGCGGCGTTGTTGACCAGAATATCGATACGACCGAACTGCGCCACGGTCTTGTCGACGATGTCGTAGCAGTGCTGTTTCTGCGCAAGGTCGCCTGGCAGCAGCAGGCATTGGCGGCCAGCGGCTTCGACCCAGCGCGCCGTCTCCTGCGCATCTTCGTGCTCATTCAGATAGGCAATGGCAACGTCAGCCCCTTCGCGAGCGTAGGCAATCGCTACTGCACGCCCGATGCCGCTGTCGGCGCCGGTGATCAAGGCGATTTTGCCTTCGAGGCGGTTGTGGCCGGTGTAGGTTTGCTCACCACAATCCGGATACGGTTCCATTTTGCGTTGTGAGCCTGGCACGCTTTGCGGTTGGGACGGGAATGGAGGGGTAGGGTAGTCGATCATGGAAGATGCTCCTGCAGTTGGGAACGTTCATTACCGTTCGAAGCGTGCGCGAAGCGAGTGTTGAGGTGGATCTTCGGTCTGCGCGACGAGCGGTTGGCAAGCGCATTCCCAATGAATTTTCAGCAAGCAGAGGGCTCTATCACTGACGGGTCTTGCGCTGTAATGGGCGAGGCATACGATATCCAGGAGTATCCAGGTGCCTCGAATCATCACGCCCACCACGCCGGAACACGAAATCGACCAAAGGAATGCGAAGCTGTTCGGTACGCCGAAAGAGCGGCTGGATTTCTATCGGCGCGAAATCCAGTATGAAACCACCATTCTGGCCAACCGCACTGACGCTTACCTCGCTGCCCAGTCGTTCCTGGTGATCGCGTACGTATCGTCGATGAGCAACCTGAACCAGAGCTGGGGCGAAATGTTCACCTTGATGGTGCCGGCTTTTCTCGCACTGCTTGGCGTGCTGAGTACGTTGAATGCCTGGCCAGGCATCCGTGCCGCCTTCCGGATCATCGAACACTGGCAGATGAAACAGAGTCACTTGCTGCGCAGCGAGCCGATGATGGGCCTGGCCTATGACGAGTCGCCGTTGTTCTGCGAGGCAGAAACCTCTCAGGCGGGGCACCGCAAATCACTGCTGTTTTCCTTGCGCACGCCTTGGATCTTCCTGTGCTTCTGGATTTTGCTGGGCAGCTATTCGGTTTATATCCAGCTGGCATGACCAGCGCCTCTGGTCGGCGTCAAATGCGACCAGGGGGCGCTGGAAAGAAGCACACTCAGCCTGCCAGCGCCTTGATCAATTGCTCATTGAAGGCGGGGATATCATCTGGCTGGCGGCTGGTGATCAGGTTGCCGTCCACCACTACCTGTTCATCTACCCAAGTACCACCCGCGTTGCGGATGTCGTCCTGCAGTGTCTTGTAGCTGGTCATGCGCTTGCCTTTGGCCAAGCCACTGGACACCAGCAACCAGGCACCGTGGCAGATGACGGCCAGCGGCTTGCCAGCCGCGTCATGGCTTTTTACCAGATTCTGCGCGGCAGAAATAATGCGGATGGTGTCGGAGTTCTGCACGCCGCCAGGCAGCACCAAGGCGTCGTAGAGGTCGAGGTCGGCGCCCTCGAACGTCGCATCTACGGTGAAGGCGTCGGCGGGCTTGTCATGGTTCCAGCCCATGACCGTACCTTCTTTTTCGCCCAGAATATCGACCACCGCACCGTTGTTTTCCAGTGCCTCGCGCGGGCCGGTCAGTTCCACCTGCTCGAAGCCATCAGTGACCAGAAACGCCACGCGTTTGCCGTTCAGTAGTGCACTCATCGTTTATCTCCTTTTACCGATAGACCTCAGATAGGGGCCGGCATGGCGAGGCAAAGCTCCAGCGCGGCGCTCAGCGGCTCACATCCGGTGTAGGCGTTGCGAGCGGGTGATGAAAAAACTTCGAGGCCATGTACCCTTCATATGTGGTCAGGGCCCAGGGTGCCCGGCGCAGCGCCTGGTACGAGGATGACCTTGCGGCAGTCGTCCTGCTTCTGATCGAACATCTTGTAGCCCATGGCCGCTTCTTCGAGTGCCAAGCGGTGGGTGACGATCAGTTCCGGTTGCAGGCGTCCTGCCTGGATGTGCTCCAGCAGCTCCGGTAGGTATTTCTGGACATGGGTCTGGCCCATCTTGAAAGTGAGACCTTTGTCGAAGGCGTCGCCGAACATGAAGGCATGGATGAAGCCGGCGTAAACACCTGGGACGCTGACAACGCCGCCACGACGCACGGCAGCAATGCTCTGGCGCAACGCCTTGCCGCTGCTGCCTTCGAGCTTCAGTGCCGTCATTACTGTTTCGGCAGTGCTGCCCTTGGCTTCAAAGCCGACCGCATCGATTACCGCATCAACGCCACGCATGCCTGGCGTGTGACGGATGATGCTGTCAGCGGGATCGTCGTCCTGCTCGAAGTTGATGGGGACAACACCGTAGGCTTTCTGGGCATACGCCAGGCGGTAATCGTTGTCATCGACCATGAAGATGATCTGGGCACCGAGCATTCGTGCACAGGCGGCACTCAGCAACCCCACTGGCCCCGCGCCGTAGATGGCAACCGATGAACCCTGGCCAATCTCGGCATTGATGACCGCCTGCCACGCGGTCGGCAGAATATCGGACAGGAAAAGGACCTTGTCATCGGCCAGGTCGGTGGGGACCTTGAACGGGCCGACGTTACCTTTGGGTACCCTGACGTAGTCAGCTTGACCGCCAGGGATGCCGCCATACAGATGGCTGTATCCAAACAGTGCCGCGCCCGGAGGAATGGCCTTCTTGTTGATCATTGAGCCGCGCCCGGTGTTGGTGGTTTCGCAGGCGGCAAACAGATCGCGCTGACAGAAGAAACAACTGCCGCAGGCGATAACAAAAGGAATGACTACCCGGTCGCCAATCTGCAGGTTAGTGACTGCACTTCCGGTGTCCTCGACGATTCCCATGAACTCATGGCCGAAAATATCCCCGGCCTCGGTTTCTGGAATCTTTCCTCGATACAGATGCAGGTCAGAACCGCAGATCGCCGTGGCGGTGACCCTGAGGATGATGTCGTCTGCTTCCTTGATAATGGGATCAGGGACGTTATCGACCCTGACGTCGTTTGCTCCGTGGTAGGTCAACGCTCTCATAGACGTCAGCTCCTGCAGCCGTAAGGTTTCTGGGCGGGTATGCAAGGGAAGCCATGTGGGGCATCAAAGTTCACACCAACAAGTCCGACGGCATGAAAGCTGAGGGGTTGGGTTCGATCCTGGCCGCCAGGACGCCTGGCTGCGAGCCCCCGCCGGATCACAGCACTTTGTCGAGTGTGATCGGTAACGCCCTTACACGCTTGCCCGTAGCATGGTAGACAGCGTTGGCCACCGCCGCAGCCACCCCGACCACGCCGATTTCACCCACGCCCTTGGAGCCTAGTTCATTGACGATGTCATCGTTCTCTTCAACGAAGATCACCTCGATATCCCCAATGTCTGCGTTGACCGGGATGTGGTATTGCGCCAGGTCGTGGTTGACGATGCGGCCCAGCCGATGGTCGGTCAACGCCTCTTCGTGAAGGGCCATGCCCACACCCCACACCACGCCTCCCAGGATCTGGCTGGCTGCAGTCTTTGGGTTGACCACCCGTCCTGCCGCCACTGCGCTGACCACCCGGGTCACCCTGATGGTGCCAAGGTCCTCGTCAACGTGGACTTCCACGAACACCGCCGAATGAGTGGCGGTGGAGAACAGTTGGCGCCTGGCGCCTGGCTCGGCATCGATCTGTACTTCGAAACCAGCACCCGCGGCGCTGGCCACGATGTCCCCCAAGGCCAGGCAAAGGCTGCCAGCGTACAGGTAGCCATCAGCAAAAACGATCTGCTCCGTGGGGGTATTGGCGAGCTCTGGGTATGTGTTGCGCGCGTGTTCCAGCACTTTGCTACGTAGCACAAGGCAGGCTTGACGCACGGCCGAACCCACTGACGACACGGTGAACGATCCGCCCTGAAGTGGCGCAGTGGGCAGCGAGGAGTCGCCCAGCACGAAGGTGATATCCTGCACCCTGACCCCGGCAGCGTCGGCGGCGATCTGAGTCATGACGGTGTAGGTGCCGGTTCCGATGTCGGTGGTGGCGCTGCTGACAGTGAGCTGGCCCTGTGCATCGATGCGGGCCTTGGCGCTGGCTTTCATCTGCATCGCTTCCCAGACGCCGCCAGCCATGCCCCAACCCACCAACTGATGGCCATTGCGCATGCTGCGAGGCAGCGGGTTGCGGTTTACCCAGCCGAAACGGTCGGCGCCTTGCTGGTAACACGCCAGCAACTCCTTGCTGGAATAGGGCTTGCCCTCGTTGGCATTGTTGGCGGCGAAGTTGCGCCGGCGCAATTCGAGCGGGTCGATCTGCGCTGCGCAGGCGAGTTCATCCATGGCGCATTCCAGCGCTATCATCCCGGAGGCAGCGCCGGGCGCGCGCATGTCCAGCGGGGTGTACACATCCAGTGGGGCCAAGCGATAGCTGAGCGCAACGTTGTCACACTGGTAGAGCATGCCGCTCCATTCCACCAGATGCTCGGTGAAGTCCTCGAAGCGGGATGTCTGGCCAAGTGCATCGTGGGCAATCGCCAGCAGCCGGCCGTGCGCGTCTGCGCCCAGGCGCAGCCGCTGTTCGGTGCGGGGCCGGTAGCCGAAGGTGAACATCTGCTGGCGCGTCAGCGTGACGCGCACCGAGCGTTGCAGGTGCAATGCCGCCATCACTGCCAACGGCAGCTGGTACTGCGGGCGCAAGCCCGAGCCGAAGGCGCCACCGACAAATGCGGCACGCACCCTGATGTCGGCCTTTGGCAGGCCGAACACCTTGTGCAGATAGTCCTGGCAGTTTTGCGTACCCTGGGTCTTGTCGTGGATTTCCAGGGTGCCGTCCATTTTGTAGAGCACGGTCGACGCATGTGGCTCCATCGGGTTGTGATGCTCATTAGCGGTCAGGTAAGTGGCATCTACCTGCAGCGGTGCACCGGCGAACTGCGCGACAAAGTCGCCACGCGGTGCCGGTGTCTCGGCCGGTGCTTCATGCGATTGCGGGCTGGCACCCAGGTCTGTCTGGTGGGCCTCTTCTTCATACTCGATATTGATCAGCGACCCTGCATACCGCGCCAGTTGCAAGGTGTCAGCCACCACCAGGGCCAACGGTTGCCCGCTGTAGAGCACGCGGTCGTTGAACAGCGGCCGAAACGGCGACCCCTCGGCCGAGTCGGCGTCACTGTAGTCGTCGTCGTAACCGGAAATGTGCGGCCGGTGGCGATGGTCGAGCACAGCGATCACCCCGGGCACGCGGGTTGCCAGGGCACTGTCGATCTTGAGTACCCGGCCTCGGGCGATGGTACTGGACACGACACTGCCATGAAGCAGCCCGGCCTCGGGGTACTCACCCGCATAGCGTGCCTGCCCGGTGACCTTGGCCACGCCGTCCACCCGGTCCATGGGCATGCCGACCAACGGTGTGGTTCTGTTCATGGTCGTACCCCCCTGCCTGCAGCGCCCAGCGCCGCCTCGCTCAATGCCCGCACGCATGCCCGCTGCGCGAGCGTTACCTTGAAACCGTTGTGGCTCAGGGGCTGTGCACCTTGCAGCAGCATTTGCGCGGCTTGGGTGAAAAGCGCTTCACAAGGCACCTGGCCGATCAGCATGCGCTCCACATCCGGAACTCGCCAGGGCTTGTGGGCAACACCGCCCAGGGCCAGGCGAGCCTGCTGTATCACCTCGCCATCGAAGCGCAGGGCAGCGGCAACGGACACCAGCGCGAATGCATAGGATGCCCGGTCCCGAATTTTCAGGTATCGGTAGTGGTGCTCAAATAGCGGGGGCGGCAGCTCGATGCCTGTCACCAGTTCATCGACTGCCAGTTGATTGTCGCGCTCGGGGGTGTCCTCGGGCAGGCGATGGAAATCTGCGAAGGGTATCTGGCGTTCACCGGACGGCCCCTTTACATGCACCACGGCTTCGAGCGCTGCCAATGCCACGCACATGTCCGAGGGGTGGGTCGCGACGCAGGCAGCGCTGGCGCCAAGAATGGCATGGATACGGTTCAGGCCATCACGCGCGGGGCATCCGCTGCCGGGTTCACGTTTGTTGCAGGGGGTGCCGGTGTCATAGAAGTAGTAGCACCGGGTACGTTGCAGCAGGTTGCCACCGGTGCTTGCCATGTTTCTCAACTGCGGGGATGCCCCTGCCAGGATGGCTTCTGACAGCAGTGGATAGAGCTGCTGGATCATCGGATGCCAGGCCAGGTCGGCGTTGCTGACCAATGCGCCGATCAGCACGCCCGCGTTGGCGGTGGCGTGGATACCGTTCAGCCCAAGGCCTGAGATGTCGATCAGCCGTTCGGGCCGAACCACGTTTTCCTTCATCAGGTCGACGAGGTTGGTACCACCGGCAATAAAGCGCGAGCTGGGGTCTGCCAGGCTGATTGCCTCGCTGACCGATGCAGGCTTGTGGTAGCTGAAAGGCGTCATGGGCTCGTCCCTCGCTGTGTGGCTTGGGCCCGGTCGTTCATTGACGGCAGGGCTTCCTCCACTGCAGCGACGATGTTGCTGTAGGCACCGCAGCGGCACAGGTTGCCGCTCATCTGTTCGCGAATGGCCTGTGGGGTGTTGGCATGACCTTCGTTCGCCAGCCCCACTGCGGAGCAGATCTGGCCCGGGGTGCAGTAGCCGCACTGGAAGGCATCATGGCGGATGAAGGCGCGTTGCAGGGGGTGCAGTTCGCCGCCGCTGGCCAGCCCTTCGATAGTTACCAGGTGGGCGCCTTCGCACATGACGGCGAGGGTGAGGCATGCATTGATGCGCTTGCCATCACGCAATACCGTGCAGGCCCCACACTGGCCGTGATCGCAGCCTTTCTTGGTGCCTATCAGGTCCAACTGCTCACGCAGCAGGTCGAGCAACGTTGTCCAGGGAAGGACCAGCAGTGATCGGGGCTGACCATTGATGGTCAGGCCAATGCGGTGCTCTTCGGCACCCACGGGGGCGGTTGCGCTCATGGAAGCTCCTCACGGTCAGGGTTCGCACAGTTGGCTGTGTCTCTGTCGTGCGACCGGCCGGGCCGGAAAAACGTTCAACCTACTTGCCAGGCTGCAGGGCAGCACCCTCTCTCACGCTGATTACCATTGCGGTCCAAGCCTCGGCCCCGGGTTCAGTGCCTGCGGTTGATCGTGCCGTTTCATCTTGACCGCCAGGTAAACGTCATAGATCACACACGCTGAACTACCGCCGTCCCGCCTGCGTCCTCCGAATGAATGCCCGGTAATGACGGCATTCGCTCATTACTCAGTTACGAGGGCGTAACGATGGACAAGACCGATCAAGGCTCGACGTCTTCACCTGGCAGCACTCAGGAGCACGCGCAGGCCATCACCGAAGAGGCCGGTGCGCTGCTAGGTGAAGCCAGGCAGAAGGGCAGCGAGCAATTCGAGCACTACCGCGATACCGCAGCCGATCAGCTTGATTCGCTGGAGCAGGGCGCACGCTCAGCCGCGCAAGCACTGCAAGAAAACGACACCTTCGGGTTATCGCAGTACCTGAGCCATGCAGCAGGGTGCGTGGGCGACTTGGCCGCGCAGCTGCGCCATGAAAACGCCGAGAGCCTGCTGCAACGCGGTGCCCAGCTGGCACGGAGCAACCCGGCGCTGTTTTTGGCAGGTAGCGTCGCACTTGGCTTTGCCGTGTCGCGGTTCATGCGGGCCAGCGCCACTCATGGTCAGGCTCCCGCCGCGTCATCGGACGATTGGCGCCACCCGCGGCCTGCGCAGCCTGTGACGCCGGATCGCGGTAGCGACGTATCCACCCGCAAACCTTACACCCCCATCGACCCGATCGGGGCAGGCGCCGGTACGCCGGTCAGTGGTAGCCCGTTCGAGCGTGATCCACTCAAAGGAGGTGAATGATGAACAAGGACCCCTTGCAAACCACCCCGGGATTACGCTCGGCGGACGAAGATGCGGTCGGTGTCGGTGGCCTGCTGCGTCAGCTGATGCGGGAAGTACCGGAGCTGTTCACCAAGGAACTGGCGTTGGCAAAGGCCGAGCTACAGCACAACCTGGCTACCCTGAAAGCCGGGACGGCGGCCGTTGCAGCGGGTGCTGTGGTGATTCTGGCGGGTTTCATCATCCTCTTGCTGGCGGCAGTCTATGCCCTGGCAATGGTGGTCGAGCCCTGGTTGGCTGCGTTGATCGTCGGCGCAATTACCGTGGTGATCGGTTTCATCATGCTGCAGTCGGGCAAGAAACAGTTCGAGCCCGCGCATCTGGCACCTGATCGCACCTTGCATGCCATGCAACAGGACAAGGACACGTTGAAGAGGAAACTGCCATGACCACTTCCTTCGAACATGACGCGCACACAGACCCGGACCTGCTCGAGCAGGAAATCAACGCCAGGCGCGAGCACATCAGCGATCTGGTGGATGCCCTCGAACAGCGCCTGAGCCCTGGCCAGATGGTCGATCGGCTATTGGCCTATGCAAAGGGCAATGGCGGTGAATTCTTCCAGAACCTTGGCACCACGCTCAAGAACAACCCCGTACCCGCTACCCTCACCGTACTGGGCCTGGCCTGGCTGGGCTTGAACCAGAACCGCCCCTTCAACCCCGGGCCCGCGCATCAGGGGCCTGGGTTGGGTGAGAAGATTGCAGACGCAGTGGACACGGTGAAGGATGCCTTTGCCCATGCAGGGGAGGCGGTGCACGATGCCAGCCACGCGGTGCACATGAAAGCCCATGATGTGCGTGACCGGGCAGGTGAGCTTGGCAGCAATGTGCGGGACTCGATGGGTGCTTCCGCGGATAACCTACGTCACTCAGCGCACAAGGTCGCAGACCAGACCACGGCGCTGAAAGGGCAGTTCGATCAGATGCTCCACGAGCAACCGCTGGTATTGGCCGCCTTGGGGATAGCGCTGGGCGCGGCATTGGGGGCGGCGTTGCCCAGTACCCGCAAGGAAGATGAACTGATGGGCGCCAGTAGTGACCGGTTGACCGACGCGCTCAAGACCAAGGGTAGCGAGTTGAAGACGTCGGTCGAAGAATCGATGGATCAGGCGGGTGGCAACGCATCGGCGCGGGCAGGGGGCAAACCGGAAGGCACCGACCTTTCTGAAGGGCTTGGCTTCACGCCTTGAGCCTGATGGATGTTCACAGGCAGCTCCATGGGTGGGGCCGTCCCTCACGAGGATGGCCCTCACCGCCAAGCAGGGGCAGGACCGGCTTGCCGCTGGCAGCAATTGGGCTCGGGCGCCGCCAGCGCTATCACCCGGCGGTACCGGTACGGGTGAAACTCACACAGAATGATGTACCCGTTTCGTTCGTGGAACTCACTGCCACATCGCCGCCATGGGCCCTGGCTATTTCCCGAACAATGAAAAGGCCAAGACCTACGCTTCTCAGGTCAGTGTCCAGCTCGCTCACTCTGGTCATTGGCTCAAAGAGGTTACCTAACGAAGATTCGGGTATGGCTGTACCCTCGTTATGCACCGAGAGCATGGCCGTCTCACCCTGCACGGTAGAAGTGACCGTGATGGGGTGGCCAGGATCCCCGTAAGCCACGCTGTTGGCCACCAGGTTCCCGATGATCTGATGCATCCTGTCAGCGTCGACCTCTGCCATACCTGCGCCTTCCTGCTTGTGGATCAGTTTTGCCTGCGGGAAGGCAACGCGTAGCTCCTTCACGCTTCGCTCAATGACCAGGTGCAGATCAACCTGCCTTCGGGTAATGCCGATTCCACGGCCTACCCTGGCCAATGCAAAATCCAGGAGATCCGCGATCATACGTTGAGCGCGCTCGGAGGATTGACTGATGTGGCCAAGTAATTCTGTATCTCTGGGTGTACGTTCGCCTCGGGCCAGCAAGTCTGCCGCCATCTTGATGGCGGTGAGGGGGTTCTTGAGGTCATGGCTTGCGATAGCGACCATTTGTTCCGCAAAAAAAGCCCGCTGCAGGGATTTTTCATAGGCCAGATCAAGCTCCACTTTTGCCTGCTGCAAAGCGGCCTCTGTGGTTGTTTTTTCCCATAACAGCTGTTCGGCACGCCGGCGCGCTTCCAGAATCTCGCGCTCATACTTGTCCCGATCAGTTGTCCCGAACAGCGCCAGTTCGTAATAAACGCCATTGACATGCTCGCGCCTCACGCCATTGAGCAGCGTGGTGACGGTGTGCCCACTGGCGTTTTTGAGCTCAAGTTTCACCTCCGCGACCGAACCCTGCATGCGCATCAGGGGAGCCCAGTGGGTCTGATGAAAGATCCTTCCACCCATAGTCAGCAGATCCTGAAACCGCCGCTGGGCAAGATCCTCCTGGCTGATGCCGATCCAGATGCTGAAAATCCGGTTACTGCGCAGAATGGTGCCGTCTTCGTCGGTGACAACCAGGCCACAGGGGGCACTGTCGAAAAGATCTTCGAATTCGGGCAGCAGAGGCTGATCAATCGACATTTTCGCCTACCCAGGGCTTGAGGAAATCGTCCATTGCTTCGGCACAGGCTGCTGGTGCGCTCATGTGCGGGCAATGGCCCACGTTGTCTACGAGATGGAAAACACTGTTGGGCAAGGTCGCATGCATGTACCGGCCCACTTCCAGAGGAGCGATCAGGTCATCGGAAGATTGCAGAATGAGCGTTGGAGTATCCAGGCCGGCGATGTCTTCGCGGTTATCGGATAAAAAGGTCACGCGTGCAAATTGCTTGGCGATCTCCGGTTCTGTGCGGCAGAAGCTGTTGGTAAGTTCATCGCCTAGTGCTGGCTGCCCTGGTGAACCCATGATGGCAGGTGCCATTGCACTGGACCATCCCAGGTAGTTGCTGTCCAGGGTGTGGAGCAGCGAGTGGATGTCTTCGAGCGTGAAACCTCCCACGTAACCCTCGCAATCGATATAGCAAGGAGAGGGCCCTACCATGACGTGCGCGGCGATGCGGTCCGGGTGAAGACGGTCGGCCAGTGCGCCGATCATTGCACTCACCGAGTGACCGACAACAATCACCGGGCCGCGCCCGAAGTGATCTATGACATCGTTAAGGTCTCGTGCGTACCCAGCCAGCGAACCGTATTTTGCGCTCTCATATGCATCCAGATCCGATCCGCCTGCGCCGACCAGGTCATATAGCACTACGCGGAAACGGCTGGTGAAGTGCTGGAACAGATAGTGCCACATGGTCTGATCGCAGCCGAAGCCATGAGAGAACACCAGTGTCGAAGTGCCTTCGCCATGGACTTGAACGTTGTTCCGGCGCTGAATGTCCATGTATCACTTCTCCGATCAGCCAAGACGTTTTGGCGCAGGGGAGAATAGTGCCGCTCGGACTATCGAAAGGGCAAGATGTCGAGTGCCTCTGCTGACACGCCTGGCAGGGCAGGAGCCCGTTGCAGGCGAACAGCAGAGGTGGCTATCACTTCTTGCCAGGCAGCACCGAGCTGAGCACCTGCTTGGCTGTCTGCACGATGATGCCCGCCTGGTCGGGGTCGCCCTTGAGCAAGGTAGTGGCAAACTTCTTCGCCTGCTCCAGCTTGATGTGGGGTGGCAGGGGCGGCACGTTCGGGTCGGTCTTGAACTCGATGAGGACTGGCCGATCAGCAGCCAGCGCGCGCTCCCACGCAGCGGCAACGTCCTCTTCGCGATCTACGTAGATACCTTGCAGGCCAATGGAAATGGCGAACAAATGGTAGGGCACGTCAGGGATCGACTGCGAAGCTTCGAACTTGGGGTCGCCCTCCATCACCCGTTGCTCCCAAGTGACCTGGTTGAGGTCTTCATTGTTGAACACGGCACAGATCCATTGTGGGTTGTCCCACTGCTGCCAGTACTTGGCCACGGTGATCAGTTCGGCGAGGTTGTTCATCTGCATCGCCCCATCGCCCACCAAAGCAACCACTGCCCGTTGCGGGTGGGCGAATTTGGCTGCAATGGCATAGGGCACGGCTGCGCCCATGCAAGCCAGGCCGCCGGACAGTGAACACTGCATACCCTGGCGAATCTGCAGGTCGCGGGCAAACCAGTTGGCACAGGAGCCGGAATCGCTGGTGATGATGGCGTGGTCGGGCAGGCGAGGGGACAGCTCATGGACCACGCGTTGCGGGTTGATCGGGTCAGCCTTGACCAGTGCGCGCTTGGCCACGGTCTTGTCCCACTGCGCACGCCAGGTCTCCACCTTGTCGCGCCAGCGCCGGTCTGTCTTGTGCTCAAGCAATGGCAACAATGTGCGCAGTGTTTCGCTGGCGTCGCCGACCAGGTTGACCTCCATCGGGTATCGCAGGCTGAGCATGTCGGGTTGCAGGTCTATCTGCACGCCGCGCGCCTGGCCTTCCTTGGGCAGAAACTCGGAATAGGGAAAGCCGGAGCCAATCATCAGCAAGGTGTCGCACTCGGTCATCAGCTGATAACTGGGTTCGGTGCCAAGCAGGCCGATCGACCCGGTGACCCACGGGAGGTCGTCCGGCAACACAGCCTTGCCCAACAGCGCTTTGGCCACCCCGGCGCCGAGTATTTCGGCAATTGCTATCACCTGCTCTGTTGCCTGCAGTGCGCCGGCACCTACCAGTACCGCCACCTTTTGCCCGGCGTTGAGTACATCGGCGGCGCGCTGCAGGTCTTCGTCGAACGGCAACACCCTGGGCTTGCTGTAGCCGATGCCGGAATGCACCGTACCGTGAGCCCTCGGCGGTTCGTTGTAGGGCAGGTCCTGCAGATCATTGGGCAGGATGATGGCGGTAACGCGGCGCTCGCCGACGGCCGTGCGCACCGCACGGTCGAGCAGGTGGCGCACCTGCTCCGGTGTCGATGCCTGCTGGACGAACGCACCGGCCACGTCCTTGAACATCGACAGCAGGTCCAGCTCCTGCTGGTAGTGCCCGCCCAGTGCCGCACGGGCCTGTTGACCGACAATGGCCAGTACCGGCTGGTGGTCCATGCGTGCGTCGTACAGGCCAGTGAGCAGGTGCGAGGCGCCCGGGCCGGAGGTGGCCATGCAAACACCGAGTTCGCCGGTAAACTTGGCATGTGCGCTGGCCATGAAGGCGGCCATTTCCTCATGGCGGGCCTGGATGAATTCAATCTTGCCCTTGGCCCGGCTCAGCGCGCCGAACACCCCGTTGATGCCGTCGCCGGGGTAACCGAAGATGCGCCGTACTCCCCATTGATACAAACGTTCCACCAGAAAGTCGCCTACCGTGCCGGTCATTGCCTGCTCCCGTTCTGTCATCGATAGGTGTCTGGACTTGGCAGGTGTCGGGAAAGTTTCAACGGTATGTTCACCCGTCTGCCGGCTGGAACCTCGCAACAGCCGACGGGTTCGAAGGTGAACCGATGACCGCCAGGGTGCGCATCATGACGCTCATGAATACCGAAGATGCCAGCGTGCAGGCCTTGTATTTCGAAGACGACGGCGCCACGCCGAACAGCCGTTTTCCCGTACTGTTCTACCGGTTGAAGCTCGATCCGTCGGGGGACAATGCCAGCGCATTCGAAGCGCTGTTTGCGGCCCACCAATGGACCCCGCTGTGGCGCGACGGAATCTTCGATTATCACCACTTTCACCCTAACGCTCATGAGGCGCTGGGCATTGCCTGTGGGCAGGCGCGGTTGACGCTTGGCGGGGAATCAGGGCAGAGCGTTAGCGTGGAGCGGGGCGATGTGCTGGTGCTGCCAGCTGGTACGGGCCATCGCTGCATCGAGTGCAGCGATGAGTTTCTGGTGGTCGGCGCCTATCCCTACGGGCAGGAAAACTACGACATCCAGCGTCCCGACAGCGCAGCGCACCCGCGTGCCGTCGCGCGCATCGCCAAAGTACCGCTACCTCAGCAAGATCCGGTCGGCGGCATGCGGGGTGCGTTGATGACGCATTGGCGCTGAGTGCGCTGCAGTCAGGCCGAGTGGTCCATTGCCATCGGCCATTTCACCTAACTGCCGGAACCTGCGCCGGATCCACTACCCGATGAGCCTCCGCTACCACTGCCCGAGCCTGTACCGCTGCCACCAGAGCCATTACCCCCGGTGCCCGAACCACTGTTGGTACCGTCTCCGCCCGTGTTGTCCGTCCCATTATCATCAGTACCGCCATTACCCGTACCCATGCCATCGCCTGGTGTACCTGAGCCCGTGGCACCGCCTTGGCCGTTCATTTGACCATTGTCGTGCGGTTGCACGCCCGGGGCGCGCTGATCGTTCAGGTCTGTGGCAGCCAGGGCAAGTGGTGCAGTCAAGCCCAGGCACAGGGTAAGCACAAACGTAGAGGGTTTTGTGGGTGTCATGGTGAAACTCCTTTCAGGGTTGTTCACCTACTGTTCGGCCAGCCGCTCGCGGGAGGGTGCCTGCTGAGCGACGGAAGGCGGTGTCAAACGTGTAATCCATCACCCCGTCGCGCAGCTTATGCGTTGGGCTCGTCCCAGCCGCTACGCGTTGCAGAAATTAGCGTATCCCAGTCATCAGGAGGGTTACCGCGGCCCAGCATCTTCTCGAATACGGCGTAGGGATCGGATTTGCTGCCTGCAGACCGGAGGGTATTTTCGTCGTTGACCCATGCATAGACGATGACCTTGGATCTTGAGTCGTAGCGAAAGAACAGCCGAAAGCGCCTACCGATCTTTGCCCGCCGCCAATGTCGGTAGGCGGTGCCCAGCGTGTTGCCTTGGCGGAACTCATCACGGCCTGGGTCGGCAGGCACAGCCTCCATGATCAGATGGCTCAATGCCCGAAACAGCTTTACGTTGGCATTGCTCTCAAACCCTTGCGGGTCGTTCTGCTCGGCTCGGGCGGCGGCTTCTTGTAACTTGCGTAGCTGTAAAGTCACACCTTCATGGAACAACAGTGTCCAGCCATGTCGCAGCATCAGATCGCGACCTCACCATCGATCTCTTCGTCCAGGTTCACGGAGTGGTTTGCGTTGGCGAGCATGGTTTGCGCCAAGTCTTCCTGCAGAGTCGTGAGGTTACGGCCGCTACGGATATCAGCCTCCAGCAAACCCAGGAATGCACCGATGGCAGGGTCTTCATGGATGGTTTCAACGCGGCTGACCACGATTTCACCGCCGCGCACGTCGAATGCGATCTTGCCACCTGTGTCAAGGCCCAGTAGCTGGCGAACGGATTTGGGCAGTGTGACCTGGCCCTTCGAGGTCAACGTGGCGATTTCGTGGATAGCAGGCATGAGCGTTCTCCCGGATGTTTGATTGAATGGTAAGGAATAATCCTTACGCGGTCAATTTCGACTTCCTGGCTGATCGCGCATAGGTGGGTCAAATGCTCATTAGCTCCGTAGGATGAATTACACCTCCGTGGACACGATCGCAGGCTGCGGTGTTGGCGGGCGCTTTTCTGGCGCACATGTTCCATCTGTGCCCTTTGAAAGGCCATCAAGGCACAACGTGTCGCCTTGCCCATCACTCCATCAATAGGGCCTTGTTGATAGTGGCGCACTATCAGCGCGGTTTGCACACAGGTGACCAAGTTGCTTTTCTGCTCGTTGGCCGGTTATCGAGGCCAGCGCCATGATGGTTCTGACAGCTGCTCGAAGAAGAAGTCTGAGAGTGCCTTGATCTTCACAGGGCGAGTACGCGCCGAGGGTGTCACGAAATAGAGACCACCACGCATCATGCTCCACTCCGGCAACAATGCGATCAGTCGGCCGTCGGCCAGGTATTCGCTGGCGATAAACTCCGGAAGCTCGGCAATGGCCAGCCCCTCGAGCAAAGCTGGCAATAAGGCATCTGAGTTAGTGACACGAAGTTGGCCGGTAGGCACCACATCTTCTTCGGTACCGTCCACGTGGGTGAATCGCCACACCTGGCTGCGCGCGCGGTACGCATAGCTCAAGCAGGGTCGTGCGGCTAATTCACGTGGATGGCTCGGGTATCCGTGTGCGCTTAGATAGGCAGGTGAAGCCACAAGGTATTGGGTGACGGCACAGAGTCGACGCGCGACTAGAGACGAGTCAGGCAGCACGGCAATGCGCAGTGCCGCATCAAAGCCCTCGGCGATCAGGTCTACGGACGCATCGGACAGGTGCAGGTCTATCGACAGCTCTGGGTACATGCGCATCAGTTGAGGAATGAGTGGCGCTACCCAGCGCAAACCGAACGACATCGGTACCGCGAGTCTTACCTGGCCTCGTGGCTGCACCGACAGTTCCTGGGCCTCACTTTCAACTTCCTCGGCCTGCCGATAAATGTCGCCGGCCTTGGCGGCCATGCTCGCGCCAAACTCTGTAAGCGCCAACTGGCGTGAGGTGCGGTTGAACAAGCGTCCACCCAGCCGCTCTTCAAGGCGCGCAACCGCTCGAGATACCGTGGGCACGGAAACCCCCATAACCCGAGATGCCGCAGCGAACGATCCCTCTTCAGCCACCTTGGCAAACATGGCCAACCCTTCGAAATCCGGAAGTTTGCTCATTTCATTTCTGCAACGATAGATTTCAGGCAATTCTATTTTGAAAAATAGATGCCGTCGATAAGCTTCTCCCACACCGCAGCAACTTACTTAACGTAACGGGAGAAACACCATGACTGGCAAGCTCGAAGGCAAAATCGCATTGGTCACCGGCGGCACAACTGGCATCGGCCTCGCCACTGCCAAACGCTTCGCTGAAGAAGGCGCCCACGTGTACATCACCGGTCGCCGCCAGATCGAACTCGATGCGGCAGTGGCCGCTGTCGGGAACGCCACCGGCGTGCAAGTCGACTCCACCAAACTCGACCAACTGGACGCGCTCTACAGTCAGATTGGCTCCGCGCATGGCCGCATTGATGTGCTCTTCGCTAACGCCGGCGGTGGTTCGATGCTGCCCCTGGGCGAAATCACTGAGCAGCACTTCGATGACACCTTCGACCGCAACGTCAAAGGCGTCCTGTTCACCGTACAAAAAGCCCTGCCCTTGCTGGCCCCCAAAGCCTCGGTGATCCTCACCGGCTCTACTGCGGGCACCTCCGGCACTGCCGCGTTCAGTGTTTACGCCGCTTCCAAAGCAGCCGTACGTGCTTTCGCTCGCAACTGGATTCTGGATTTGAAAGACCGTCAGGTACGGGTCAACACCATCAGCCCAGGTGCAACACGTACCCCAGGCCTGGTAGACCTGGCGGGGCCAGATGCTGCACAGCAACAAGGTTTGCTCGACTACCTGGCTTCGCTGATTCCAATGGGTCGTGTCGGTGAGGCGGAAGAAATCGCCAGTGCCGCGCTGTTCCTGGCATCGGATGACGCGAGCTTCGTCAATGGTATCGAATTGTTCGTTGACGGCGGCCAAGCTCAGGTTTGATGGCCAAAAGCGGGCGGCTGCGCTGGTCGTCCGCATACCCACTTAGAAGTACATCCAAGCCTAATCAAAACCAACGGTCTTGGCCTTGTAGATAGCTGATCCTGGGCAAAGGCCAGATGGGGTTTCACGGCGTGTGCAGAGATGCGGTCACAGGCTATCCGGATCCCGGAGGCGCTGAGCATCTTCAGTTGGGGGCATCCTTTTCAAACCATCCAAAGCATGCCCTCAGACATGCCCCCTATGTAGCAATTAGCTGGAAGTAAATGGCTCTTGGAGGCTAGGAAAAGGCAGGGGCGACATCTGCCTGCCGAGCGCATCGAGGCGCGTACCTGTGTGCTTGCCGTCGGTGGTTTCGAGTCCAACCGCCAGACCTTCGTGCTGTCCAACGACGCGTACTACTTCGGCGTTGTGCCGATCCTGGCCAATGCCACGGCCGCGTACATCCCGTTTCTGGAACTATCGTGCTGTTTCAAGCCATCGATTTTGTCCTCTTACGATTCCTCTCCAAGCCCCATTGAGCTGCATAAATCAAAGGTTCGGGCGCGTCGGGATTTCTCGCAAAAAGCACTGATGGCACGTTGACTCTCCCCTTAGGGGGAGACTTTAGACTCCCGGCCCTCGATAGATCTGGCCTGAAAACAGCTTTTTTGGCCCGATGACTTTATTCATTCAATGCGGCTTTTGTAGGGAAACAATCAATGAATAATCCGTTGGAACTGGACAGCGTTATCAGCAGTACACAGGAGATTCTTGCGCAGTTGCTGGTGTTGGACAGGGGCGACGTGACAGAGCACAGCAGTATCGTTGACGACCTCAGCGCCGACTCGCTGGACATCGTCGACCTGAGCTTCCAGCTGGGCCGTCAGTACGGTTGCACCTTGCCGAAAACCAGCGTGCTGGATCACGCGGTAGCGGTGTTTGGCGACGCCACCCGGTTTATCGAAAAAGGCCGAATCACGCAGGACGGCGTGGCCTTGCTGGAGCAGAGCCTCAGCGCTTATGCGCCGGGCCAGTTGCACGTGGGCATGCAGCCGGGCGATGTCTTCTCGGCCACCACCGTGCGGAACTGGGCGCAGCAATGCCATAACGTGTTCAACCACCTCCCCGAGACCTGCCCTGAGTGTGGCGCGGCTCATGCCCAACTCAATGAACGCCAACAAGTGGTGTGTGGCGGTTGCAGTGCTCGCCTGACCCCTCTGGACGGTGACTCGATCTCGCGTCTGTTGGTTGAGCAGTACGCGGCCACCCAGTTGAAGGCTTCGGCGTAGGGGGTGCCTTGATGCAGGCCCGAGAGGTTCTGGTCACCGGCTATGGCCTGGTGGCTCCCACGGCACTGGATGCGGCCTCGCTGTTCACGACGATCAGCGAAAACCGTTCCTGCATCGGCCAGCACCCGGCGTTTGTCGAACTGGGGTTTGCGAACCCGGCGGCCGGATTTATCGATGAGCAACAATGGCAGGTCATCGCGGCGGCATTTCCGGGCGACCTGCAGACCACCTCCCGCCAGGAATGGCTGGCGCATTACGTGGCCCGTCAGGCGCTGGCCCATGCCGGGTTGGCCGACGGCGCATTTGCCCGAGTCGCCAGCGGTATTTTCGTCGGGGCCAACAAACATTGCGTGAGCGGTGATTTGCGGGACGCCAGCCGTTACATGGACGATCAGGGGCGGGTCGATCTCGACCAGTTCCTGGATAACCACACCCTCAGCGGTGGGGCGTTTGCCCGGCGGGTTGATCAGCAAACCTGCCATCTCGCCGAATGGCTGGGCGTCCGTGACCATATCTCCACACATTCCGATGCCTGTGCCGCCGGCACCATGGCCATCGGCAGCGCCTATCGAGCGATCGCCCGTGGTGAGATCGACCTGGCAATGTGTGGCGCGGTGGAGTTGATGGCCCATGAATTGTCCTACTACAGCTTTGATGGGCTGGGCGCACTCTGCCAGCGCGTGGACTTTTCCCCACAAGAACAGAGCCGGCCGTTCATGCCGGACCGCTGCGGTTTTGTGCTGAGTGAAGGGGCGGCGCTGTTGGTGCTGGAATCCCGCGAGCATGCCGAGCGTCGTCAGGCCTGTTCGCTGGGCCGGGTGCTGGGTTACGCGAATCTGTGCGAGGCAGAGAAAATCACCTCCAGCAGCCGCGATGGCAGCAAGTATGCCGCCTGCATGGCGGCGGCCCTGGCCGATGCCGAACTGACCAGTGCGGCTGTGGACCATGTGAATGTTCACGGTACGTCGACACAAGCCAATGACCGTTGCGAGGCCCTGGGCCTGGCGCAGGTCTTCGGCGAAACCCTGGAGCAGATGACGTTCACCGCCAACAAATCTGCCGTAGGGCATTCGTTGGCCGGCAGCGGTGCCATTGAGGCGGTGCTGTCGTTGATGAGCATTCAGTTGGGCGTGGCCTTGCCGACCCTCAATTTTCAGCCGGAAAAAACCGAATTTCCGGCGTTGAAATTCCTTTGCGAACCGTTGCAGCAACCGATCAATGTCGTGCTCTCCAACTCCTTCGGGTTTGGTGGCGTGAACAGTTCGTTGGTGCTGGGCAGGGCATGACATGACCAGATCCAATTCAACCGCTGTTTATATCACTGGTGCGTCGGTACTCAACGCCGGCGGTACTGAATGTGCGCCTCGTGACAGTCAACCTCAGGCCGCGCAACCGCTGGATTTCGACCCGGCACGTCTGGCCCATTGTGTTGCAGCGCCCGCCTTGCCGGCGGGTGTGTACGACCGCAAACTGTCCCGCAGCCTCGAGCCTCAGGGCGCGCGCCTGCTGTATTGCGCCGGCCGTCTCGCCGAGACCTTGCGTGGGCTGGACCTGCCCGACGAGCGGATCGCATTGATCGCTGCCATTCCGGAAGTGGATGGCCCCAGTTCGTGCTGGGATGCGGTGCAGGCCATTGGTGCACAACCTGCAGATCTGTTGGCGCAATTCTTTGCCCATACACCGCCGCTGCATGCGCTGATGATGCTCAATAGCAGCGTCATGGCGCACGCGGCTGAGGCCTTGCGTTGCAAGGGGCCCATGGGCGGTTTTTGCTCCCAGGGCAATGCGGGGCTGGATGCTTTGATGGAGGCCGCTGCCCATCTGAGCGAGGGCCGTGCCGATGCTGCCGTCGTCGTCAGCAGCAGTCCGAACATCACCCCCGCGTTGTACCTGCGTGACGCTACTCACCCACCTGTGAACCCCGGCCCGTGGGTTTTCGGCGAAGGTGCTGCGGCACTGTTGCTGACGACCAACCCGGGCAGCGGTGCTCGATCTGCGTTGCGTATCGCCGGGTTTGCCCGGGGTTACAGCGCGCAATCCGAGCGTGGACTGGCGGTTGGTCGCGACGTCATCGAGCGTGCTTTGAGCAACGAAAAACTGTGCCTCAGCGATGTCGGGCAAGTCGTCGCCGATGCACAGGATCCGCAGATTGCCGCGTTGTTTACCCTATCGGGGCACACCCTTGAACACTCCAAGGCGTTGCTAGGTGACTTGGGCGCCAGCGCCTTGCTCAGCGAAATTGCTGTGACCTGGGCACTGGATTGCAGCCGTTACACGCTGTTGCTGGAACATAGCCGAGGCGGGCATTGGGGCGCGGTGCTGCTGGCCAGGACGTCGTCGGACACAGAGACAATGGAGAGTTACCCATGAGCCTCACACGGATCGTGATCACGGGCATGGGCGCCGTCACCGGCTTCGGTTTCGAGTGGCAGTCCATGTGGCAAAGAATGTTGGACGGCGAGCATTGCATTCGGCCATGGCAACCGGAAGGCGTCGAGGCGGGTGCGTTCCCCGTGCGTTACGCAGCGCCCGTGGACATGGGCTTGATGCCGGCACACTTGAAAGACCATCCGGCTTGGGGATTGGCGCTGGAAAAACGCACCCGCTTTGGATGGGTCGCGGCCACCCAAGCCATTGCCGATAGTGGTCTGAGCCCCGAACAGTTGCGTGGCGCGGCGGTATTGTCAGCGTCCGGCGCACCTGCTCATCGTTTGCAGGACATGCTGCTCAGCCTGGCGGATAACCCGGCGCAGGCGCCGTCCTGGGCTCAATTGATGGCGCGACAGGCGCAGGTCGATCCTGACAGTTCACTGTGTCAGAGCAACGACCGCCTTGCGCGGGTGATTGCCGATGGCATCGGCAGTGAAGGCCCGGTGATCAATATCAGCAGCGCCTGCGCGGGAGCGTCCCAGGCCATCGGCAATGCATTCCAGATGATCCGTCGCGGCGAGGTCGAGCTGGCCATTGCCGGGGGCGCCGATTCGGTGCTGAGCCTGGACACCATGACCGCGCTGTATTTGCTCGGCGCCGCCAGCAGCGAACAGCGTTGGGGCACCGAACTGTGTCGGCCGTTCGACCGCCATCGCAGTGGCTTGATTGCGGGTGAAGGTGGTGGTTTTGTAGTGCTCGAAACCCTCGAACGGGCGCTCGCCCGAGGGGCAACGCCGTACGCCGAAGTGCTGGGTTTCGGCAGCAGCCTGGATGCCTACAAAATCACCGCACCCGACCCGCAGGGCCGGGGCGCGGTGCTGGCGATGCAGGCGGCCCTGACGGATGCCGGGCTGGCGCCGCAACAGGTCGACCTGATCAATGCCCACGGTACCTCGACACCCCTCAACGATGCCGCCGAAACCCTGGCGATCAAGACCCTGTTCGCCGAGCGCGAACATTATCGGCGGTTGCTGGTGACGGCCAACAAATCCCAGTTCGGCCACCTGATTGCGGCCGCCGGAGCACCGGAGTTCATGCTCACGGCCCTGGCCTGCCGGGATGATCGGGTCACGCCGACCCTGAACCTGCAGGATGCCGACGAACAATGCGACCTCGACTACTGCGCCCTTCAAGCGGTCAAGCGCAAGGTTGACGTTGCCCTGAGCAACTCCTTCGGTTTCGGCGGCCTCAACACTTCACTGGCGCTGGGCAAGTACCGGGAGGCGCCGCGATGAAACAGGCGGTCGCGATTGCCGGTGCGGGTTGCGTGTTGCCCAGCGGTTGGGGTGTCGAGCCTTTCTGGGCGGCCGCAACCGAAGGGCGCAGTGCAATTACGGCGCTGAACGCCCGACGGTTCAGCAGCGAACGCGTGGTGGCGTTCGGGCAAATTCAGGATCAGGACCACCAACGCAGCCGACAAGACCTTGCGCAAAACCTTCAGCGTTACTGCACGCCGGCAGTGATCTGGGGTGTCAGCGCGGTACGTCAGGCGTTGGAAGAAGCCGGCCTGGCCGATGAGCCGCCGGATGTCCGTTTCGGTTTGTATTGCTGTCAGGGCGGCTACACCCATCCGTCTCTGGAATCCTATGCCGAGTTGTTGCTCGGCTGTCGGCAGGACGGCGTCGCCGACATGGCGGCGTTCGCCAAACGGATCCTGCAAGACCGTGCCCAGGACCCTTTTCTGGTGCTCAAAGGCTTGAGCAACTGTTTGCTGGGTGTCACCAGCCTGGCGCTGAAACTGGTGGGTGAGTGCAACGCCTATATGCAAGGTGTCGCTGGCAACCTGGCAGCCTTGCGTGAGGCTACGGCCGCTTTGCAGGATGGCCGAATTGACGCGGCAATCGTTGTCGGTGCGGGCAGCGAGCTGGATGCCCTGGCGCTGTCCGGGTTGGTCCAGGCGGGTGTCATCAGCGCCAATGGCTCGAACACGCTGCTGCCGTTTGACCTTCGGGGCACCGGCGGCATTGCCGGGGAGGGCGCGGCAGCATTGGTGCTGCGCCGGCGCGAAGACCTGCCGGCCGGTCCTCAGGCGTGCCTCGCCGACATGACGGCCCATGCCTCCCTCGGTCGCTTGAGCCTGCCCGACAGCCCAACCGATGTTTTGGTGTGCAGCGGCACCGGCGACGCGCACAAAGACCGCGTGTTGTGCCAGACGCTGGCCCTTGCACGCGCCTCGCACATCACCAGCGGGTTGGCGATCAACGGCATTCTCAGCGCGGCGCCGAGCCTGGTGGATCTGATGCTTGCGCGTTGCGCATTGCAGGCCCAAAGCGTGCCGCCGATTGCCGGTTTGCAGCGACCAGTGGCGAACCTGCCGTTCATTCAGGGCGCGCCTCACGCCGCGAGCCTTGCGCACTGCCTGGTGCTGAACCGCGACGACAACGGATTCAGCGCCGCCTATCAAGTGCTCTACAGCGCAAAGGTCACTCAGGACTGCCGCTGACTACCGCCTCTTTTTTAATTTTCAAGGGATATGACTGTCATGGATTATCGCGATTTCGTTCGGCCCAAATTCGTCGGCCTGCTCCAGGCACTGGGCCTGGAGTGTCAATTTGAGCGCGCCCTCGGTAGCCAGTTGTTCTACCGCAACCCCAAGGGCGACGTGGTCACGGTCACCGACTTTCTCGGCGGTTACGGTGCGGCACTGTTCGGCCACAACGACCCACAGTTTGTCGATCAGCTATGTGCGCTGCTGCGCAGCGACGTGCCGTTCAACGCACAAATGTCGATCCGCGGTGCGGCCGGGCAATTGGGGCGAGCGCTCAGCGACGCCTTCAATCGCGAACTGAAGAACACCGAACGTTATGTTTCGACTTTCTCCAACAGTGGCGCGGAGGCGGTGGAAATCGCCGTCAAGCACGCGGAGTTCCGTCGCCAGAAGAGCCTGCAAAAGCAGTTCGACGACATCGATTTCACCCTGGCCAGCCTGACCGCCAGCGAACACGCTTACCGCGAACTGGATGTGGCGGACCTCGACCTGCCTGCAGGTGTCCTGCCGGCCACCCTGAACAGCGTGACCTTGCGTCAGGTGGTTGAAGCCGTTCGCCAACACAACTTGGCGCAGTTGCACATCGAACCGGTATTTGTCGCCCTGCGCGGCAGCTTCCACGGCAAATTGGTCAATACCGTGCAACTGACCTATGGCCGTCAGTACCGCGCGCCGTTTGCCCGTTTTGGGCTGAACGTCGAGTTCCTCGACCCACAGCAGCCCCATCAGTTGCAGGCATTGCCGGCCCGGCACACGCACCATTGGTTGAGCCTGCAATGGGACGGCGAACACCTGAACGTGCTGCAACTGCCGTTCAGTGCGATTACCGCCGTGTTGATGGAACCGATTCAGGGCGAAGGCGGTATCAACGAGTTCACGGCCGAGTTCTATCTGGGGCTGCGCAAGCTGTGTAACGAGCAACAGTGCCCGCTGGTGGTCGATGAAGTGCAGTCGGGCTTTGGTCGCGCCGGGACACTTCTTGCCAGCAGCCAGTTCAACCTGCAAGGCGACTATTACTGCCTGTCCAAGGCCCTTGGCGGCGGCTTGATGAAAATCGCCGCGACGGTGATCCGCAGCAGCCACTACGAAGGCGAGTTCAGCTACATCCACAGCTCGACCTTCGCCGAGGACGATCCGTCCTGCCATATCGCGCTGTCGGCATTGCGCCGGTTGTTCGCCAATGACGACGCGATGCTCAAAGACATACGCACCAAGGGCGCCTACCTCAAAGCCTCGCTCAATGAACTGAAGATGGCCTATCCGGATGTGATCGCCGATGTGCGCGGGCGTGGCTTGCTGGTGGGTCTGGAATTGCACGACTTGAATGTCAGCAGCTCGCTGGTGCAGGCGTCGGCCCAGTACAACGATGCCTTGGGTTACTTGATCGCCGGTTACCTGTTGCAATTCGAAGCGTTGCGGGTGGCACCGTCGGGCAGCAACTCCAACGTGATTCGCCTGGAGCCGCCAGCCTGTATCACCTTGAGCGAAATCGACGGGCTGATCGCTGCCCTGCAACGGGTCTGCGACATGCTGCGCCGTGGCGATGCGTTGCCGTTGGCGGCGAGTATCTGCGCGGACTCGATGCCCGCCGTGCCAGCCCGTCAGGACGATTTTCGGGTGGCCGAGCCCGCTGAAAACACCGATGCCAAGGTCGAAGTCGTCGCTCGGGTAGCGTTCATCAACCACCTGATCGATGCCGATATCCTCGGTGACGTCGATCCCTCGCTGGCAGCCCTGAGTCCGGAACAAAAACGCACGTTCATCAATCGCACCAAGCCTGAACGCCGCGCTGTGCCAGTCGGCCCGGTGATCATTCGGTCGCGCCTCGGCATGGCGGTAGAGTTCACGTTGTACCCGCTGTGCATGGATTCGGATGCCATGGCCGAGTACATCCTCAGCGGTGACCTGGACAGCATCCGCGAAGAAGTCGGCAGGCGTGTCACCGACGCCCGCGCCGATGGCTGCAGCATCGCCGGCCTCGGGATGTACACCTCGATCGTCACCAACAATTGTCAGGCGCTGAAGATTGCCGACATGGCGCTGACGTCCGGCAATGCCCTGACCATCGGCATGGGCCTCGAAGCCATCGAGCAAGGCTGTGTACAGCAAGGTCTGGCACTGCGCGAGCAAACCGCTGCCGTTGTCGGTGCCGCCGGTAACGTTGCGTCGACCTATGCCTCCGTGCTGTCCGCCACCGTCGATCACCTGATTCTGATAGGCAGCGGTCGTGACGGCTCGGTTCGGCGCCTGGAGAAAACTGCGCAACAGATTTACGCCGACGCGGCCCGTTCGATCCTCAAAGGCACGGCCGAACACGACCGGTTGGCGCAGCGACTGCTGACCCTTGATGGTTTTTGTGGCGTGTTGCACTCACATGGTCAAAAAGCCGACCTCGGTTTGCACATCGCCCGTCTGGTGGATGAGCGCCTTGGCGCGAACGCCTTCATCACCGTCACCAACGATCTCGACGCCCTCAAGCGCGCACGGATTGTCCTGTGCGCTGCCAGTGCGCCTCAGCCGTTCCTCGGTGCCGAACATTTCGCCGAGCGCAGCGTGATTTGCGATATCGCCGTGCCGCTGAACGTCCATCAAGACCTGCCGAGCCAACGCGAAGACGTGCTCTACATGCACGGCGGCATCGTCCAGACGCCGTTCGACGATGGCCTGGCCCCCAACGTGCGGGCCTACCTGAAAAAAGGTCAGCTGTATGCGTGCATGGCCGAGTCGGTGTTGATGGGCTTGTCTGGCATGCGCCAGCACGGCTCCTACGGCGATATCAGCCGTGAGCAAGTTCAGCAGGTCCGCGCACTGGCCGCGACACACGGCTTCACCCTCGCGCAATTCAAAACTCATAACTCACTTTAAGGAGCGGTCATGACTCAGAAAATAGCTGTCGTGACCGGCGGCAGTCGCGGCATTGGCAAGTCCATCGTGCTGGCCCTGGCCGGCGCGGGTTATCAGGTTGCCTTCAGTTATGTCCGTGACGAGGCGTCAGCCGCTGCCTTGCAGGCGCAGGTCGAAGGGCTCGGCCGGGAGTGCCTGGCCGTGAGGTGTGATGTCAAGGATGCGCAGAGCATTCAGGCGTTTTTTGAACGGGTCGAGCAACGTTTCGAGCGTATCGACTTGTTGGTCAACAACGCCGGTGTTACCCGTGACGGTTTGCTCGCCACGCAATCGTTGAGTGACATCACCGAGGTCATCCAGACCAACCTGGTCGGCACGCTGTTGTGCTGTCAGCAGGTGCTGCCCTGCATGATGCGTCAACGCAGCGGCTGCATCGTCAACCTCAGTTCGGTGGCCGCGCAAAAGCCCGGCAAGGGCCAGAGCAACTACGCCGCCGCCAAAGGCGGTGTAGAAGCATTGACACGCGCACTGGCGGTGGAGTTGGCGCCGCGCAACATCCGGGTCAACGCGGTGGCGCCCGGCATCGTCAGCACCGACATGAGCCAAGCCCTGGTCGGCGCCCATGAGCAGGAAATCCAGTCGCGGCTGTTGATCAAACGGTTCGCCCGGCCTGAAGAAATTGCCGACGCGGTGCTTTATCTGGCCGAGCGCGGCCTGTACGTCACGGGCGAAGTCTTGTCCGTCAACGGCGGGTTGAAAATGCTATGAGCCAGGCACGCACGATTGTGATTACTGGCGCGGCCAATGGTATTGGCCGCGCCGTCGCGGAAAACTTTGCAGCCCAGGCCGAGCACCTTTTGATCTTGCTCGATCGGGATCTGGCAACGTTGCGGAGGTGGGTCACCGAGGGCGAATTTGCCGCTCGCATCGAAACCCATCAAGCGAACATCGCCGATCTCGCCAGCCTGCAACTACTGTTCAAGGGCCTGGCCAACCGGGTCGGCTTTGTCGATGTGCTGGTCAACAGCGCCGGGGTCTGCGACGAGAACGAACCCGAAGACCTCGACAACTGGCACAAGGTCATTTCGATCAACCTCAACGGCACCTTTTACGTCACCTCGTTGTGCCTGCCGCTGATGGCGGAGGGTGGGCGGATCGTCAACATGTCGTCGATCCTCGGCCGAGCGGGCAAGGTCCGCAACACCGCTTACTGCGCCTCCAAGCACGGCATCATCGGCATGACCAAAGCCTTGGCGCTGGACCTGGCGCCACGGCGAATCACCGTCAATGCCATCCTGCCCGCCTGGATCGACACACCGATGCTACAAGGCGAATTGGCGGCACAAGCGCGCATCGCCGGGATCAGCCACGAGCAAATCCTGCGCAATGCCAAGAAGAAGTTGCCGCTACGGCGCTTCATTCAGGGCGACGAAGTGGCGGCCATGGTTCGTTATCTGGCGAGCCCGCAGGCGAGTGGTGTCACGGCGCAAAGCCTGATGATCGACGGCGGTGCCGGGTTGGGAATGTAGCCATGGCTCGACTGGGATTGAACCGCGGCCTTTTGGCCGCGCTGGTCAGCCTCGGCTCGCCAGTGGCGATCGCCGAGTGGTTGCCGGAGCATCATGAAGCGGAGATCGGCGTTGCCACGGCCGTGCGTCTGCACGGTGACGACCAGGTCACGCAAAAGGCTGTGTACCTCAGGTTCAGCCTGGAGGATACCTGGGACAGCGGCTACTACAAGGCCAAGGGTCGAGCCCGTTACGACTTCCGTTATGACGGCAACAACCCATACAGCGCGCAAGCCCGGGACGATTACCGGGCGACTGCCGATTGGCGGCACCTTTACTGGGGGCTCTACGTCGGTGATGGCGAGCTGACGGTGGGCTGGCAGCAGGTGGTGTGGGGGCGTGCAGATGAATTACGGGTGCTCGATCAGATCAACCCGCTGGATTATCGCGAGGGTGTGATCGGTCTGTTGGAAGACAGCCGCATCGCCGTACCGATGATTCGCCTGGTACAGCCGGTCGCCGAGTGGGAGCTGGAAGCGCTGGTGATCACTGATTTTGTGAAAAACCAGGCGCCGGCCGTCGGCAGCGAGTTCGATGCACCGATCTTTGCCACACCCGATCCGCAGATGTTCGTGGTCGATTCGCGGCCCGGTTATGACGGTCACAGTGGCTTCGGTTACGGCGCCAGTGCCAACGGCCGGATCGGCACGGTGGATGTCAGCTTCGTTGCCCTCAACACCCGCCAACAGGACCCGGTTTACGCCGTCGAAGGCCAGACCGAGGAGGGCCTGATTCGCCTCGAACGGCAATTCCCGCGCTATTCCATGGGCGGTGCCGGTGTGGCCATCGATGCCGGCCACAGCATCGTGGTACGCAGTGAAGTCGCCTACTTTGACAATTGGCGCGTCACCAATCCTTACCGCGCTTACGGCAGCGACCAGACGGCGATGACCAAGTCGCTGCTGGGCGTCGATTACCTCTTGCGGGATTGGCTGATCTCGACGCAGTGGCAGCATCAGCGGCTGCTCGACTGGCAGCCCGGCATGGTCCAGGACAAACGCGACGACCTGTTCACCGTGTCTGCCGAAGGCTCGCAGTTCCAGGATCGCCTCAAGACCCGTCTGGTTTTCGGCATGTCGCCGCCAGCGCAGGACGACAGTTTCGTTCAGGGGATCTTCACCTACAAACCGGTGGACTGGCTCAAGTTGGGGCTCGAAGTCGATGTGTTCTTCGGCAAGCCCGACCGCCAGTTCGGTGCGTACGCCAACCGCGACCAGGTGCGCTTGTCCGCCGGTTATCTGTTCTGACCACACCGATGCGGTGTGCGAACCACTCAAACAATGAAAAGGAAATCGCGATGTTGCCCATCTTCAAGACCCTGACTGTAAGCGCACTGCTGCTGAGCGCCGCTGCCGCCATGGCAGCTGAAACACGCACGGCCGACGACATCATTCGCCAGGCCCGGGACCGCGACGACGGCAAGAGCTTCATGTCGCAGGTGTCCCTGATCCTGATCGACAAGCAAGGTAACAGCCGTATCCGCGAGTTCAGCTACCTGCAAAAGGATTACCCGGACAGCGACAAATTCACCATGTATTTCTCCGCGCCGAGTGATGTGCGTGACGTCGCCTTCCACATCGAAAACCCGCGCGAGGCCCTGGGCCTCGAAGACAGCCAATGGATGTATTTGCCGGTCAGCCGACAGACCCGAAGGATTTCCACCACCGACAAACGCGGGGCGTTCATGGGTAGCGACTACTCCTATGCCGACCTCGACAAGATTCGCGCCGAAGACTATCGCCAAACGCTGGTTGGCGAAGAGCAGTTGCAGGGCCGCGATTGCTACGTGATCGAGCGTGAGCCGGCGACGCCTGCCGTGCTGGCCAAGACCGGCTACAACAAGCTCAAGGTCTGGGTTGACAAGCAGAACTCACTGGTGCTGCGCCAGGACTTCTTCGACGTAAAAGGAGTGATGTTCAAGCAGATGCGGACCCTGAAGACTGAAACCATCGACCAGATCGACAGCATTACCCTCAGCGAAACCGAGGACTTCATCGCCGGTACGCGCTCTCAGCTGCGCTTCAACCAGTTGCAGTACAACGTCGTGCTGGACGACCGCCTGTTCACGCAGACCGCGATCAAGCGCGGGCTGAAAGCCGGCGACTTGCCGGAATACGCCGTATCTGCCCGCTAAGCGCCGCTCTCGATTCATCTGGAACCCTCATTCATGGAAAGATACCTGAACTTCGTAGAGCGATATGCGCGGGCAATTGTGTTCGTGCTGGTGGCGATCACCGCCTACTTCACCTACACCCTCGGCGCGCTGATGTCGGACACCAATCCGTATCTGCTCAAGGACACTCACCCGGCGCGCAAGACGATCATTGATCTGCAGCGCGAGTTCACCGGCACCTATGACTCGGTCATGGTAGCGCTGAACAACCCCGAGAGTGTCTTCAACACCACGTCGCTGAACGCCCAGTTCGAGCTGTCCCAGGCCATACGCCAGTTGATGCTGGCGAACGATGAGGACCGTGTCGAACTGCAGCGCATCGTCGGCCTGCACAGTGGCGACCCTGATGCCCAGGGTTTGCTGGTGCAGATCCTCGCCGAGGGTTTTTCGCAGAACGATTACGCTGCCGCCAAAGCACTGCGCGACCATGGGATTGCCCGGCACTGGGACAGCCATGACTTGCAGTTCCTGAGCTTTCTTGCCGAGCGGCTTAACCCGATCCAGGAAATGGCCTCGATGGCTGACCTGGAAAACATCAGCTTGAGTGCCGATGGCGAGTTATGGATCCACAAGACCCTGCACGCCCTGGATATGGACCCGATCAAGGTCGAAGCGCAGATCATGGGCAACGAGCAGATGGTCGGTGGCGTCGTCTCGGCGGACAAGAAAGTCGCCATGGTCGTCGCCGAACTGGGCACCAAACAGGACGACGCTCAGGCCCAGTTGCGTGCCTATCACCAGGTCCGCGAGATCATCGCGAAGTACCAGGCCGCCCACCCGGAGTTCACCGATGAGGTGTTCATCGCCGGCATGCCGATCTTCATTGCGGCCCAGCAGGAAATCATCGATCACGACCTGGCGATGCTGTTCCCGATCGTTTTCCTGTTGGTGACCTCTCTGCTGGTTTTCTTCTTTCGCAAACCACTGGGCGTGGTGCTGCCGCTGTTCAATATCCTGTTTTGCACCATCTGGACCCTTGGCCTGATGGCGCTGCTGCGTGTGCCCATGGACTTGCTCACCAGTGTCTTGCCGGTGTTCCTGTTCACCATCTGTTGTGCCGACGCGATCCACGTCATGGCCGAGTACTACGAACAGCTCAATTCGGGTAAGTCTTTCCGCGAGGCCAACCGTGAAACCCAGCGCCTGATGGTCACGCCCGTAGTTTTGACAACGGTCACGACTATTGCGACGTTCCTGATTTCCACCACCAACAACATTGTCAGCATCCGTAACTTTGGCGTGTTCATGTCCATCGGCCTGACGGCGGCGCTGATCATCTCGTTGCTACTGATTCCGGCGTGGATTTCGATCTGGGGCAAAGATGCCGTTCCGCGCAAAGTGCAACTGAAAGCGTCGCTGATCTCCCACTATCTGGTGGTGTTCTGTGCCTGGCTGATTCGCTGGCGCAAGCCTGTATTGCTGGTGATCCTGCCGTTGTTGGCGATGATGACGGTGTTCACGTTCAAGGTCGATATCGAAGACTCGGGCATTGCCTACTTCAAGAAGGACAGCCCGGTGCGGACGTCCGACGCGTTCATCAACCGGGCTGGAGTCGCGGGTACATCGCCGGGCTGGATCGCGTTCGACACCAAGACTCCGCGTGGCGCGCTGACCACTGAAACCGTGCAGTTCCTCGAACGTCTTGACCAGTTCATCAAGGCCCAGCCGAACGTGAGTTACACCTATTCGGTGGCGACCTACATCAAGCGCATGAACCTCGTGCTCAACGACATGAACCCTGCTTTCCTGCGGGTGCCGCAGGCGGTGGAGCAGGTGACGGTGGTCGATGATGACGGCAAACCGGAGACCTTCGATGTCGATGGCAACTCGCTCATCGAACAACACATCATGATGTTCGAGAACGGTGGCGGCACTGACTTGCAGAACGTGCTCAATGCCGATTACTCGAAGGCGGTGACGCTGTTCACCATGACCTCCTCTGTGGCGGGCGATTACCAGGCGATGCTCGATAAACTGGACGCCTGGCTGGCCATCAACAAACCGGCCAACCTGCAGGTTACCCATGCCGGTACGCCGTACATATGGACTGGGGTGTTGCAGGAAATCACCCAGGGTCAGGTGCTGAGCTTCTCGCTGGCGTTGCTGGCCGTGACCTTGATGATGATGTTCTGGCTCAAGTCAGTCCGCCTGGGCATCCTCGGCATGCTGACGTTGCTGACCACGTCGGTGACGGTGTACGGCAGCATGTACCTGTTGGATATCGAGCTGAACATCGGTACCACACTGGTGACGTTCCTGGTGGTGGGCGTCGTGGATTACGCCGTTCACCTGCTGTCACGGATCAAGATGCTGGTGCAGAAGGGCATCGAGATCGACGAGGCCATCCTGGCGGCCATGCAGGGCGTCGGGCGCTCGACGGTGGTCAACGTCGTGATCTTCTCGATGGGCTTTGTCGCGCTGCTGTTCTCCGCCTACAAACCCGTCATCGACCTGGGTGTGTTGGTGATACTGGCGCTGTCATCCAGCGGCTTCATGACCATTTTGTTGGTCACGCTGATTTCGCCGTGGTTCTTTGCCTCGATTGTGCCGCAGCCAGCAGTGCAAGAGGGCGAGCAGCCGCGGGGTGGGGCTGTGCCAGGCTAAATCGCCGGGGCGCCTGCGTGCTGAAAACGGCACGGGGCGCCATGGCCGTTCAGGGGCGGAGGAGCGGATTCAGCGGGCTTTTTCCAGGTGTTCGAACTGGCATTGCATCTGAGCATCTTTGAGGCTCAGCTCAAACTCAACCAAGCCGTCATGCACTTGCTGCAAGGCCTGGATTTGCCCCATCAATTCCTGCTTTTTGTTATCTATAGCCTGCATGGCCAGATCCCAGGGCAACTCCTGGCCGCGATGATCCTGCAGAATGGCCTGCATTTCCTTGAGCTTGAAACCGAGTTGCTGAGCGCATTTGATGAAGGTCAGCAGTTCTACGCTTTGCTGGCGATCGTGTCCCAGGAAGTGGTGTAACTCATCATGGCTCTGGCCACTGAGTTTGCCGTTTAGTTGATCACGGCCGACAGCTTGGCCTGTGGATTATCGCTGACTGCCTCAAAGGCCTCCAACTGCATGTAACGCCGTTGCAGGCACCACTCGTCGTTCTGCTCCAGCAGCATCGCGCCTACCAGCCGCGTGATTGCAGGATCGTTGGGAAAGATGCCTACGACGTCGGTGCGGCGTTTGATCTCCGCGTTAAGCCGCTCCAGTGGATTGGTGCTGTGTAATTGCTGTCGGTGCGCTTTTGGAAACGCCATATGAGCCAGCACTTCATCCTCGCAGCCGTCCATGAGTGTCGCGATCTTGGGGTATTTTTCGCGTAGCTGATCTGCGACCAAACGCCATTGCTGATGGCATTCGGCACGGCTGTCCTGGGCGAAGACCGTGCGCAGCAGCGCCGCTACCATGGTGCGCTGGCCCTTGCCGACATGGGCCATGGCGTTGCGCATGAAGTGCACGCGACAGCGCTGCCAGGTCGCATTGAAGACCTTGGACACAGCTGCTTTCAGGCCTTCGTGGGCGTCGGAGATGACCAGCTTCACGCCCCGCAAGCCACGTCGCATGAGGCTGCGC
>NZ_JBBMRJ010000091.1:0-592 GCF_037993085.1 Pseudomonas sp. YNh | reverse complement strand
GCCGTTGGACAGGGTCACAGTTACCGGAGTCTGGGCAGGATTGCTCAGGGTCACGGTGTAGGTAATTACGCCGCCTTCAGTAACGCTTGGCGAAGCAGTCAAAGTCGCAGTGGTGGTGTCTACCGAATCGTTGATCGTGGTCTGAGCCGGGGTCGGATTCGGGGTCAGCTGCTCGAAGTTACCGCCAGTGGCGTTTTCGATGGTGACGCTGACGGTCGAGCCGTTGTTGTAGACGTCGTTCGCCGGGGTCTGGAAATCAACGCTGCCTTGGGTTTTGCCGGCCTCAACGGTGATGGTCTGGCCGTTGGACAGGGTCACGGTTACCGGAGTTTGGGCAGGGTTGCTCAGGGTCACGGTGTAGGTGATCACGCCACCTTCGGTCACCGACGGGTTCGCCGTCAGAGTTGCGGTGGTGGTGTCTACCGAATCGTTGATCGTGGTCTGAGCCGGAGTCGGATTCGGCGTCAGTTGCTCGAAGTTACCGCCAGTGGCGTTTTCGATGGTGACGCTGACGGTCGAGCCGTTGTTGTAGACGTCGTTCGCCGGGGTCTGGAAATCAACGCTGCCTTGGGTTTTGCCGGCCTCAACGGTG
>NZ_JBBMRJ010000090.1:0-597 GCF_037993085.1 Pseudomonas sp. YNh | reverse complement strand
AACCCAACAAGTTCACCTACATCGACCGAAATACTGCGGCGGCATCGTCACTTTTCCGTGGAAAACAACCGGAAGCACAGCCATCGATCCAGAAGATGACTCACTCAGCTTGGGCATGCGACTAGGGCTAGTCTGGCACCCCAGCCGTACCGGCCTTCCCCACATGGAAATGGCCCTACTCGGCAAGCAAGGCCAAGGCGGCAGCGAACTGCGTGACGAGTGGGAGTTCATTCGCCGCTACATGGAAGAAGGCCCCCACGCCGTCCCCCGCCCCCGCCTGAGCACACAACTACCATCACCCATCCAGGCCTTCAGCGCCCAGTTCGAAGGGCTTGGGCGTTTCTTCCGCAAGAGCAGCTGGCTGTTCAAAGTCATCCTGCTGATGGTCTGGCCCGCTTTCGTCATCGTTGGCACCGGCCACTGGCTCAGCCTGCTGCTGTGCTGGCGACCGCGCTGGCCGAAAGTAATCCGCGAGGCCGGCTTGCCCGGCAAGCCCGTCCCACCCGTGACCACCCTCAGCGACTACCCACCCGCAATCCAGGAGCGCCTGCTCGCCAATGCCTACCGCTGGCAGCTCAAACCCGGCAAACGGCCTGA
>NZ_JBBMRJ010000089.1:0-622 GCF_037993085.1 Pseudomonas sp. YNh | reverse complement strand
GCCAGTTCAGGTGAAGGCGCATCGGCCGGGTACATGCTTTCCAGCGTCTTGTTCAGCAGCATGCCCACCAGGTTGCGATGGTGGAAATCGCGGCTTTGCACGCTCAGTTGCTCGGCATCCAGGCGGTAGCACGCCGGCACGCGTTCCTGCTCGGGAGGTTGCGCGGGTTTTGTGTGTGCCAGTTGCTCGGCGGGCATCAGGTCGCGCATTTGATGCTGGTAGGCCGAGACCGACAGGCTCAGGTCCAGGGCCATGCCTTCGGCGTCGGCGAGTGCTACCACCACCGGTACCTTCGGTTGGGTCCAGGGGTAGTGACGCGCCACGGCGACCAGGTTGCCGATAGGCAAGGTTTCGGTGACCGGGTCGCTGCTCCAGTTCAGCGGCATGCGCCGTTCGGTTGGCTTGAAGTCTTCGACCCAGGTTTGCAGGGCACTGACCGGCAACACATGGGGCTGGGTGGACGGCGCCTGGTTGCCGGCGATCAGTCCGGCCATGTCCAGCGGGCGCATGTACCGTTTGCGCAGGGCTGATGAACCGGTGATGCGGGCGGTCACGGCGTTGGTCCACAGGTGGGGGCTGTAGCCGATCCACACTTCCCTGGCGGTATCGGGGCAGGTATCGG
>NZ_JBBMRJ010000088.1:0-656 GCF_037993085.1 Pseudomonas sp. YNh | reverse complement strand
CCGCCGTTCTTCATGGTCCGTGGTGGTACCGAAGTCATCCACATCAACTTCCGCTCTGCCGAAGTCGATGCTGTTTACTTCCCGCAGGTCGAAGTGATCGGTGACATCGCCAACGCCGTGTGGCAGATCGGTGAAGCCCTGACTGAGACGTCGCACTGGGACTTCACCCGCCTGATGGCCATCCGTGAAGCCAACGAAGCACAGATCGCCGAAGGCGCTGATGACAACCGCTTCCCGGTCTACCCACAGCGCCTGGTGGCCGACATCCGTCGCGTACTGCCGTCCGAAGGCATCGTTGCCCTGGACAACGGCATCTACAAGATCTGGTTCGCCCGCAACTACAAGGCGCACAAACCGAACACCGTGCTGCTAGACAACGCCTTGGCCACCATGGGCGCCGGCCTGCCATCGGCCATGGCGGCGCACCTGGTGCACCCGGACCGCCCGGTGATCTCGGTGTGCGGCGATGGCGGCTTCATGATGAACAGCCAGGAGCTGGAAACGGCTGTACGCCTTGGCATGCACATCACCGTGGTGATCCTGCGTGACGATGGCTACGGCATGATCCGCTGGAAGCAGGCCAACATGGGCTTCACCGATTTCGGCCTGGACTACGGCAACCCGGACTTCGTCAAATACGCCGAAGCCTACGGTGC
>NZ_JBBMRJ010000087.1:0-663 GCF_037993085.1 Pseudomonas sp. YNh | reverse complement strand
GGCAAAACCCAAGGCAGCGTTGATTTCCAGACCCCGGCGAACGACGTCTACAACAACGGCTCGACCGTCAGCGTCACCATCGAAAACGCCACTGGCGGTAACTTCGAGCAGCTGACCCCGAATCCGACCCCGGCTCAGACCACGATCAACGATTCGGTAGACACCACCACCGCAACCCTGACGGCGAGCCCGTCGGTGACCGAAGGTGGCGTAATTACCTACACCGTGACCCTGAGCAACCCTGCCCAGACTCCGGTAACCGTGACCCTGTCCAACGGCCAGACCATCACCGTTGAGGCCGGCAAAACCCAAGGCAGCGTTGATTTCCAGACCCCGGCGAACGACGTCTACAACAACGGCTCGACCGTCAGCGTCACCATCGAAAACGCCACTGGCGGTAACTTCGAGCAGCTGACCCCGAATCCGACCCCGGCTCAGACCACGATCAACGATTCGGTAGACACCACCACCGCAACCCTGACGGCGAACCCGTCGGTGACCGAAGGTGGCGTAATCACCTACACCGTGACCCTGAGCAACCCTGCCCAGACTCCGGTGACCGTGACCCTGTCCAATGGGCAGACCATCACTGTTGAAGCGGGCAAAACCCAAGGCAGCGTTGATTTCCAGACCCCGGCGAACGACGTCTACAACAACGGCTCG
>NZ_JBBMRJ010000086.1:0-717 GCF_037993085.1 Pseudomonas sp. YNh | reverse complement strand
CTGCGCAACCTGGCCTTGCAAGCCAGCAATGATCATGACGCCTGGCTGGCCACTGCCGAATCGCAACATATCGACAACCCCTACAGCCTGGCAGCCGCTCTGGCGTGTTACGACCGCGACGAACGCACCTCCGCCCGCGGCCTGGAAATCTCGCTGGCTTTGCTGATTCACCCGATGGGCCAGCCGACACCCGGCACCGAAGAGCATGACCGACGCTTCAAACGCCTGGAGCAATGGCTGGACCAGCACGACAGCCCGCTGTACACCGCCTTGGCGCCGTTCAACCCGTTCAAGGACAAGGCGGATTCGGCCGGCTCTTTGTTCGGCGCCAGCGACAACGTCATCGAAGGATTGGCGGGTCGCTTCCCGGCCATGGCCGACATCACCGACCTTACCGCCCAGGCGGTCAATACCGTAGTGCTCAAGCGCCTGCGTGGCCAGACGCGGTGGGATGCCAGTCATGGCCTGCGTCAGCAGGTGCTGTTGGCGGCACGGGAGGCGAATGCCGAGAAGGCGTTGGGGTTGTTGGCAGCGCGCTATCGAATCACCGAACAGGCCATCACGGAAAATCCATTTGGCCAGGAGGCACAGAAGTATTTGAAGAGCGGCATGGCGCAGGTTGAGGAAATGAAACAACTGCGCATCTCGGGTAGCCGGACAATATCGATAGAACTGACCACCACTGCGCGAGTGAAGCCCAACTTTCTCGGGTTGCTC
>NZ_JBBMRJ010000085.1:0-745 GCF_037993085.1 Pseudomonas sp. YNh | reverse complement strand
CAGGAACTGCGCCCATTGTTCAGCCCTTCCCCGCTGACCCCGCGCATGCTCGACAGCTACCGCCTGCTTGAAGACGAGTACCGCAGCAGCCTGCCTGCGATCGATATCGCCCGCTTCATCCAGCCCTCCGACGCCCCACCGCAGCCCCACGTGCTCAAGCATGACCAACTGAGTTGGGTAGCCGACTTCAAGGCCCAGGACGACACAGATCTGCAGGCGCTGCTGGACCTGCAGCCGTTCAACAATGACCAGATCGTCTCGCCGCACGCCTCACGGCAAGCGCTGGCGCCGCTAATGAACCAGAGCAAGCCCCGTGGCGCCGCCATCGTCATCGAAGACGCCATCGGCATTACCCAGGAGCTCAACGCCTGGCGCAATGCCGCTGTCGATGATGTGAAGACCAGGTGGCTGGAGCGCACCGTGGAACCTGGCGTGGACAATGAGCGCAAGCTGCTGGTCGCGCAGTCGTTCCTGGAGATCGAAAAGCTCTACCCGCAGATGATGGCCGAGCAGATCGTCAAGCGCGAAGTCATGGCTGAAAACATACGCAACCAACCCTACGTGCACGCCGAGATCTACGCCTTTTCCGAACGGGCCAGGCAGCAGGCCGATGCCCATGACGAGCGCATGAAACCTCACCTGGCGCAGTTCGAGCGCGATGTCCGCGCCAAAGTCCAGGCCCGTCAGGAGGCTGGCGAGTTCAGCAAGAAGTTCGACCAGAAATACGGCCACCTGGTCGACCGTC
>NZ_JBBMRJ010000084.1:0-794 GCF_037993085.1 Pseudomonas sp. YNh | reverse complement strand
GATCGTGTCCCGGGAAGTGGTGTAACTGAACCAGCCGAAGGCGCCCTGCGGGCGAAAGAGGTTGGTCATCGTGGTTCTTGGCTAACGTTGAGTTTGCGGACTTAACCTTCACCAGAGAAACCACGATGACCAAGCCCACTATCGCATTGACCGAGTTGGTTGAGAAAGGGGCAGACGCTGATCTGCTCAAGCAAATGATCCAGTTCGTTGCTCAGCGCATGATGGAGTTCGATGTCGAAGGCCTGTGCGGTGCCGGCTTCGATGTCAAAAGCCCAGACCGGACAAACAGCCGCAATGGCTACCGTGACCGCCTGTGGCAAACCCGTGCCGGCGACGTCGACCTGAAGATACCCAAGTTGCGCCAAGGCAGCTACTTTCCGGGCTTCCTCGAACCTCGACGCACCGCCGAGAAGGCCATGGCGGCGGTCATCCAGGAGGCCTACATTCAAGGCGTTTCAACGCGTTCAGTAGATGAGCTGGTGAAGGCCATGGGCATGACCGGCATTTCCAAAAGCCAGGTGTCACGGCTGGCAGGCGAGATTGATGAACGCGTTCATGCGTTTCTTGATCGGCCACTTGAAGGTGACTGGCCCTACCTCTGGATCGATGCCACCTACGTCAAGGTGCGGGAGGCCGGGCGCATCGTCTCGGTCGCCGTAATAATCGCCGTGGCCGTGAACACTGACGGTGGCCGCGAAGTCCTGGGCATGCGGGTTGGGCCATCGGAGGCCGAGCCGTTCTGGACAGACTTCCTGCGCAGCCTCATGCGACGTGGCTTGCGGGGCGTGAAGCTG
>NZ_JBBMRJ010000083.1:0-906 GCF_037993085.1 Pseudomonas sp. YNh | reverse complement strand
CAGGCGGGTGGTCTGGCCCTTGCCGTCGGTGTGGCTGAGTACCTGGCCGTAGACGTTGTAGGTAAAGGTTTCGGTGGTGCCGTCCGGGTGGCTGATGCGCTGCACTTCGCCGTCGGGCTTGCGTTCCAGCGTGGTGGTCTGGTTCAGCGCGTCCGTTACCGCGACCAGGTGCTGGCGCTCGTCATAGCGGTAGTACGTGCTCTTGCCCGAGCAGTCCTGATAACGCTCCACCTGGGCCAGGGTATTCCACCACAGGTACTTGGACTTGTAGGTCGCGTCGATGATGGTGTGCGGCAGGCCGTCATCGCTGTTCAGGTACTCGGTCATCTGGCCGAGGGCATCGATTTCGGCGAGCAGGTTGCCCTTGTCGTCGTAGCGCGCCTGCCAGGTGCTGCCATCCGGGTAGCTGACTTTGGTCACCAGCGTGGTCAGGTGGTGGTACTCGTACTGGATCTTGCGCCCCAGTGGATCGGTTTCTTCCAGCAGGCGGGCGTATTCATCGTACTTGAAGGCGAGCCGGTTGCCGTCTGGCAGGTCAAGGCCGACCATGTTGCCCTGCTCGTCCAGTTCGATGGCATAGCGTTCGCCACCGTAGTCGCGGCTGGCGACCACGCGGTGGTCGGCGTTGTACTGCACTTGCAGCTCACGGCCGAGCACGTCGGTGGCCCAGCTGGTGCGGCTGTCGAGGTCGTAGCGGAAGTGGTAATGCTCGCCGTCGCTGGTCCAGTGCTCGACCACGCGCGGCTTGTCGCCCAGGGTTTGCCAACGGTAGTGGCAGCCCAGGCCCAGGGCGTTGCTGTGGGTCACCATCAGGCCGTCGGCGTAGCTGAAGCTGCGCACGGTGTCGCCGTTGCGGTTGATCACCGCGCTCAGCTGGCCGTGTTCGTCGTAGCGGTACTGGGTGAG
>NZ_JBBMRJ010000082.1:0-1186 GCF_037993085.1 Pseudomonas sp. YNh | reverse complement strand
GGATTCTCCGATCAAGTCAGCACAGGCCATCTGACCTGTGCTGAAATAGCCCTCCGTCCAACTGCCTTCTACAAGCCCGCCATCCCATGAGCCAGATGAGCTTTTCCGATTTCGAGTATGCCGGTAAGCGCAAGCAAACCCGTCGCGAGCGTTTCCTGGCCGAGATGGAACAGGTGGTTCCGTGGAGCGGGTTAGCGGCATTGATCGAGCCTCACTACCCAAAGGCTGGTGGTGGCCGCAAGCCGTATCCACTGGAAATCATGCTGCGCATTCACCTGCTGCAGAACTGGTTCTCGTTGAGCGATCCAGCCATGGAAGAGGCGCTGTACGAGATCACCTCGATGCGCCAGTTCGCTCGGCTGACGCTCAGCGCTCCGATCCCCGAAGACACGACAATCATGAATTTCCGGCACCTGCTTGAGAAGCATCAGTTGGCGGCGGGCATTCTGGAAACCATCAACAATTACCTGCGAGACAAGGGCCTGTCGTTGCGCCAGGGCACCGTCGTCGACGCCACCATCATCCACGCACCCAGTTCGACCAAGAACAAGGAAGGTAAACGCGATCCCGAGATGCATCAGACGAAGAAAGGTAACCAATATTTCTTTGGCATGAAGGCGCATATCGGTGCAGATGCCGAGTCGGGTCTGGTGCACCACGTCCACGGCACAGCGGCGAATGTGGCCGATGTAACGGAGGTCGCTCACCTGTTGCATGGCGATGAAAATGTTATCTGTGCCGACGCGGGTTATACCGGTGTGGAGAAGCGGCCGGAGCATGAAGAAAGGCCGGTGATCTGGCAGATTGCGGCTCGTCGTAGCACCTACAAGCGCTTGAGCAAACGCAGCATGCTCTACAAAGCCAGACGCAAGATCGAGAAGGTCAAAGCGCAGGCGCGAGCGAAGGTCGAACACCCATTCCGTGTGATCAAGCGCCAATTCGGCTATGTGAAAACCCGCTTCCGTGGCTTGGCCAAGAACACGGCGCAACTGACCACGCTGTTTGCCCTGTCGAATCTGTGGATGGTGCGCCGGCAATTATTGCCGGCGGCAGGAGAGGTGCGCCCGTGAGGGCAGAAAACCAAGGCTATGCCTTGGTTTTCCAATAATCTGCGGCTGAAAATCGGTCTTTTCGGCGTCCCCAAGCCGCCCATTTCCGGCTGATGGGCAACTTGTTCGGAGTTTCC
>NZ_JBBMRJ010000008.1:0-249540 GCF_037993085.1 Pseudomonas sp. YNh | reverse complement strand
AGGACGAATATGTCACCAAGGGTGGGAAAGCGCCTTGCTGAAAACCATAGAATCTCCCACAGGTTAAGCACATTGTTCGAAGCTGTGGTGGTCCTGTGGGAGCGGGCAAGCCCGCGAAGAGGCCGGCACAGGTCAAATCAGTCCCCCTCAGCCACCCGCTCGCAAATCCACTGTACAAAGGCCCTGATCTTGGGCACTTCGGCGGCATGCTCGGCATGGGCAATGAAGTGCCGGCCATTGCTCGCCACCGGATGGTTCCAGGCCACCACCAGCTTGCCCTCGCTCAGCTCCTCGGCCACCAGGTAGCGCGGAATCAGGGCGATACCGCAGCCGGCAATCGCCGCGCGAATGCACAGGTAAAACGTGTCGAAACGCGGCCCGTGGTAGCTGTTCTGGCTGTGCAGCCCCAACCCCAGGAACCATTCATGCCAGGCCTCCGGCCGTGACACGCACTGCAACAGGCGGTGCTCGGTCAGCGCCTGGGCGCTTTCAAAGGGGTGGTTGGCCAGCAACTGCGGGCTGCACACCGGCACCACTTCTTCGCTGAACAGCTCGATGCAGGTTGCCCCCGGCCAAGTGCCCTGGCCGAAGAAAAAGGCCACGTCGGCCTTGGCCTGCACCAGGTCGAATGGCTCCAGTTCGTTGCGCACATCCAGGTGGATACGGGGGTAGCGATCGCCGAAACCCTTGAGTTTGGGCACCAGCCAGCGCGCACCAAAGGTGGGCTGGGTGGCGATGCGCAGTACTTCGGTTTCGTCGCCGTAGCTGAGGATGTAGCGGCTGGAAATATCGATCTGGGTGAGGATCTTGTTCACTTCGGTGAGGTACAGCGCGCCGGCCGGTGTCAGGTGCAGGCGCCGGCGAATGCGCTGGAACAGCGAGTGCGAAAGCATGTCTTCGAGCTGCGCGACCTGCTTGCTGACGGCGCTCTGGGTCAGGTGCAGTTCCTGGGCCGCGCGGGTGAAGCTGAGGTGGCGGGCGGCCGCTTCGAAGCACTGAAGGGCGGTGGTCGAAGGCATCAGGCGTTTGGACATGACAGGCAAATACCGAGCAAAAAAGGAAGGAGTTCATTCCAAAGAGGAATCATGTGGTTCGAAAAGGTCGTTTGTTGACCCCGGCCTATAGATTAATACTGACCTGGATCAACGATTACAACCGGTCATGTGAAGAGGAGGTCTGTACCCGCTTCCGGCATCTGCAAAACAACAAAAACGACTATCAGAAATTTACAAGAATTCTGCTCCGACCTTCAGCCGCCTCAAAGCGGCCGACCCATTCGAGGGTTCTTCATGGCTTCGCAAGACAACAAGAAACAGCGTTCCCTGCAGCACGGCCTGACCTCCCGTCAGGTTTCCATGATCTCCATTGCCGGCATCATCGGCGCCGGCCTGTTCATTGGCTCGTCGAACGCCATCGCCACCGCCGGCCCGGCCATCCTCATTTCCTACGCCATGACCGGCCTGCTGGTATTGCTGGTGATGCGCATGCTGGGCGAAATGGCCATCGCCAACCCTAACAGCGGGTCGTTCTCCACCTATGCCTCCGAGGCAATCGGCCCTTGGGCAGGCTTTACCATCGGCTGGTTGTACTGGTGGTTCTGGGTGCTGATCATTCCGGTCGAGGCGATTGCCGGCGCCGACATCCTGCATGCTTACTTCCCAGGCGTACCGTCCTGGTTGTTCGCCTTCCTCATCATGCTGGTGCTGTCGGGTACCAACCTGATCAGCGTGAAGAACTTCGGTGCCTTCGAGTACTGGTTCGCGCTGGTCAAGGTGGTGGCGATCATCGCCTTCATCGTGGTCTGCAGCCTGGCGGTATTCGGCTTCTGGCCGCTGGCCGAGGTGTCCGGGGTCAGCCGGCTGTGGGAAAACGGCGGCTTCATGCCCAATGGGTTCGGCACTGTGCTCGGTGGCGTGCTGATCACCATCTTCTCGTTCTTCGGCGCCGAAATCGTCACCATTGCCGCTGACGAAACCGCCAACCCGAAAGACAAGATCCGCCGTGCCACCAACCTGGTGGTGTACCGCATTGCCATCTTCTACCTGGCGTCGATCTTCCTGGTGGTGTCGCTGGTAGCCTGGAACGACCCCGCGCTGAAAGCGGTCGGTTCGTTCCAGCGCGTGCTGGAAGTGCTGAACGTGCCGGGCGCCAAGCTGCTGGTCGACCTGGTGGTACTGGTGGCGGTGACCAGCTGCATGAACTCGGGCTTGTACACCGCGTCACGCATGCTCTATTCGCTGGGCGCCCGCGGCCAGGCACTGAGCATGACCAAGCGTATCTCCGGTTCGGGCGTGCCGACCGTGGCGGTCATCTTCTCGACGCTGGCCGGTTTTGCCGGGTGCCTGGTCAACTATGTGTTCCCGGGTAAGGTCTTCGGCTTCTTGCTGTCCACCACCGGCGCCATCGCCTTGCTGGTGTATTTGGTGATTGCCGTGTCGCAGCTGCGCATGCGTGCCCGCGCCGACCGTGAAGGGCGCCCGCTGGAGCTGAAGATGTGGCTGTTCCCATGGCTGACCTGGCTGGTGATCGGCACCATCGTCATGGTGCTGGGCTACATGCTGTTCAGCGATGCCTACCGCTATGAAACGCTGATGACCGCTGGGGTGACTGCGTTCATCCTGCTGGTTTCGCTGACCCAGCGGCATGCCAAGGTGGTTGCCCAGACGGCCTGATGTATCTGCTTTAATGGGGGCGTTGCGCGCCCCCATTCCAACAAGCACAGGAAGCGTATGACTGACCACCCACTTTCCCTTCAGGCCCTCGCGGCGCCGGAAGGCACCTGCTACGGCTGCGGTTGTTCCCACCCCAGTGGCCTGCACCTGCAAAGCCACTGGGACACCGATGGCATCCACCTGGTATGCCGCCATGCACCCGACAGCACCTTTATCGGCTGGCCTGGCCTGGTCTACGGTGGCCTGCTGGCGATGCTGGTCGATTGCCATTCCAACTGGACGGCCATGGCCTACCACTACCGCAACGAAGGCCGCGAGCCGGGCAGCCTGCCGCGTATCGACTGCGTTACCGGCACACTTAACCTGACCTACCTGAAACCCACGCCGATGGGCGTCGAACTTTTGCTCAAGGCCCGAGTGGAAGGGGAAGTGGGGCGCAAGAGCCGGGTGCTTTGCGAAGTCTGGGCCGAGGATGTGCTGACCGTGACCGCCGACTCGGTGTTCGTCCGTGTCGATACCGAAAAGCTCAAGCTCAAGGCCCACGGCCAGGCTTGAGTGACCCGGGCTGATGAGTGGTCGGTGATGGTCAGCGGCCGGGGATGTCTCTAGAGTGACAGGTCCATTCCCCAGGCAAGGTTGATCATGACCGATCTCAGTGCTTTCCCTGTTACCCGCAAGTGGCCCGCCAAAAACCCCGAACGGCTGCAGCTGTACTCGCTGCCGACGCCCAACGGCGTCAAGGTGTCGATCATGCTCGAAGAAATCGGCCTGGCCTACGAGGCGCACAAGGTCAGCTTCGACAACGATGACCAGTTGAGCCCTGAATTCATCTCGCTCAGCGCCAACAACAAGATACCGGCCATCCTGGACCCCAACGGCCCGGGCGGGCAGCCGTTGCCGCTGTTTGAGTCAGGGGCGATCTTGCAGTACCTGGCGGAGAAAAGTGGGCAACTGCTCAGCCAGGAGCCTGCACAGCGTTACCAGACCCTGCAGTGGCTGATGTTCCAGATGGGCGGTATCGGGCCGATGTTCGGCCAGGTCGGGTTCTTCCATTTCTTTGCTGGCAAGGACTATGAAGACAAGCGTCCGCGTGACCGTTATGTCAACGAGTCCAAGCGGCTGCTGGGTGTGCTGGACCGGCACTTGAAAGGCCGGGAGTGGATGGTGGACGAGTACAGTATTGCCGACATCGCCATCTTCCCCTGGGTGCGCAATTTGGTGGATCGCTACAACGCCCGTGAGTTGGTGGGCTTTGACCAGTTCAAGGAAGTGCAGCGGGTGCTGGCGACGTTCCTCGAACGGCCGGCGGTGCAGCGCGGCCTGAAAATCCCGAGCTGATAACGCCGAACCGGTCACGTACACCGCTCCCTGTAGGAGCGGCCTTGTGCCGCGAAAGGGCCGCTTCTACAAAGGGCGCAGTACAGGTTTAGAAAATGTGGCTCAGCAACCAGTACAGGCTGCCAGCCAACAGCATCGCCGCCGGCAGGGTCAGCACCCAGGCCATCAGCAAGTTGAACAGCGTGCGCTTCTGAATCCCCGACCCATTCGCCACCATGGTCCCCGCCACCCCCGAGCTCAGCACGTGGGTGGTCGAAACTGGCAACCCGAACAGGTCCGCTGCGCCAATGGTGCACATGGCAACGACCTCCGCCGAGGCGCCTTGGGCATAGCTCAGGTGGGTCTTGCCGATCTTCTCGCCCACGGTCACCACGATGCGCCGCCAGCCAACCATGGTCCCCAGCCCCAGCGCGATGGCCACGGCCACCTTGACCCACAGGGGAATGTAGCGGGTGGCGTCGTCCAGTTGGGTCTTGAACAGTTGCACATGGCTGTGGGTGTCGGCGTCGAATGCCACCAAACGGTTTTTCTCGATCAGGCGAATGGCTTCGCTGGTCAGGTACATGTCATTGCGTACGTTGGCCATGGCTTCGGCGGGTATGCGCTTGAGTGAGCCGTAGCCTTTGACCTCTTCACCGATCATCCCGGTCAGCGCGGCCAGCGCCGGTACCAGTTGCGGGCTGGCCTTGGGTTCGCCAATGAATGCGGTCAGCGTCTGGCGTGGGTCGGCCGGAGGCGCTTGCGGGTTGCTTCGCACCAGCGCCTGGCGGGTCACTTCGGCGACGGCGGAAAACTGCAGGGCCTGCTCATTGGGCATGGTCTTGTTCAACGCATACGCCATTGGCAGGGTGCCGACCAGAATCAACATGATCAGGCCCATGCCTTTCTGGCCGTCGTTGGAACCATGGGCGAAGGACACCCCGGTGCACGTCAGGATCAGTACGCCACGAATCCACCAGGGCGGCGGTGTCTGGCCTTGCGGCGCCTGGTATAGCGCTTGACGCTTCACCAGTGCTCGAAGGGCGAGCAACAACAGGGCGGCGCAGGCAAAGCCGATCAGGGGGGAGAACAGCAAGGCGTAGCCCACCTTGCTGGCCTGGGCCCAGTCCACGCCGCTGGTGCCGTCACGCCCATGCATCAGGGCATTGGCCACACCCACACCGATGATCGAGCCGATCAGGGTGTGCGAGGATGACGCCGGCAGCCCCAGCCACCAGGTACCGAGGTTCCAGATGATCGCCGCCAGCAGCAGGGCAAAGACCATTGCAAAGCCGGCCGAGGAGCCCACCTGTAGAATCAGTTCCACCGGCAGCAGGGCGATGATGCCGAATGCCACTGCGCCACTGGAGAGCAGCACACCGAGGAAGTTGCACAGCCCGGACCACACCACTGCGACCGGTGCCGGCAGCGCGTTGGTGTAGATCACGGTGGCCACCGCGTTGGCGGTGTCGTGGAAGCCATTGACGAATTCGAAGCCCAGGGCAATCAACAGTGCCAGGCCCAACAACAGAAACGGCGTGACTGTGGTGATCACCGTGCCGCTGGCGTTTACATCCTGCTTCAGGCTCCAGGCGGTGTAGGCGATACCGGCCAGCAGCAGGCCGAAGAACAACACGAGGGTGGCGCGCCCAGGCTTGTGGGCAAGCTGCGGGCGGGCGTCGCGCTGGGCCAGGTGCGGCTGGCTGGCCAGTGACGGGGTTGCCATGATGGCTCCGGTTGGCGTTGGGCAAGTTGCCGAAGGCCTTGAGCATAGAAACAATTCGCAACCCGACCGTGACCTCGATCAATGAATTATCTAGGCTCAAGACAGACGGTAAAAACAGGAGAAACCCATGATCCGCTGCAAGCGTGTCTACGATGCAGCCGCAGCCGACGATGGCCAGCGTGTGCTGGTAGACCGCCTATGGCCGCGCAACCTGCGCAAGGAAAACCTGCACGGGCAGTGGTTGCGCGAAGTGGCACCCTCCAATGAATTGCGCAAGGCGTTTCACCAAGGGGCGGTGGACTTTACCGGTTTTACCCAGCGCTACCAGCAAGAATTGGCTGCCCATCCAGAGCATTGGTACCCCCTGCTGGACTTGGCCGGAAAGGGGTCGATAACCCTGCTTTATGCAGGCAAGGACACCGAGCACAATAACGCCCGGGTGCTGGCCGAATGGCTGGAAAGCGAACTGGACCGGCATGGGCCTGGCAGTTCACCCGTATGCTATGCCCAGTGAGTGATATTTGCCGCACCGGCCTCATTGCCGGCAAGCCAGCTCCCACAGGCACACAGATGGCCTTGAAGCCAGTACTGGACCTGTGGGAGCTGGCTCGCCGGCGATGAGGCCGGCCCTGCCCAACTCCAGAGCCCATTGTGCGATGCCGCTACATTTGATTCCCGCCAACGACAGTCACCGTACGTTCGCCCGCGACCTCACGCGGCGCGCCATGCTGCCGTATTACCGTGAATTTGACCTGCTCTGGATCGAGGACGCCTTCGACCAGGCCTGGGGTTGGCGCGAGCAGTGGCTGGTTAGCGGAGGCGACAGCCTGTTGGGTTTCTGCAGCCTCAGCCAGGACCGCCAGGCACTGTTTATCCGCGAGTTGCACCTGTTGCCCGAGCATCGCGGGCGCGGTGTCGGCAGCTGGGTGTTGGAGGAGCTGGCGCTGTGGGCCGGGCAACGGCGCCTGCCGTTGCTGAGGCTGATGGTGTTTCGCAGCAACCCGGCGCGCGGGTTGTACCAGCGCCACGGCTTTGTCGAAATGGGTGAGGACGCGTGCTTTGTGCGCATGCAGCGCACGATTGGCTAGTAGCGCAATGATGGCTTGTCGCGACCGAAGCGCAGGGGCATAGTAAACCCAGGCGCTCACGGTCGCCCGCTGACGCGGCGGTTAGGGATGAGCGTGATCAGGGTATAAGGAGAAGCCCACAATGAACGGGATTGGTCCGCGGCTGCGGGAAGAGCGTGAGCGCCTGGGCATGACCCAGCGCGTGTTTGGCGATATCGGTGGGGTCGAGCCCAATGCCCAGGGCAAGTACGAAAGCGGCGAGCGCACGCCACGGGTCGATTACCTGGCAGCCCTCGCGGTCAGGGGGGTGGATGCACTGTACGTGCTTAGCGGCATCCGCACGCCGGCCCCGCTGGAGGGCCTGAGCACGGATGAGTCTGGGCTGCTGGGCGCCTTCCGGCAATTGCCCCTCGACGACCAGGCGGCCATCTGGCACCTGCTGGGCCGCTTGAGCAGCGATAGAAAACCCAGGCAAACAGTGAGGCCTGTCACTGTTGAGCGTCAGGCGTTTCTTACAGAAGTAATGCGTTAGACCCGTTTGGAAAAATTTTGTTAAGGTGGCGGGATCCAATCGCCCTGTTGACGAGGTGTGTGCTTGATTAGGGTCTTAGTGGTCGACGATCACGATCTGGTACGAACCGGTATCACCCGCATGCTGGCCGACATCGATGGCCTGCAGGTGGTGGGTGAGGGGGACTCGGGCGAGTCCGCGCTCAAGCTGGCCCGTGAGCTGAAACCGGACGTGGTGCTGATGGACGTGAAAATGCCCGGCATCGGCGGCCTGGAGGCCACCCGCAAATTGCTGCGCAGCCACCCGGACATCAAGGTAGTGGCCGTGACCGTGTGCGAGGAAGACCCGTTCCCCACGCGCCTGTTGCAGGCCGGTGCGGCCGGTTACCTGACCAAAGGTGCAGGCCTTGACGAAATGGTCCAGGCCATCCGCCTGGCGTTTGCCGGCCAGCGCTACATCAGCCCGCAAATCGCCCAGCAGCTGGCGCTGAAACCGTTCCAGCCGCAGGGGTCACCGTTCGACACGTTGTCGGAGCGGGAAATCCAGATTGCCCTGATGATTGTCGGCTGCCAAAAAGTGCAGATCATCTCTGACAAGTTGTGCCTCTCGCCCAAGACCGTCAATACTTACCGTTATCGGATCTTTGAAAAACTCTCGGTCACCAGCGACGTCGAACTGACCTTGCTGGCCGTTCGCCACGGTATGGTCGACGCAAGCCTGTAAAACCTCATGTCCCAAGCTTTTGATGCCAGCGCATTCCTGGCGACCTGCAGTGGTCGCCCGGGCGTTTACCGAATGTTCGACGCCGAAGCCCGGCTGCTTTACGTGGGCAAGGCCAAGAACCTCAAAAAACGCCTGGCCAGCTATTTCCGCAAAACCGGCCTGGCGCCCAAGACCGCCGCGCTGGTAGCCCGTATCGCCCAGGTTGAAACCACCATCACCGCCAACGAAACCGAGGCGTTGCTGCTGGAGCAGAACCTGATCAAGGAATGGCGGCCGCCGTATAACATCCTGCTGCGCGACGACAAATCCTACCCCTACGTGTTCCTGTCCGACGGCGAGTTCCCGCGGTTGGGGATTCACCGTGGGGCGAAGAAGGCCAAGGGCCGCTACTTTGGCCCATACCCCAGCGCCGGGGCCATCCGCGAAAGCCTCAGCCTGCTGCAAAAAGCCTTTTCGGTGCGCCAGTGCGAAGACAGCTATTACGCCAACCGCACCCGGCCGTGCCTGCAGTACCAGATCAAACGCTGCAAAGGGCCCTGCACCGACCTGGTCACCGCCGAGGAATACGCCGACGACGTGCGCCATTCGGTGATGTTCCTTGAAGGCCGTAGCCAGCAATTGGGCAACGAGCTGAATGCCGAGATGGAGAAGGCCGCCATGGCCCTCAATTTCGAAAAAGCCGCCGAGCTGCGCGACCAGATTGCCCTGTTGCGCCGCGTGCAGGACCAGCAGTACATCGAGGGCGGCAGCGGCGACGTCGATGTCATCGCTGCCTTCGTAAACCCGGGTGGTGCCTGCGTGCACCTGATCAGCGTGCGCGGTGGCCGGGTGCTGGGTAGCAAGAACTTCTTCCCGCAGGTGGGCATCGAGGAGGAGGTGGCCGAGGTCATGGCCGCATTCCTCTCCCAGTACTACCTGGGCAACGCAGAGCGCGAACTGCCCGGCGAGCTGATCGTCAACGTTGTTCACGAAGACTTCGACGCCATCACCGAAGCACTGCACACGCTGCGGGGCCGTGAGCTGACCATCAGCCACCGGGTACGCGGCACGCGCGCTCGCTGGCAGCAGCTGGCAGTGACCAATGCCGAGCAGGCGCTCAATGCTCGCCTGGCCAACCGCCAGCACATGGCTGCACGCTTCGAGGCCTTGGCCGAAGTACTGGGCCTGGACGAAGTGCCGCAGCGCCTGGAGTGCTACGACATCAGCCATTCCAGTGGCGAAGCTACCGTGGCCAGCTGTGTGGTATTCGGCCCAGAAGGCGCGCTGAAGTCCGACTATCGCCGCTTCAACATCGAAGGCGTCACGGCTGGCGATGACTACGCCGCCATGCACCAGGCCCTGACCCGCCGTTACGGGCGCATCAAGGACGGTGAGGGCAAGCTGCCCGACGTGTTGCTGGTGGACGGCGGCAAGGGGCAGCTCAACATGGCTCGCGATGTGATGCAGGAACTGGGCTTCACCGACCTGACCTTGCTCGGTGTAGCCAAGGGCGTAACCCGCAAGGCCGGTTTCGAAACCCTGTACCTGAACGACGTGCATCACGAGTTCACGCTGAAAGGTGATTCACCGGCCCTGCACCTGATCCAGCAAATCCGCGACGAAGCCCACCGTTTCGCCATTACCGGCCACCGCGCTCGCCGCGGCAAGGCCCGCCGGGTGTCCAGCCTGGAGGATGTAGCCGGTGTAGGGCCCAAGCGCCGGCGCGACCTGCTGAAACATTTCGGCGGCCTGCAGGAGCTCAACCGCGCCAGTGTCGATGAAATCGCCAAAGCCCCCGGCATCAGTAAAAAGCTTGCCGAGTCGATTTATGCCAGCCTGCATAGCGAGTAGAATGCCGGGCTCAACTTGCAGCCAGTCGTACCGATGAATATTCCAAACCTGCTCACCGTTCTACGCGTCCTGCTCATTCCGTGCTTCATTCTGCTGTTCTACATGCCCTATCACTGGAGCTACATGGCAGCCAGCAGCGTGTTTGCCGTTGCCGCCGCCACCGACTGGCTGGACGGCTACCTGGCGCGTCGCCTGCAGCAGAGCACGCCGTTCGGTGCCTTCCTCGACCCGGTGGCCGACAAGCTGATGGTGGCGGTGGCGTTGGTGCTGCTGGTACAGACCCACGCCAACTTCTGGCTGACCCTGCCGGCGGCGGTCATCATTGGCCGCGAAATCGTGGTGTCGGCCCTGCGCGAGTGGATGGCCGAGCTGGGTGCGCGGGCGCATGTGGCGGTGTCCAACCTTGGCAAGTGGAAGACCGCGGCGCAGATGCTGGCGCTGGTGATCCTGCTGGCCAACCCGCCAGCGGTAACGTTCTGGGTGATTCTGGGCTACGGGCTGCTGCTGGTGGCGGCGGGGCTGACGCTGTGGTCGATGGTGCACTACCTGCTGGCTGCCTGGCCGCACCTGCGCGAAGGCTCCGAGCAGAAATAAACTTTTTTTGAATCAAGGGGTTGACGCTGTTTTAGAAATCGCTAGAATGGCACCCATCACGACGCGGGAATAGCTCAGTTGGTAGAGCACGACCTTGCCAAGGTCGGGGTCGCGAGTTCGAGTCTCGTTTCCCGCTCCAAATAAAGATCTACAGGTTTCGCTCGAAGTCTGTAAGTCGTCGAAAAAAGGCCCTTCGGGGCCTTTTTTCGTTCCGGCGCATTCTGCCTCAGTCCCCCTCTCAGCCCGACATCGACGTGCCAGCAGCCAACCCCCGGCCGGTGCCCTGGGTATGCCGGTAGACCAACACCACTGCACCCCAGAAACCCCTCACGGTCTTCGAACTCACGTTTCTGACGGACGCAACGGCGGCCTGTTTGACAGGCGTTAGCGCCATCCATTGGCGATGGCCATCAGCTTCTCATCAAGATTGTTCGGCGGATCTTCATCATAGTAGCTGGGAATGTATTCCGGGTGATTGTGATGGTGGTAGCTGATGTGGGAGCCGGCGAAAAACCGGACTCAGCTGTAACCCTGAGGCATTGGTGTGCCGTTGTTAAGTCTGGTGAGCAGGTTCTTCGTATTCGCAATGGTTGCGACATTTTGTGCCTCGCGCATCGCGAGCATTCGGCCCCATTGTGCCTGGCGCCTGGGTGGCAGGGCTTGTTGGTTGTACGTCCCGGGTTGCAAGTGCTCAGTGGAAGTGCCTGGGTGCTCCCGTTGTCGCAAATGAGCCTCTTCAAATTGCAGTTTTTTATCGATCAGGGGGACGTGTCTGGGGTGCGGCCTGCCCGCAGCGAGCCCTGGGGCGTACTGAGCGAAGGCCTTGGTCAGGGGGGCGCGGACCCGGGGCTGGAGTCCTGGTATCTCAGCCTTGCGTTGCAGGGTGGTGTGGCCTATCGAGCTTTCGCCTGTCATTTACGCAGTAGTGAGAGTTATCAACTGCTCGGTTTTTTGTTGGAGCAAGGCTCGGGTAGGGAAAAGCTCCAGGACCTTGCTGGTCGATATGGCGTATCGGTCTCGCACTTTCGAAGGCTTTGCCGTCAAGCGCTGGGTGGTGCAGCCAAGTCCGAGTTGCGTGGGTGGCGTACGGCCCGTGCGCTTCTGAGCATGGTTGAAGGTGCTGCTTCGCTCACCGACGTTGCCTTGGAGTTTGGTTATGCCTCTTCCTCGCATTTTTCCAAAGAGATTCGAGAGCTGGTCGGGGTTGCGCCGAGTAGTTTGATCGATATAACCCGCCTTTCGAGCGAATGAACTCATGATGGTTAAAACTATGTGCCCGCGCGCGTTCATGCTAGCGCTTTGTTGTATGTTGCCGGCGGCTTTATCGGTTGCCTCCGTACATGCAAAAGAGGGCTATGTGGCTCGTCAAGAAGGCCTGCGTACGTTCTTCGACGCATTGTCAGCGTCTTTGGACAAGCCGGTCATTCTCAGCAAAGCAGCTGCTCGCCGCACCATCAGTGGCGATTTTTCAATGGTCGCACCGCAGCAGACTTTGGAGCGTGTTGTTCGGCAAATGGGGCTGGTCTGGTACAGCGATGGTCAGACGTTGTACATCTATGAGGCGGCCGAGGCGAAAAGCGCCGTTATCTCGCTGAATACCATCACTGTCCATAAGCTGGACGCCTTCCTGCGCAGCTCCGGTTTGCGCGATACCCGATACCCTCTGCGGCACGATGGCTTGCGGACCTTCTACATTTCTGGCCCGCCGATCTATGTCGACTTGGTGGCACAGGCCGCGCAATTCATGGATAACCAAAGTGCCAGCTTGCAACTTGGACAGCAGCGCATTGGCGTTATCAATCTGCGCAATACCTTCGTTGCAGACCGCACGTACGAGTTGCGCGAGCAAAGCATCACGGTACCCGGCATTGCGACGGCTATCGAGACTCTGCTCAAGGGTGAAGGCCGTGGTGCCGACGCAGTGATCCACAAGGATGCTGAAGGGCATCCGGGTGGCATGCCGAGCTTCCCATTGGAGGAGCTGGGAGCCCACGAAGCCGCATCTGGCGACAACACATCGCGGCAGATCATCGCGCGCGATCTGGCTGCGGGCAATATCCGCGTAGTGGCCTACCCCGACACCAATAGCCTGTTGGTCAAGGGGCTCCCGGAACAGGTGCAGTTTATTGAGAATCTGGTAGCAGCGCTCGATGAACCAAAACGTCATGTCGAACTGTCCCTGTGGATCATCGATCTGCATAAAGACGATCTCAATGAGTTGGGAGTCGATTGGAGGGGGTCGTTCAAGGTCGGCTCGAAGGTGGCGGCATCGCTCAATGGCGGCTCGCTGAGCACACTGGATAGCGCTTCGTTCATGGCTGCGATTTCAGCGCTGGAAACCGACAACCGCGCACGGGTGGTTTCGCGGCCAGTCGTGCTGACTCAAGAAAACGTCCCAGCGATTTTCGACAATAACCGCACGTTTTATGCGCGACTGATTGGTGAGCGCAGTGTTCAACTTGAACACGTCACTTACGGCACCTTGGTCAGCGTCTTGCCACGGCTTTCACCCTCCGGAGAGGTCGAGATGGCACTCAACATCGAGGACGGCAGTGTGGTCGAGTCGGCCAGGGAGCAGTCCTCAGGGGCCGACACGCTGCCGACCGTTGGCCGAACGCGTATCAGTACTGTTGCTCGCGTGCCACAGGGTAAAAGCTTGCTGGTCGGAGGCTTCACCCGTGACGAGCGTGCAGAGGTGATCAAGCGTATCCCGCTGCTGGGGCATATTCCTTATCTGGGGAGGGTGTTCAGTTATCGGCAGACCCGTCAAGCCAACACAGTCCGGGTGTTCCTGATTCAACCTAGAGAGCTCGATAGCCCTTTGGAGCCAGGCGCTATGCAGATTGGTTCGCAAGTGATCGGCAATGTGGCCCGTGATCCGGCCGAGCGCGCGGTGCTTCGCGTGCTGGAGCGCTGATATGGCAACTATTGGCCAAGTGCCATTGCGCATGCCGATGTTGCGCCCGCATCAGAGCAGCGAGCCCCAGCCCAAGGTCGCTGCAGCGCCTGACGACGACGCTACCCCGGCAGCCAGCGTCCAGCGCTTTGTTGAGGACAGCGATGAGATGGCGGCTGCTCTGCGTTCTCAGTTTCGCCGAAGAGGCGATTTCGGCAGCAAGTTCGAAGGCTTTGCGGAAAGCTTCGAGCGGGTCCTGGATGAAGATGTGGTTCCCAAGGCTCGGCAGATCCAGTCGCTGGCCAAACTCGCTGAGCGCAGCATCGAATGGATGCTGGCGCAGGCTCGGGGGCTGTTCCCCGATGACAGTGATCTGGTGCTGGTACTGCGCGAACTGTTGCGTGAAAAAGTGATGGCTGAAGCGACTCGCCAGCGTCTGGAGGCGTTACTGCAACAGGTGCTCGTTCAGTCGCCGCCCAAGCGTTTGAAGGCCGGTATCAATTCGGCCCTGAAAGCCAAGATGTTCGGCAAGGCGCTGGCGTTGCGAGCGGCCTTGCTGCGTGACACCTATCGTTCGTTTCTGGAGTTTGAAGGCGGTCCGGTCGAGTCTTATGAGGACTGGATAGCTATCTACGGCTACCGGCATCGAGGCTCGGTCCTGGAGTTCATCGAGGCTGCGTTACTGACCGACATCGATGCCCACGACCCCAGTTGTTCTCGCGACGAGTTTGGGCAGCTGCTAGGGAGACTGGGAGATATCAAGCGCCTGCGTTCGGTCGATGTCGTGTTCATCAGGGGAGTGCTCGCAGAGGAACAGCTTCGCCGGCATAACGCCAGCGAGCCGGACTGGCTGGTGTTCATGCTGGGGCTGCTGCAGTTTCCCGACGAGCTCGACCATTTGCTGTCAGGCCTGGTGGGGGAGCGACTGTTGCTAATCGCGCACCATGAGCGCGCCCAACTGCTGCAACTGTTGCGACTGAGCTGCCTGGCGTTGCCCCAGGAGCTGTTTGGCGATGACCAGGCACTAGAGCGGATCGCCGAGCAGTTCACGCGCCTGGCCGACCTGGTGTTTGCCCATGAAGCCATTGGGCGGCATGCCGCGTTGGTTGCTCGTTGCCCCTCCTAGTTTTCAAGGCCTGTACTTATCATGCTCGATAAATTCTTGCGCAGTATCATTTCTCGACCCGAGCTGCTGATCCTGACGCTCATGGTGATGATCATCGCCATGCTGATCATTCCATTGCCGACGCCGCTGGTGGATTTTCTGATCGGCCTGAACATCGTCATTGCGATCCTGGTATTCATGGGCTCGTTCTACATCGAACGGATCCTGAGTTTTTCCACCTTTCCCGCGCTGTTGTTGATCACCACATTGTTCCGGCTGGCGCTATCGATAAGTACCAGTCGGCTTATCCTGGTGCAGGCGGATGCCGGCGAGATCATCGCGTCTTTTGGTGAGTTTGTAATTGGCGACAGCCTGGTGGTGGGCTTCGTGATCTTCGCTATCGTCACCATCGTCCAGTTCATTGTCATTACCAAGGGGTCCGAGCGCGTAGCGGAAGTAGCCGCCCGGTTCTCCCTTGATGGCATGCCGGGCAAGCAAATGAGTATCGATGGCGACCTCAAGGCCGGTGTCATCGATGCCAAGGAGGCGCGTGAGCGGCGCAGTACGCTAGAGCGCGAAAGCCAGTTGTATGGATCCTTCGATGGCGCCATGAAGTTCATCAAGGGGGACGCGATCGCCGGGATCATCATCATTTTCGTCAACTTTCTCGGGGGGATCGCAATCGGTGTCGGGCAGCTGGGAATGGACATGTCCGAGGCGCTGTCGACCTACACATTGCTGACAATCGGTGACGGCCATGTGGCGCAGATTCCCGCGCTGCTGATCGCCATCGGAGCGGGTTTCATCGTGACCCGGGTCAACGGAGACGAAGCCAACCTGGGGCGCAACATGATGACCCAACTGTTGGGGCATCCCTTTGTGCTGGGTATTACTGCCTTGCTCGCTGTCGGTGTGGGGATGCTGCCAGGGTTCCCGGCCGCGGTGTTTCTGATCATCGCCAGTGCATTGGTGGCCTTGCTGTTCTTTCGCCACCGGCTCGAGAAGAAAACCTCGGGTAACGCCCCCGTCACCCCTTTGGCGGCTGATGAGGGAGATGCCGAAAGTGAATTGGGCCTGATCGAGAACGTCGACAACATGGCCACCGAAACAGTCGCCTTGATGCTGCTGGTGCCGAGCGCCCGCGTCGAAGCACTGCGCGCTGCTCGGTTATGTGAGCGTTTTCGTAGTCAGTTCTTTATCGATTACGGCATCCGGATCCCCGAACCCCGATTGCGCGGTACTGACTCACTGCCGCCGGGGCAAGTCGCGGTATTGATCAACGAAGTGCGTGCAGACCAGTTCGATATCCACTTCGATCTGCTACGTGTTGTCGATTACAAGCCCGAGCTTGAGCATCTTGGTCTGGATCTGACCACGGGTGTCGACAGCAATATGCAAACCAGCGTATGGGTGCGCAGCACCGAGCGCGAAAAACTGCAGAACCTGGGGCATCAGTTGCGTCCGGCTTACGATGAATTCTATCGCTGCCTGGTGACCCTGCTGGCTCGCAATATTTCGGAGTTTTTCGGCGTGCAGGAAAGCAAGGTCCTGCTCGACGAGATGGAAGCCCGCTACCCCGACCTGGTCAAAGAAGTCTATCGCCACGCGTCGGTGCAGAAAGTCGCGGAGCTGCTGCAGCGCCTGGTCGCCGAGCGTATCTCCGTGCGCAACATGAAACTGATTCTTGAAACGCTTGCTCACTGGGCTTTGCGCGAGAAGGACGTGATTGCCTTGGTCGAGCACGTGCGCGGCGGCCTGGCGCGCTACATCAGCTACAAATTTGCCAACGGCAACGACCTGCGAGTGTTGCTGCTCTCGCCGGAGTTCGAGGACGTGGTGCGCAGGGGCATACGCCAGACCTCTACGGGCAGCTTCATCAACCTGGAGCCTTCGGCCAGCGAAGAGCTTATGGACCGGCTGGCAGTCGGGCTCGATAGCCTGCACATCCCTCAGAAAGACATGGTCATCCTGGCCTCGGTGGATGTGCGGCGCTACATCAAAAAACTGATTGAGGGCCGTTTTAGGGAGCTGGACGTGGTTTCGTTTGGTGAGATTTCCGACAGCATTTCAGTACAAGTGATCAAGACCCTTTAGGAGTGTGCTTTATGCAACCGCCAATGAGTCAGGCATCGCTGGAGCGCCGTGCTGCCCACCCGCTGCGTCTGAATGGTCCATTGCTTGAAGCGGCGCTGCACAATGTGGTTATCGGCGAAGTGTGCGAGGTGCGAAGCAACTGGCGTCACGCTGCGGTGAGCGCCCGAGCGCAAGTGATCGGCTTCAGCCCCGATGCGGTATTGCTCAGCTTGTTGGGTGATGCGCGAGGGTTGTCCCGTGAGTCGCTGATTGTACCGACTGGTGCTTTGCTCAGCCTGCATTGCAGCGCTGCCATGCTGGGTAGTGTGATCGACCCGCAGGGGCGGATAGTCGAACGTTTGGCTCCCGGCGATGCATTCGATGGTCGCGACTGTCCGGTGGATGCTGCTCCCCCAGCCTACAACCAGCGTCGTCCGGTGAGCCAGCCGATGGCCACCGGCGTACGGGCGATCGATGGCCTGCTCACGTGCGGCATAGGCCAACGTATCGGCATTTTTGCCGCCGCCGGATCAGGCAAGACTTCATTGATGAACATGCTGATCGCCCACAGCGAAGCGGATGTATTTGTTATCGGGCTGATCGGTGAGCGAGGGCGGGAGGTCACCGAATTTGTCGAGACGTTGCGTCATTCTGATAAATGCACGCGGTGCGTGGTGGTCTACGCGACCTCGGACTTCTCCTCGATTGACCGCTGCAACGCAGCGTTACAGGCAACGGCAATCGCTGAGTATTTCCGTGATCAAGGCCGGCAGGTGGTGCTGATGCTTGACTCCATGAGCCGTTACGCCCGCGCCCGCCGAGACCTCGCGCTGGCGGCGGGGGAGGCACCGGCGCGGCGCGGTTATCCCGCCTCGGTGTTCGATTCCCTGCCGCGTTTGCTGGAGCGTCCGGGCGTGACCGCCAACGGGAGCATTACTGCGTTCTACACCGTATTGACGGAAAGCGACGATGAAACTGACCCCATTGCCGAGGAGATTCGCTCCATCCTCGACGGGCATATCTACCTGAGTCGCAAGTTGGCCGCCAGCGGTCATTTTCCGGCAATCGATGTGCTCCGTAGCGCCAGCCGGGTAGCGCATCAGGTCACCGGCCCCGATGTTCAGCAACTGGCGGCCAGTACCCGCAAGGTGTTGGCTCGTCTCGAGGCGTTGCAGGTGTTGCTCGATTTGGGGGAATACCGACACGGTGAAAATGCCGCCAACGATCAGGCCATGGCCTGTCGCGATGCCTTGATGGCGTGGCTTTGTCAGGACTTGAAAGAGGGATGTGCACCTCAGGCCACGCTGGAGAGCCTGCATGGTCTCCTTGGCTAGTGTCCAGCGCCTGCAGGCGTTCAGCGATCGTCGGCAGGATGAATGTGAACGAGGGCTTGATAAGGCCGTGCGCGCATTGGCTCCACTTGAGCGTGAGTTGCAGCAGATCGAGCAGCAGTCACTTGGGCTCAGTGAGCTCTTGATAAGTCAGCGTCCCCAGAACCAGCGGTTGAGCCATGCGCAGTTGCTGGCGCTGTTGCGGCGTCAGGCTGTCATTCGGCGGCAGATCGGTAACCTGGCCTTGGAACGCATCCGCGTGGTGGAGCAGCACCAGGAGGTGGCTCAAGAGGTCGAGCGCTTGCAGGGGCGTCGCAAGGCGCTGCAGAGGAAGCATTTGAAGTACCGGAGTCTGGAGCAACGTTTGCTGGGCGAGCGTCGTTCACGTCGGTTGCGCGAGGAAGAAAATGACATCGATGAACTGTTGGTGATTTGGAAATGAGCATAGTGAGACTTCCTGCTGCGCAACTCCGTCCGGTAAGGGATCTTTTGGCCAGCGAGGAGCCCGGCCATAAAGACCAATCGCGAGTCTCTGACGACCGTGATGCACTGGACGAATTGCCCCAGGGTGCGCTGATGTTGTTGGCGCAATTGCAACCATTGCGCGAGCTCCCGCTGCAGTTATCGCTGCCAGCGCTGCGCTCGGGGGCGGGCACTGAGTCCACATTGGGTAAGGTATCGGAGGCTCAGCCGATGGATCTACCCATGAAGCAGCCTTGCGTGCCTTCATCGCCGGCACTGGTTAATGCTCGGTTGGCGCTGACGGACCGCTTGCCGGTCACTGCGCAGGTGCTTGTTCAGGCGCCCATTGCCAGTGCCCTCGCCAGTCCCGATCAGGCTGCCGCCGATGCGCCGGCGGAGCAGAAAGCGCCATTGTCGTCTACCCGCTTACCGCTCGCCATGCCGGCGCACGTGCCTGATCAGGCGGTTGGTGCCAGTGCGCCTTTGGCTTCCGGTCAACCTGTAGGCGATAGGCTGATCAAACAGGAAACTCCTCAAGCATTACCGGCGCAACCATTGCCCGTGCTGGCAAAGTCATCGTATCTGAACCAGCCCACGCGTGTGGCGGTGCCTGCCAAAGCGACCGCTGGACCGAACTCGGCGCCTGAAGCCAGCATTGCCAGGGAGGCGAAGAACTACCTCCAGGTGCCCTTCAGCAAAGGTGATGCTGTTGGTCTGATTACGGTCAGCAAGGCAGGCGCCGAACGCCCCGAGCAGTTGCTGCTCAATCCAAGCAGTGCCTTGGTTTTCAGCTATTTGAGCGACAACCTGGCGCAGGCGCCGGATGCGCGCTGGCGTTTGACTGACCAGCAGGGGCATGAATTCCGTCAGGGGCGAGAGCCGGAACGACCGGATGAGGAGGTCGAAGAGCCGAGCCGTCAAGCGTTTCGGGATAGAAGAGAGCGGGGAGAGCATCAGACGTGACATCCACACTGTTCTTGCGCTGCGTTGCGCTACGTGATTCTGAGCGGCGCCAGGCGGTGGCCCGCTGGCAGCGTGAGGGGCACCCTGTGCGGTGGAGCCACCTGTCGGCAGAGACACGTTATATAGCCTTCCGGGCACAAGGTTGCCACGGTACCTGGCAAGGCATGATCGGGGCTCGCGAGTGGATGCAAGCCGTGGCGCCGCAATGGTCGCAATGGCTGCATCAGGAAGGCGCGGGTCAGGAGATTCTGGAGCTGTTCGCGGCGGTAAGCCGGCCCATTGAAATCGCCCCTGACTTGCTGGACTACCACCGCCTGTTCGAGTTCACGCTCATTCAGGCAGAGGCGCTGCAAGGGGCTTGTCTGCCCTGTATTGCAACGGCCCAGAGCGACTTGTGGGTCATGGAAGGGCCGAGCCAGCGCAAGGAGCCGTCGCGCCCACTACAGGCTTGGGTGCAGGCAGTGCCGCAGGTTCTGCGAATCGTGCTCGGCAACAGCGAACTGGCTCGATTGCCCTCTCGGCAACTGGCGAGGGGTGATGTGCTGGTCATCGCCCAGCAAACCCTACAACTCATCATGGCCGATCGGTGTATTGGCCAGTTCACCTTCGTCAAGCAAGGGCTGCATATGAAACTCTCTCCTCCGGATACCCCGTCGCCGAGCGCACCCTGCGTGCTCTCTGAGCTGCCGGTGAAACTTGAATTCGTGCTGGGCGAGCTCACCCTGAGCATGGCTACGCTCAACGAGTTCATCGAGCGCCAGGTTCTGCCCCTGGAGGCTACGGCCGCGAGCAACGTCGAAGTTCGTGTCGGTGGCAAGTGTATCGCTGTAGGTGAGCTGGTCCAGCTTGGCGATCGCCTGGGTGTCGAACTGCGTGAGGTGGGTCGGGGCATCGGTAATGAATGACATTTCAATGATCGGGCTGTTGGCAGTGGCTTCATTGCTGCCATTCCTGATCGCTGCGGGCACCTGCTACATCAAGTTCTCGATTGTCTTCGTTATCGTGCGTAATGCTCTGGGCCTGCAGCAGGTGCCATCGAACATGACCCTCAACGCCGTTGCGCTGCTGCTGGCGATGTTCGTCATGAGCCCCGTGGTGCAGCAGGGCTATGACTATTACAAGGAAAATCATGTGGAATTCACCCGCATCGATGCGGTGGTCGACTTCCTCGATAACGGTCTGGGCGGTTATCGCGAATATCTGGCCAGGTACACCGACCCGGACCTGGCACAGTTCTTCGAGCGGGCACAGATCGCGCGCGTGGACCCGAGGGCCGTCGACAGCGAGTTCGATGAAAAGCTGGAGCCGTCGTTGTTCGCGTTGCTGCCTGCCTATGCACTGAGCGAAATCAAAGCCGCCTTCAAGATCGGTTTCTACTTGTATCTGCCTTTCGTCATCGTCGATCTGGTGGTCTCCAGTATCTTGCTTGCCCTGGGCATGATGATGATGAGCCCGGTGATCATCTCGGTACCTATCAAGCTGGTGCTGTTCGTTGCGCTCGATGGCTGGTCGCTGCTTTCTACCGGACTGGTTGGGCAATACCTGTCCCTGGCTCAATGAGACGCCGCGATGAATGACCTGGTGTTTGCCGGTAACCAAACCTTGTACCTGATATTGATCCTCGTGGCCTGGCCGATCATCGTCGCTACGTTGGTGGGTTTGCTGATCGGTCTGTTTCAGACCGTGACCCAGCTTCAGGAGCAAACCTTGCCCTTCGGCTTCAAGCTGCTGGCGGTGTCGATCTGTCTGTTTCTGCTTTCTGGCTGGTACGGCGAGACGCTGCTGGGCTTCAGCCGGGAAGTCATGCGTCTGGCCCTGAAGTGAATCTGGATGAACGTAAGCCTTTTTTTTGACCTGCATGGCTGGCTGGCCGGTGCGGTGATTTGCTTCGCTCGCTTGGCACCGGTGTTTTTCATGCTGCCGTTTCTCAACAGCCGCGTGCTCACCGGAGCACCACGAAACGCCGTGATTGTGCTGGTTGGCATGGCGCTCTGGCCTTATACCGCCGGTACGCTGCCCCGTCTGGACTCGCTTGGCTTCTACGGGTTGTTGTTGCGGGAGGCCGGAGTGGGCGTGATTATCGGCTGCCTGTTGTCCTGGCCGTTCTGGGTGTTGCACGCCATGGGCAACCTGATCGATAACCAGCGCGGAGCGATGCTCAGTAGCACAGTCGATCCGGCCAACGGCGACGACACCTCGGAGCTGGCCAATTTTCTCCAGCTGTTCGCGGCAGTGATCTACCTGGAGGGTGGGGGCATGAGGTTGCTGGTGGAAACCCTGAGCCGCAGCTACCAACTCTGCTCGCCGGTATCCGGATGCGAACTGCAGATCCAGCCGTTGCTCGGGCTGCTCGATCCGTTGATCAGCAAAACGCTGATCATCAGTGCACCGGTGGTGGCGACCTTGTTGCTCACCGAGGCGCTGCTCGGCCTACTGGCGCGTTTTGCGCCGCAAATGAACGCGTTTTCAGTGTCGCTCACTGTAAAGGGAGCCATCGCGTTACTGGTGTTGATTCAGTATTTGGGTGTTCACCTGCCGGACGAAATACTGCGCATGGCTACCAAGCCGGATCAGCTTGCGCTGTGGTTCGTACCGCCAGAGGCCCACTGATATGTCCAGCGCCTCGAAAACCGAAAAACCCACCGCCAAGAAGCGTCGCGACGCGGCGAAAAAGGGCCAGACCTTCAAAGCCAAGGATCTCTCCAGTTCCTGCCTGATGCTGTGCGCGATTATCTATCTGACGAGCAACGGTAGCTTGATGGAGGTAATGGAGGTTTATCGACGCATCATCGCTTCGGGTTTCGCCGCTGATCAGCAGCGTTATGCTGCCGAGCTGGGGGTGCTGTTGCTCCAGGTCGTCGCCCCGTTGATCGTCGTGTGCTTTCTCGCCAGCGCCTTGCCCACGTTGTTGCAGACCGGCCTGGCCATTGCCAGCGAGGCCCTGAAGCTGAACTTCGGAGCACTCAACCCGGTAAACGGTTTCAAAAAGCTGTTCAGTCTTAGAACACTGAAGGATGCCGCTAAAGCCCTGTTGTATCTGGGTAGTTTCGTGATCGCATTCTGGATGGTCTGGCTGACTCAGCGGCACTTACTGTTTGCGCAACTCTATGCCCAACCCCACGACCTGTTTCCGATCTGGACTCATTTGTTGCAGGTGCTGGTACTGGCCTTTCTGGGCTGCATAGTGCTGGTGGTCCTGCTCGATGCGCTGTGCGAGTACTGGTTGTATCTCAAGGATCTGAAGATGGACAAACAGTCGGTCAAGCGCGAGCACAAGGAGCAGGAAGGCAATCCGGAAATCAAGGGGCGGCGGCGCGAGCTGCATCTGGAGCTGTTATCCGAACAGGTCAAATCCGACATTCGTGGTTCGCGAGTAATTGTCGCCAATCCCACGCACATCGCCGTAGGGATTTACTTTCGGCCTGAAGTTTCAGTGATGCCATTCATCTCACTGATGGAAACCAACCAGCGGGCATTGGCCGTGCGCAAGTACGCGTCTGAAGTAGGCGTGCCGGTAATCAATGACATTGCCTTGGCCAGGCGCATCTTCCAGACCCATCAGCGCTACACCTTTATCCAGATGCAGGAAATCGAAAGTGTTCTGCGGCTGCTGGTCTGGCTCGAGCAGGTCGAGCAGGCCTGATGGGCTGCCTGCAAAACCGTTTGCAGGTCTGAGCGACTCACGAATAACCCGATGAGCGTTTTGTGACGGCACCCCTTGCCTTCAGCTGGCTCAATAGCCTTGTCAGCACCGCTGAAGAAACATTCAGGAGTAAGTAGTCATGAGCAGTCGAAAACACACGGAGCAGGAAGAGGACCGGATTGCCGAGCAGGTGATGCAGGCCGTCCTTGATGGTGCATCGCTCAAGGACCTGCGCGGCGTTAGTACCGAGCAGATGGATAGCCTTTACGCCTTTGCCTATGAGTTCTATGAGCAGGGGCGTCTGGACGATGCGGAAAAATTTTTCCATTTCCTGTGTATCTACGACTTCTATAACGCGCAGTACTGGATGGGTTTGGCGGCGGTGCATCAGCTCAAGCAGAACTATCAGAAAGCGGTTGATCTGTATGCCGTGGCATTTGCCCAGGGTAAGCATGATTACCGCCCAATGCTCTATACCGGCCAATGCCAGCTTGCGCTAGGAAAAGCCGGCAAGGCCAAGGTGTGTTTTGAGTATGTCATCGAGCGCGTGCAGGAGCCGGGTTTGCGGGAGCGGGCCCAGGCTTACCTGAATGCTTTAAGCAACGTCGACGCTGACCATTCGGAGGAATAGTTGTAATGGATATCAGGGCTTTGTACTCACTCATATCCGCGGACGCTCTGGCCCGTCAGGCCAGCAAGGAAAGCTATGCCGACGCGGCGAGTAAAGCGGCAAACACCAAGGCCTATCAGCGTGCAGCCGATACGGCACTGGTCAACCTGCAAGGGGTGAGTTACTCCGCTCAGTCGCAGGGTAGTAATGCTGCGGGGCCGGGTAGGCCGCTTCTGGCTGTGCCGGCGCAAGGTGGCAGGAGCGCGAACAAGGATTCAGAAGACAAGTTCACCTTGCTGATGGCCTCGCTCATCAACTTGCTGGGTGACGTGAGCATGGAGTCGCTCAAGTCGCGCATGGACATCCTGAGGTCGGCAGCCAAGGCCCGCGCTGATGGCCATAAGGCGTTGTCAGATAGTTATCTGAGCGCAGTGGCGGAGTTTGAAGCGGCTGTCGCCGCTGCAGGCAGCTCCGAGGAAGCGCTCGCGAAAGCCAAGGCTAACTTCGACAGCGCCCAAAGGGCGCTGGCCGATGCCGAGTCGGCTCTGGGGCGGACTGAGCCGGGTACTCCCGAGCATGCCAAAGCCCTGGCCGAGCGCGATCTGGCGCAAGGCAAACTGACCGGCGCCCAACAACAACTGGGCAAGGCCAGTATGGACTTTCAGGCCGCAGTCAAGGTGGCGGGTGAGGCTGGCAAACAGGCTGAGGCTCAAGCCAGGTTGGTAGAAGACTCGGGGCTGGGCGACAAGCCGGTGCTCGATGGCGTCAAAAATCAGCTGAACGCCGCCGCGACCATGGTGCTGCTGATTGCACAGTATGCAGAATTGATGGGCGAAAGCGCTGAAAACAAGATTGAGATGGAGCAGGAGTTGTTCCGCAGTATGCAGGCGGCGCGTCAGGCGTTCATGGAGAAGAAGTCTGAAGAATACCTGGAGCAAGTGCGTAAAGCCGAAGCTGCCAGCAAAGCGATGGGGTGTATCGGCAAGATTCTGGGCGCAGTGCTGACCGTGGTCAGTGTCGTCGGGGCTGCCTTCACGGGCGGAGCCAGTCTGGCGCTTGCAGCTGTCGGTGTGGCATTGATGGGCGCGGACATGCTGGTCAAGCAGTTGACAGGGGTGTCGTTCATGGAGCAGGCCATGAAGCCTCTGATGGATAACATACTCAACCCGATGATTCAGTCCATCGGCAAGGGGATTGCGGATCTTCTGAAAAAGGCTGGCATCGATGGTGCCTCGGCCGAGATGGCCGGGATGATCATGGGCGCGATCATTGGCGCCGTAGCGATGGTCGCGGTACTGGCGGTTGTCGCGGTCGTTGGCAAGTCCGCTGCGGGGCGGGTCGCCAGCGCGATGGGCAACATGTTCGGCAAATTGGCCAACGAGATGGCGCCACAAATGCTCAAGCAGGCCGCCAGGGCGGTCAGCAATGGTTTTACGAGTGTCATGACCAAGGCCCGTACCAGCGTAGGTCTCAAGTCGGATGCGATGTCACTCGATCTCTATGCATCGCGCATGGCGGCTTCGCTGGCAGTGGTGGAGGCGGGCGGTACCGCCGCCCAGTCCGCGTTGCAAATCAAGTCTGGTATTCACCAGCGTAACGCCTCGGAGCACTTGGCCGAATTCGAGTTGGCCAAGGTTATCTCCGAGGCGATGAAAAACTACCTGAACGACATGGTTCAAGTCTTCGATCAGTCCATGAAGGCCAAGGATGACTCCATCAGAAAAGCCTTCAGCATCCAGGACAGTATCAATAGCAGCAGCTTGAGCATGGCACGCAACATTTGATTCAACAGGGTTAGCATTCATGGACTTTTCAATTAATAGTCGTTCGCCATCGTTAGTCAGCGCTCACGCTGCAGAGGTGGCAGGTAAGGTCGTCGATCAAAGGCAGCCGTTGTCGATCAGCAGTATCAATGGACGGCTCGATGCGCAGGTGTTGATGTCTCGGCCCCGGCAGGCTGTCGAAGCAATGCCGCCCCAACAGTTGAACCAGCTCCTGGATACCTCAGGGTTGAGCGAGCGCGAAAGCCAGGCGATGGTGAGCATGTTTCTGGCTACTGTCGTCCAGCAGGAGGAAGAGGGCGCTGAGGGCGCGGTGAGAGATCCGGTGGCGGACCTGTTGTCGTTCAATCCCGCAGCGTGGGAAAAACATATCGGTGTGTTGATTGCGTCGATTGTCGCGGTCAATGTTGCCCGCAAATCAAGCGCTGAAATGAGCGGCAAGTTCGTCCAGATGGCCTACGAGGCCGCCATTGCACAAGGCGTTGCAATCATGGCCGGTGGCGAAGCTGCGATGTGGGCGGCGGTCAGTGGCGCTGTCGTTGCCGCCACCATGTCCGCCACAGGTGCCGCGTTGACCTTGCGCGGGCAGAGCCAGAAGCATACTGATATCAAGACCAACCAGACGAATGCCGTTACGTTGGAGGCGAAGGCCCAGCAGATGCGCGTTGACTTGGAACTTGACCCGAGCAAGCGGGCAGCCTTTGAGTCGAAAATTCGCGAGGTGGTTACCCAGGCTACGGACGCGCGCATGAAAAGTGCCCAGCAGGTGAAAACCTACGAGCGCAACCTGACGGTTGGCGGTGCCATCAATGCCATGGCGATGACCATCAGCTCCGGGTTGTCTGCCATCCTGCGTCTGCAAGAGTATTCAGAGCGTCAGCGTGAAGTGCTGCACCAGTCCGAGCAGGGTCTGAACAAGGCGGTCAGTGATGTCGCCAACCAGAGTACCAATGAATATACAGCGCTGCTCAGCAAGATACTCGACGCCATCCAGCAGTTGGTCGACAGCCGTGGCTCTACCCTGAGCAGCTTCGCCTCTGTGCGCGCCTGAGCAGGAGTTGAGCCATGACTATTATCAGCAGTTTCCACCCCAACCATGCGGCGCGTAATGATCAGCCGACGAATGATCAGCGAGCAAATGAACAGGTTGGCAGCAATGAGTTCCAGCGTCTGCCGCCCCCGTCGACGGCTGAGCGTATGACGCAGTCGGTGATGTCCAGGTTAGGCGGCTTGAATGCCCGCCTGGATGATATAAGTGTTGCAGTGAAGGCATTTCGGCTGCCTCCTGTTGCCGGGCCGGTTGATCCCGCGGCCGGGGAAGAGGCTATGCGTGATTACTTCAACGAGCGTCATGCAGAGAGCGTCAAGGCGGAGCAAGCCTCACGAGCGCTGCTCGTGAAAGTGGACGCCAGTACGGTTCAAGCGCATTTGCTGGAGGCCGAGTTACGCATGTGGGCATCCCATCCTCAGCCTGCTACCCCCGACATCCAGCAGTGGCAGGATGAAACACTCAGGAAACTAAGCGATTTGCCGCGCGCGCCGGAAGCTGTGTGCAATGCCTTGAATACGTTCAGTGGCAATGCCGATTTTTTCGAGCAATTGATGGCAATGATCGGTTTTATCAAGGGTGAATACCTGGCGATCTACGAGGCGCTGCTGACCAAGTTTTCGGCCTTCTACAAAGAATTCAACGAAACCATCATGGCTAAGATGGGGGACTGGATAAAAGGCAAGTCGGACGGTAAGGAAGTCGAAATAAGTGGGGAGTTGCGCAGTGCTTTAATAGCATTGCGTGATAAGTATCAGAAAGCCCCGGATGGCGTGCTCTATCCAATTTCAGATGAGGGGTCTGCAACTAAGGAAGAAGCACTGAAGTGGGCCAGGGCCATGGGCTTGCCTGATTCATGTGTGAAGGAAGACGGCAAGGGTGGCTATCGGGTGATGATGGACTTATCACCGCTGGATGCAATGATTGCAGCAGCCCCCAACGGTACGGTGACGTGGGATACCGCGAAGTTTCAAGCCTGGCAAACCGGTTTTAACAGCCAGGAAGGTGACTTGAAGAACCAGTTGCAGTTATTCACCACCAAGTACGGTAACGCCAACGCTTACCACGAAAATTTCAACAAGATTCTCTCATCGCAATTGAGCCAGTATGCAGAAATGCTCAAGGCGATCGCGAGCGGAATTGGCTAGCGTTGTCGTTTTGGGGAATGAAGGAAAATCAGTTGCCTTTGAGGTGGTGGGCATGCACGGGCAGTCCGAAATGACGCAAATGATCAAGCTTGAAATAGAAGCCATCATTATCGCGATTCTCGCCAATAGGCTCGTGGTCGATGTCGAGTTCGTTACCCCAAACGCCCGTTTGGTGGCGGACCTTGGTGCGGATTCGTTGAATTTTCTGGATATCGCTCTGGATATCAACGACCTCCTGGGTATTGAACTGCCTCCAGAGGGTTTGGCCTGCATTCGAAAGGTGGAGGATCTGTATCGCCTTGTTCACCAGGCAATCGCTCAGGCCGCCGTCTGACCGTACTCTAACCTACGCGCCGGTGACGGCGCGTCGTTCATGTTCTGTTAGCTATCCCGAGTAGATTCTGTACGGCATGCACCGATGACTCATCGCTAAACGGACCGTTTACATGGGTAATGTGGATTAGTCCCCGGTTGGTTGTAGGGAAGTCGCAGATCTCGTAAGAATCTATTCCCCTATAGTTGACCGCTCAAGCCGGGGCGCGGGTTTACTGAGCCTTTGGTACGTTCTGTCCATCGCATTGGGGAGGGGCGAATTGCGTTATGGAGTGTGTCACTGATCAGTCGTCAACTCGGTCGTTTGTTTTTGGCCGATGGATATTGCAGCGGGATGGACTGCTTCTGCATGACGGTAAAGGACTGCATCTTCCACCCAAAGAATTGCATGTACTTCGGCTATTGTTGGGGGCGGCGGGCTCGCTGGTTTCCAAGGATTGGCTGCTGGACCAGGTGTGGTCCAACTGCGACGTGGCCGAGGAGTCACTGACCCGCTGCATTTATGCGCTGCGCAAGTTGCTGGGGCGTGAAAATGACTATATCAAGACGGTCTATGGCAAGGGATATCGTTTTGCTGGGGGGGTCGTCGAACGAGCGGGCCTGCCATCACCACCGTTATCGGTGCCCTCGTTATTGGTCTTGCCGGTGCTGGTGCAGGATGACGCGTGTGGCCTGGAAATACAGCGCGAAGTGGTCCACCGACTGGCTGCCGCGTTCGGTGAAAGTCTTTGTGTGATGCCGGCGGGCCTGACCGCTAACGCACACGCTTCAGATGATTGCCTGTCGATAGTTGAGCGAATGATGCCTGATTATTATCTCAGTCTTCATTGTATCGCGCCGGCGGGCGGCTGGGCGTTGGCGGTCGAATTGGTTCGTGGTCGCAATCATGCGCTGCTGTACAGTGAAAAGCTGGTGCCCGGCGGTGGGCGGGAAGAAGCATTGCAGCGCCTGGTTTCTCTGGTGGCGCAGCGTCTGCCGGGTTTGCGTCCGACGGCATCGCAGTGCGGATCGTGTCCCAGGAAGTGGTGTAACTCATCATGGCTCTGGCTACCGAGTTTGCCGGCTGGTTGATCACGGCCGACAGCCTGATGTAAATCAAAAACACGCAACCGCCTCTGCCTGGATTCTGATCGTTTATATCGAGTTATCCTCATAGTTTGATCAGGATTGTCTGCCTGTCACTCCCTATCATTGATTTCACGTCTAAGCGTTAGGCGCTTTCTATATGGATAGGCCGGGTGGTGAACAGCATGCAGGATTCCCCTGCAACGCAATGCGTCCTGAGGGTTTTCAATGGCCCGCTGCAGGGTTGCGAATTTGATCTGGCGCAGCCGCGTACTCTTTTTGTCGTGGGTTGCGAGGCAAAGTTTTGCTCGATCGAGCATCCGCTGAGTGTTCCGGAAGATGCGATCTACATTCCGCTGGAGTGCGGGGGGCGAAACTTCGAGGTTTTGCTTGACGCTACGGGGTGCTCGGGGTGTGTCGTGCGTATCTTGGGCGACGAAGGTGTGGTTGAGCGCCTCCTCCCATTCCAGTCACTGGAGAATATATCGGAGTTGCTAATCGCGGTGCGCCCGTTTGATGAGGCGTGGCGGAGCGAGTTGTTGGTACAAGGGCCGACTGTGCTTACAGCGCCTGAGCCGGCTTGGGTGCCCAGCACCGTATCGCGGCGCGTGGCTGTTGGCGCGGTGCTGGCGATAATGGCAGGTTTGGCATTGTTTAGTGGGTACTACGCTTCGCGCCCCACTCCCGTGTCGAGTGTTGAAGCGCTTATTGCCGGGGGCAACAACAGCATGGTCGTAGTCTATGGGCGCGACCGGGCGATTTACGTTTTCGCCGACTCCGAGCGCGATGCCGGGTGGGGAAGGCAGGTATTGGTGCGCAATGGGTACTCGGCAACTCAGGTGATGACTACCTATGACGAGCGTCGGCGTTTGGAGAGTCTGGTGTCCAGTCTCGCGCCGCAACTCGCCTATCACCGTATGGACCTCAGTGATCCGGTTGTTCCGCGACTGTTGATCAGTCGCCAACGCAGCGTGCTGACACCCGATTTGCAGCGCCGTCTTGAGAGTGCTCTGGGTGCAGTTGCGCCCTACGCGCGCGAAATAAAAATTGTACGTAGTGACGACGACGAACTTATACACCTGGCCGAACAAGGCTTGCAACGCCTGGCATTGCGCTTTACTCGGCATACGCATGCTACCGGCGTGACCTTCACGGTCGAGGGCTCGCTAGAGGACGCTGAGTTGCAAGCCTTGGGTGACTTTGTCGCGGAGTTCGGCCGGCAGTGGGGTGAGCGATACGTTCATTTCGCATTCAAGCTTGAAGATGACTGGCTCAAGGGCAAATCGTTCCGGTATGGCCCGCAGGGCTACATCAAGATGACGCCGTCATCCTGGTACTTCCCTAAATCCCTTTGATAATGGCAGGTGATATATGAGTGTTTCAAATCCCATCGACTTTCCTGATGATTTCCTGGGCCGGCAGGCTCAAGGTTTTGAGAACGGCGCTACCGATCTAAAGACCAAACTCGATGAGGCACTGGCCGCATTGCATGCCGATGCGTCGGACCCCACGCTATTGGCGGCCTACCAGGCTGCATTCTCTTCGTACAACGTTTTCCGTAACGTTGCGACCAATACGGTCAAGGGCTTCAAGGAGATTGATACGGCGATAGTTTCTGCCGCGCGTTAAGTCTTGTCGTTCCGCTCGGCGGGCAGCGAGTTCGTGTGCCTGCCGGGTATTTTTCTGTGAGTGTTCCTATGTCTGTTTCTTCTTTGGGTTCAGTGGACCTGAGTTCGCTTCACCTCGTTGAGCTGGCGCGTCCCGAGCCAGGCTCGGTGGTGTCACTGGAGGGGCGTTTGATCGAGCGTTTCGCCAGCGCCGCCGTGGGTACCGAGCGCGATCATGCAAGGATCAATGCCATGCTCAAGCGCCCGGATATTACCAACCCGGAAGTCTTGAGCGAATTGCAGCTGCTTACTGCGCAGTACAACATCGACGTCTCTTTACTCAACGTCCTGGTCCGTAAAGCGGTGTCCACGGCCGAAACCTTGTTACGTTCGTCATGAAGTTATATGGCTGTCTGGTGCTGCTGTGTCTGATGCTGGTTGGCTGTCGCCAGCCGAGTTTGCTTGAGGGCCTTGACCAGCAGCAGGTCAATGAAGTGATCTCGGTGCTGCAGCGCAACAACATTACTGCGACCAAGGTCAATAACGGCAAGGTCGGATACTCGGTGCATATCGCGCAAGCGGATTTCGCGGCGGCGGTCGACCTGCTGGCCCTGTATTCACTGCCCTCCAAGCCGCGTGTCGAAATCGCTCAGATGTTCCCTGCCGACTCCCTGGTCGCTTCGCCGCGGGCCGAGAAGGCGCGTCTGTACAGTGCGCTGGAGCAGCGCCTGGAGCAGTCGTTGGCCACCCTGGAGGGTGTGGTTTCGGCGCGGGTACATGTGAGTTACGAGCTGGAGGCCGGAGAAAGCGGTCGCAAGGTTGCGCCGATACATCTCTCGGCATTGGTGATATATGAGCGTGACAGCGAGCCACAGCGACTGGTCAACGATATCAAGCGTTTTCTCAAGAACAGTTTCTCGGGCATAGACTACGAGCACATTTCGGTTGTCTTGTCCAAGCGGGCTTCAGTTCAGCATGCCGCCCCCTTTATGGAGCCTCGCGTGTCCGGGTTTCCCTGGCTCTATGGCGTTTTCGTGTTAGGCATTCTGGCTGCGGTGGCGTACTGGGTCGTGCTGTATCGAAAGCCGAAAGAGATCGAACATGCTGCGCCGAACTGAAGCGCTGCGCGCCATCCTGCAGCAGCCGCTGGACTATCTGCATCCAAATCGGGGTGTTGTGCCAGCGCTGTTTGCCGAGCCTGCAATCCGGGCGTTGCTCAATCAATCGTTGCTAAGGAGGTTGGAGCTCAGTTGCCCCGACCCGCAGCAGCTCAAGCGCAATCCATGGACTGATTGCTGGATCGCGAATTGGCAGCATTTGCCCGCAGTCTCCCGTCTCATGGGGGCGCACCTGATGTGGCCGCAGCTGGCTCTCGGGGCGCGGATGCGTGAGCTCAATGCGCCGACAAGGGCTTTTGCCCGTATCGATCTGGGAAATCGGCCAAAGGTCGCGGTCAGCGAAACGGATGGGCTTGAGCAGTCGCTCAGTGCCCTGGGGCTAGCTGCCTTGGCAGCGTGGCATCAACACATCCCGGAGGCGCTCATGCAGCGTCTGTTCTTGCAGTTCTCGCCACCCGTTGTCGAGCTCCAGCAAACTTTGCCGCTACTGGCGCCGAATCCATCACTTTTTATCCTGGCGGTACAACATGCTCGAATCCATCAGAACGCTTGTTGATATTCCGTCGACGGATGCCCTCCTGCTGAGGCATGAAGAGCGGACGGCTGCGCGCAATCGCCGGCTGTTGATGCAGCAAGCCCGCGAGCGTGCCAGGTCCTGTATGGAAGAGGCGCAACAAGAGGCTGACATTGTCCGTGCGAACGCCTTTCAGGAAGGTTATTCCCAGGGGGTGCTACAAGCTGCTGCTGACGTGAGCGGGCTTCTGCTGCGGTCGCGGCTGATGGCGAGCGCGCTGCAAGCTGAACTGGCACAGGCCGCCCGGTCATTGCTGGGGGATTTGCTGATGGATGAACGACTGCTCGATGCGCTGCTGGAGCGCTGGCAGGATGGCTGGACAGGTCAAGGCCAGGAGCCGCTGCAGATTATCCTGCCGCTGCGATGCAAACCCCAACAGCTGGCGCTTAAAAACAAGTTGACGGGCTTGGGAGTCGAGCGTGTGGATATCCGTTTCCATGCTCAGGAACGCTACTTGTTTCGCCTGGCGGATCAAGTTGTCGAACTCGACATCGGCGCCACCCAGGAGCGCCTGTCGCCGCGCCTGATCGCCCAACTCAAGCAGTTACCGGAGAGCGTGCGCGAGCTGGATGAAGCGTCGATGCGCTTTATTGCAAGCTGGGCCGCCGACCTGAACAAGGAGGGCGACAGCTCGAATCATGGTTCTGACTCGGATGACAGTGATGAACATTAACAATTATTCGCTCGCAGGTGCCGGCCAGGCCTTGCCACCAGCCACCGAGACAATTGTGCCCCTGAACCAGCGCATGGGGCTTCAGGCCGCAGAAACCAGACCTGATCCGGACCCGGAATTTGCTCAGTTCTATGACGCGTTCATGGAGTGGATAGCCGCCACGACACCCTCGCCGGGCAGTATTCGGGCTTACATGAAAGAATACGCCAATGCCAGTGGCGACGGGCCCTATAAAACGACGCAGAAGCAAATGGACGCGTTGACGCAGGTGATGGTGCGGATGAAAGAGCAGGGTTTGGAAGACAGCGATACTTACAACGAGATAAGGGTTGCGCTGGTATCGGTTTCATCGGCCAATATGTTCGTCAAGGAGTTTATGCAGGAGGTGTTCAAGCCATCTGAGGACGAAGACAGTCGCGAAAATATCAGTTGGTAATTGTAGGCAGGGCTGATGGCATCAAGCGGCTATTAGGTGGCTGAGGAACACCGCCTGGTGGCGGTGTTTACGACAATACATTACCTACAGAACCTGGCGCGCAGTATTGGTTTTGAATAATTCTGTTATAAGATCCGTCGCTGCTCCATGGCCAAATAGATGAGCGGCATCTCGTTGTGATTGAGACAGCGTGCCTTCTATCCTGATGTTTTGCCCGGTGTAGACGAGAATACCCTCAAGCACTTCGACGGTACTGTGGTAACCCAGCCCGACTAAAAAGGCACTGGCACCTGCCGCGCGAGCATAGCGCTGCGCTTGCTCGGTCGAGGTCATGTCATACAGGGGGTGACGGAACTTTTCACCCTCCTGGCGAGCCGAGTTGCGGGGTAAAGCGCCCACATACTGGTCCTCCCCTGGCACCCCACACAACATGTCCCACGTCTGTAAGATCTCGGCCGGCGAACCCGACATGTGCCCGGAAAACGGCTCTGTAGTTCCCTTGATGCGGGCCGTACTGATGTCGAAGACCGGCCAACGGATCTCTGGAATGCGGTTGTGTTCAGTAATACCTAGTACTTTATCTGCTTCCAGCCCCATATTATGAATGCCCGTTCGGAAAGGGGTGTCTGCACCCGAGTCGAAAGCCACAACGCTTCGCTCAGACTTTTTATCTGGTCCTACAGTTCGAGAACCTCCTTTCTCTCGCATAATTTCCATTTCCGATTCCTCTGGTACGTGCAGACCAGCTGCTGCCAGCTGACTGTTTAATTCGGTCATCAGCTCCACCTTCGCGTCAGCTGGGCGGGAGTAAAATACGCCGATATCACCCATCAGAGCAATCACCGCGGCTCTGTCTGTAGCACTGGCAGCCTCTGCACTGGATGAGTTGTTTTTTGCACTGACTCGCTGTAACGCAGCGAGCAAATCTGTGATTGTTTTTCCGTCGAGCAGACCTTCTTCCCCTAGTAAACGGGCAGCGATGATTGCTTGGCTGTTGGGGCTCAGCTTTGAAATGATTCGATGCAATACGCTGGCAGCAGTGCCCAGTTCTTTAATGAGTGCGTCGCTTGGGCTATAAAGAACTCTTCTTCCGTCTACTGTTTGTTTCATGGCGAGATTCTTTGTCTCTCTCAGCGCGTGTGGACCTGCCGGGTTGGAGTGATTTTTTGTATGATGAATTGAATCCTTGGCGAGCGCTTTTGGTGTCTCCGTGGTTTCAGGGGGGGGAACCCTGAACCTGTTCATGCCAAAACTCAGCGCGCCGTCCTCAATGGGCGCCTCGCCCGCTGGGATAAGGTTGTTCGAGTGTTTTTCAATGATGTCGCTTTGAGTGATCGCGTTATGGATTGCGCCGTTTTGGATGTGTGGGGTGCTGTTCTCATTGCATTGGAAATGTTCGGGAGGCTCTTCGTTTCCGTTTTGTATGGTCAGAGTGAGCGTTGTATTTGATCTAATATCAATGGAGTGGTTCCTCGCGAAATCGAAGTCTTTGGCAAATTCGGCATTCTTGGGGCCGTTGCGCTCGGTGTGGTCTTGTGCGGTGGCTGGTGTAATGCATTTTATGTCATTGTTAATTGGCATTTTTCATCACCTGATAAGGCAATTGAACTATTCGCGGGGGTGGTTCATCGATTAAGTATATTGTGAATTGACATCGTCAGGTTATAAAACTCATCCAGTGCCAGTCGGAGCTCGTCGGTTGATTCGATACATTCTTCGGCAAGCAACGCTTTTATTTCGAAACCATCATTGGTTTTTCCCAGTACCGCTTGCCCCGTCAAGACGCCTGGCAATGCGTGCTGTAGTGTGTTGAGTAGATTTTCTGCATGAATAGTGATGTTGAAGCTATTCAAGTCATCTAGTTTGCTCCACATCCAGACTCTGTTGTTTTTTAATGTAATGATGATTGGGTTGATAGTTGTGAAGTATAGCTCTATGGAAGAGTGGTGATCGAATGCGTCGATCTTTTCCTGAGAAATGCCGAGTTTTATCAAGGCCGTGCGTAAGTTTTCTGAAATATTAAGGTTCATTATTCAGCAGTCTCCCGGGATTGCTGCATAGAATGTGCTGGCGTGGTTTTGCATGATTCTCGCTCTTGTAATGCGCGGATTTTGGCTTTTCTTGCAGCCTAAATTTCTCCAGCACCCGTGACTTTCAAAAAGCGCTCAAATCGATGAACATTTTTTCGTAAACGTGTTGCAGCGTTTTCCTGAGGGATGTGTAACTTTAAGAGTAAAGCCGGTCAGTTAAACAAGTCTGGTTGATACGAACCTGTCGGGGTATTTGCAGCGCCTGTTAGGCGAGCACCGCCCGCGCGGCGTGTCGCGAGCGGGCGCTCGACCGCACGGACGATACAAATACTCCGTCGAACATCCCCGGCCTCACAAAGCTTAACTGACTGGCATTAGCCCTTTAAGGGTGATTTTTTAGTGGAAGTGATCAGTGCATCGCAATCGTCTGATTGGCGCGTTCGCTCAATTGTCTAGCTAATTCAGGGTCATCGATTTCGATGGTGAGTTGCTTGTCGTAGAGGTCGAGTTGGTTGCTTGCGATCAATGTGTCCAAGGATTCATGATCTATTTCAGTCAGTGCAGTATCAATGAGTTTAACAGTCTCATCGGAAAACTCACTGTGCTCGATATTGTTAAGCGTTTCCATCTGGTAAATGGCGAGCGCTGGTAGGAGTGAGGTTTCCACATAATTTGGTTCTTTGTAATCGGCTAGATGTCTCTCCTCTCCAGTTGTGAGAGGGAAGTTTTGTTCAAATCTTTCCGTCAGTGAAGTATTGAGGTGGTCGCTTAATACAAGCACCTGTAGATGAGTTATCTGCTCTTGGAGCATGGCCTTGAAAGTTTCGTTGCTTTCGATTTTTATCTGAGGAATCTCCTTGATATTATCGGATTTCTCAAACGCAAACGAATTTTCCGTAACCGCTTTGCTCGTGTGGGCAAGTGTGAGCGTAGTTCCCATGACGGCACCGTGGGATTCCACGCTGTGAGGTGTAGCTATGGGGAAGTGATTAAGACTACCTTGCGCGTACAAGGTTTTGTCTATGACTTTCATTTCTGCTTCTGAAATGAATTTTGCATCACGGGTGCCAGTGCCTGTTTGAGACTTTGACGAGCCAAGCTCATATTTTGAATAACTATCTCTTTGTGAGGTTGAATCTGTTTTCGGGCCTTCTTGGTAGTTGACGTTGAGGTACCCTCCCGCCAATACGCTTGATCCCAAGGTCCAACGATGATAGTGAGGGCTGTCCTCTCCTCCGAGACCGCTACCTCTGACACTAAAGTTGTGAAGGCGAAGATTCCAGCCCTGCTCCGGGTTAGACATCAAATAGAATTTGTTAAAAAATGGAGCCTTGGCTGATTTGCCCTTGCAATTTTCAAATAAATTATCGTCGGTCTTGATGTGTTCCAGTATGGAAATAAGATCCTGTTTAGAAATGGGGTCTATATTCGCGGTAACGCCAGGGCGTTGTTGGAAGCCAAGCTCCGTCTTCGGATTGAAATCTTGATACCGCTCACTGATCATTGAGTGCATATTTTGATAGGTTTTTTCGTTTTGTGTGGCTCTTGGTTCGGCTTCATTAACGGTGCGGGCGGCAGCGTTATCAGTTGTAAAAGTAGATACCCGCGGCTGAGAAGTAATAGTTGATATAGTCATGATCAGATCTGTTGAGGATAGGGGCAATAGGATCTGTGTGGCAATCTTGAAACTCGGTGACGCAGCGTGAGAACGGCCTAGGAATGTCCACTCATAATCCGCAAAATCGTGCGACACCCCTGCTGTTCGTCGGCCGTTTTCGCCTTGCCTTACCTTCGTTTCAGACTTTTCACACAGGGCGTAAGATGCATCCAAGTCGAACGCCCCGCTTTCACAAAAAGCTCATGGCGGTGCTTTTTCAGCCGCGATTGCAAGCCCACTTTCCGTGGGATGACGTCAGCATTCCGATAAACCAGCGTTGCCGTCCTCGCAGACCCTGCAAATGGTTGCTGGCTGACAAAGGGGGGCGCCTGGTCACTGCGCCGGTATAGCGGCCCATATCGCATGCAGCCTGTCATCCCACTGCGCTCCTTGACGCGCAAACCCAAGCCCGGTTTACAGAGACGCTTGGATCGCTCCATGGTCTCGCTGGCTTGAGTCATGCGATGTATGCGACGGCTTTTACAGCCGGAGCCGCATCAATGAGTCCTTGGGCGAGGCGCTGCTTTGCACCCTCGGGCTTGGATAAAAGCAGTGCTAGTGGTGTGCGGGTGTTTGGTTTCATTAATCAAGCACACTTGGTTCCCCACGTTTGCGATGCCGTGTCAAACCTAAATGTGGGAGAGCTGGCGAGGAGGACTACACATTGGCATGGTTACATCGTGTGGCGCCGCCACTCTGCGAGCGGCGGTGGGTCCATCCGATTTATCCCTGAGAATCCAACGAGATGTTCGGCATCGGCTGGCCTGGTGGCTCCGGGTGAGCTCGCTCTTTCAGAACCCCGAGCAAGCTTGCCAGGCTATTTAAGAAAGCTCAGGTCCAGTGGGTAGTCCAGAATGATTCGGGTCTGGTCCAGGTCATTGGCGATTGCCCCGTAATCGCCGCCCGTGCGCATCGACGCATGCAGCAGCCGCACGGACAGGTTTTTCGCAGGCCCCGACTGCACCACGTATTTCACCCACAGGTCCCGTTCCCATTGCGACCCGTCGCGCACCGCCTGGAACCGTGAATAGGCGCCGCCAGCGTCGCGGCCATCAATATCGGTGCCGCGTATGTAGCGCGCCGTGAAGCTCAGCCCGGGTACGCCAAAGATGACGGCGTCCAGGTCGTAACGTGCACTCCATGCTCTTTCGTTGGGGCTGTTGAAGTCGCTGCCTTGGGAGGCCGCATCCAGTTCAATGTCGAAACTGTTCCAGACATAGTCGAAAGGCTGGTCGCCGTCGATGCGGGTGTAAGCAACTTCGAACTTGTGACCACCCATTGCGTAGCCTACCCGGGCACTCCAGGCATCGTTGCGAATATCGCCAAGCAGCGAGGTGCCGGTGTCACGCGTACGGTAGTAATTGGCGCCGGTATTGAACACGCCACCCGCCTTCAAAGGCACCCGGTATTCGATAGATGCAAATTGCTGGTTCCAGATGTTGTCGAGTTCCGACCCGAACAGCTTGATCTTCACATTGTCGACGCCGGTGTAGATACCGCCGTAATAACTGACAAAGTCACTGTCGGCCTGGCGACCACCGTAAGCGGTACCCAGCTTGCCGCCGTGATTGGTTGCTGCCCGGTCGCTGCTGGAGGTAAAGCGCCCTGCATTGAGGGCCAGCCCGGCGAAGGAACGATCGGTGACGTTCCACCCTCGGAGCGTTTGCGGTAGCAGGCGGATATCTCCGTACTTCAGCACCGGTGAATCGGGGAACAGGTCGCCATAAGCCAGTTCGGTGCTGCCGACGCGCATCTTTACCGCACCACCGGCCTTGGAATATTCAGCCTTGGGGTCGCCCTGGTTATCGCGGGAGACGATACCGCCATTGCCGATACCGTCGCCAACCCGGCCCTTGCCACCGTCGAGCTTTATTGCGCCTATGTAATGCAAGTCGAGGCCGAACCCCACCAGCCCTTGGGTATAGCCGGAACTGAACTTGGCCAGCACACCTTGCGCCCATTCCTGGCGATAACTTTGCCGCTCGCCGGCCGGGTTGAGGTAGCTGCCGTTGCGGTTGTCGGCGTTCCAGTAGAAGTTGCGCAAGCCGACCGTGGTGGTACTGTCTTCAATAAAACCATGGTCCGATTCAGCCGCGCAGGCAATCGAGCCAAACAGACAGGCACTCGCGCCTGCCATCCCCAAGGTGAAAGTTTTGAACGACATGAAGACTTCCTTATTGCCAGGTCCAAGAACGGCAGCGTGAAGATTTATTGTTATTGCCCCTGCGTCTGCGTCTGCGGCGGGCAGCCGGGGGCCTGATCGCTAACTTGCGGGTGCGGCAAGTTGCGCTCTTTATTGTTGTATTACTCGGTAGGCCGGGTTGCTCAGGGCAACCCGGAGCACATCGGGTTTTGCCTCAGGCAGTCATGCCGGTAAAGAAGCGCACGGCGTTTTCATCCAGGGTCGCAATGTCGTAGCCACCCTCCTGGACCACCACGCAAGGCAGGCCCAGTGCCTTGATCCGCTGCCCCAGCAGGCGGAACCCTTCATGGCTGACGTGTACCTTGGACTGCGGGTCGTTTTCGTAGATGTCAAAGCCCAGCGACAGCACCAGCACGTCCGGGGCGAAGGCGCGCAGCGCCGTTGCCGCCTGGTCCATGCAGGCAAAGAAATCCGCTTCGCTGGCGCCATGGGCCATGGGCAGGTTCAGGTTGAAGCCAGCCCCTGCACCAGCGCCGGTCTCATCATCGAAGCCGGCGACCACCGGGTAGAAGTTGGTCGGATCGCCATGAATCGACACGTACAACACATCGTCTCGCTCGTAGAAGATTTCCTGGATGCCTTGGCCGTGGTGCATGTCGGTGTCGAGCACGGCCACTTTGCCGAACTTGCCACGCAGCACCTGGGCGGCGATTGCGGCATTGTTCAGGAAGCAGAACCCACCTGCGGCTTCGGCGCGGGCATGGTGCCCTGGTGGCCGGCACAGGGCATAAGCGGCCTGGTCGCCTTCGATCACCGCATGTGCCGCGGCCACCGCGCTCTGCGCCGACCAGTAAGCGGCCTGCCAGGTGTGCTCGCCGATTGGGCAGCTGCCATCGGCCAGGTAGCGGGCGGTCTTGCCGAGGATGCCGCGCAAGGGGTTGCCTTCGCGGATGTAGATGTTGGACATCACCTCATCGCCCCAGTCTTCCGGCACTTCGTGCCACTGCTGGTAGGCGCTGCCCAGGTAGTCCAGGTACGCCTGGCCATGCACGGCCGCCAGCGGGGCGAGGCCGTGGTCGGCGGGTTCGAGCAGCGGGTAGCCGAGTTTTTCGACTACTGCCAGTAGCGGGTCGATGCGGGCCGGCACTTCCTGCGGTTGGCGCATCTGCCCACGCGACAGGTAGGAGCGGGGGTGGTGCAGGCGTTGAGCAGGATGGAAAAACGTTTTCATGAATCACCTCTTGGTAACGCGTGCGGTCAATAACCCAGTTCGGGATCGACCAGATTGTTCAGTCCCAGCCCGGCGCTCAGGCGCGACACGTTGTCGGCCACTTGCCGGGCGATGCACAGGTCGGACGCGGCCGACGCCATGTGCGGTGTCACCCACACGCCGGGCGTGTGCCACAGCGGCGAATCGGCAGGCAACGGCTCCTGTTCGAACACATCGAGCAAGGCGCCGCGCAACTGCCCGCTGGCCAGCGCCTGGCGCAAGTCGTGCGGGTTGAGGTGCTGGCCACGACCACAGTTGATCAGGGCGCTGCCTTCGGCCATGTGCCGGAATACGGCATGGTTCAGTACGCCATGCGTGCTGGCGGTGAGGGGCAGCAGGTTGACCAGCACATCCAGTCCGGCGAGGAAGCCTTGCAGCGAAGCCGGGCCTGCGAAGGTGTTTACGCCATCGACCTGGCGCGGCGTGCGGGCCCAGCCGCGCACGTCATAACCCGCCGCCGCCAGCCGCTGCGCCACCGGTGCGCCAATCGCGCCCAGGCCCATCACGCCGACCCGAAAATCCCCCGCCTTGCGCTGCACCGGGCGCTGCCAGTGCTGGCTGGCATTGCCGGCGATTACCCGGTCGAAGCCCCGGTGAAAGTGCAGCACGCCCCAATGCACGTACTCGCTCATGCCCTGGGTGTGGTCAGGGTCGACCACCCGGCACACCGGCAGCGACGCATCGCGTGAGCTGTCCTGCGCCAGGTGATCAATGCCCGAGCCGATCGAGTGCACCAGGCGCAGGTTCGGCAAGCGGCCAAGGCTACCTTCGGGCGGGAACCAGCACACGGCCACTTCGGCGTGCCTTGCGCCGGCATCTTCCGGGCGCAACACGTTCAGCTGCGGGGCGTGCTCGGTGAACAGCGCGGCCAGCCAGTCAGTCAGCGCCGGGTTCTGGCAAAGCAATACGAGGCTGGCCATGTCAGCTGCACCACTCGCTGCGCTGCGCGTCGATCAGGCTGAGCGCGGCCTGCCAGGCCATGTCGATGATGCCGTCGATGCCATCGCGCCCGAACTGTGCGGCGGTGTGCCGGCACACTTCCTCATTGGGGATGTTCAACGCCACGCCGGCAGACATCGCCTGGATTTGAGCCTGGCAAGCGCGCTCCAGGAAATAGATTTCGTGGAACGCTGCCGCCACGTTGCTACCTGCGGCCAGCAGCCCATGGTTGCGCAAGATCATCGCCTTGTGCGCGCCAAGGTCGGCGACCAGCCGTTCGCGTTCTTCCAGTGACAGCGCGATGCCTTCGTAGGTGTGATACGCCAGGTTGCCGTAGAACTTCAGCGCGTGCTGGGTCAGTGGCAGCAGGCCGTCACGTTGTGCTGCCACCGCCATGCCCGCTGCCGTGTGGGTGTGGATGATGCAGTGCAGGTCCGGGCGCGCCTCGTGGATCGCCGAATGGATGACGAAGCCGGCCGCATTGACCTTGCCGCCGTTGAAATGGCTGTCGACCACGTTGCCGTCCAGGTCGATTAGCACCAGGTCGCTGGCGCGCATCTTCTCGAATGCCACGCCATAGCGGTTGATCAGGAAGTGCCGGTCAGGCCCGGGTACACGCAGGGTGATGTGCGTGTCGATCAGGTCGGTCATGCGGTAGTAGGCGATCAGGCGATACAGCGCAGCCAGCTCGCAGCGTGCTTGCCATTCGGTTTCTGACATGGCGTGAGGCTTGTTGCTCATCAGGCGATTCCTTGCGAAGTGGAGAGGGCGACCGGCCTGGCGCTGGCGTTGCGCAGGTGCGAGAGCCCCAGCACGCCGGCCAGCGACATCAAGGCCAGCACGCTGAAGAACAGCGCCAACGGTAGCCATTGCCCGGCGAACTGGCCGGCAACGAACGTGCCCAGCATTGGCGTAAGGCCACCGGTCAGGCCGCTGCCCAGCTGGTAGGCGATCGAAATGCCCGAGTAACGGACCCGGGCCGGGAATGCTTCGGCCATGTAGCCGGCAATCACGGCATACAGCGCCGACAGCAGGACCACGGCCAGGGCGATACCAGCGGTCATGTAGACCACGTTGCCGGTCTGCACCAGCAGGAACATCGGGTACGGCACCACCATGCACAGCGCCGCGACCCACTTCAGGAAGCGCCCTTCACCAAGGCGCTCGGCGAGCATGGCCGAACAGGGTTGCGAGAGAAACTGCAGGATGGTGACCACGAACAGGCAATCGAGAATGGTGGTCTTGGCGATGCCCTGATACTGGGTGACGTAGGTGATCATGAAGGTGTTGGTGAAGAAGAACCCGCCAGAGCCTATGGTTACGGCCAGGGCTGCGAAGACGATGTTCCGCCAGTGGTTGCGCAGCACTTCGCGCACCGGGTTGTCGCTGGTCTGGTCGCTGTCCTTGACCTCGGCAAACTCTGGTGACTCCGGCACGCCGAAGCGGATCAGCAAACCGACGATCATCAGCAGCCCGCTCATCAGGAACGGAATACGCCAGCCCCAGCTCATCAGGTCTTCCGTCTCCATTGCAGTAATGAAGCGGAAGGCGATCAGCGCCAGCAGCAGGCCCGCCGGGCTGCCCCACTGGGCAAACGAAGCGAAGAACACCTTGCGGCCCTTGGGCGCATGCTCGCTGGCCATCAGCACCGCGCCGCCCCATTCACCACCGACCGAGATGCCTTGTAGCAGGCGCAGGAATATCAGGCCGATGGGGGCCCAGATACCGGCCTGTGCGTAGGTCGGCAGCAGGCCGATGCAGGTGGTGGCCACGCCCATCAGCACAATCGTGACCAGCAGCATTTTCTTGCGCCCCAGGCGATCGCCCAGGTGGCCGAACACCATGCCGGCGAACGGCCGTGCGATAAAGCCCACGGCAAAGCTGCCGAACGCGGCCATGGTGCTGAGCATCGGGTTTTCGCTGGGGAAGAACAGCTGCCCGAGCACCAGGGCTGCGGCGAAGGCGTAGATGTAGAAATCATAGAATTCGATGGTGGTGCCAATAAAGGCAGCCGCCGCGGCACGACGCGGGGTGGGGGTATTGCTCTTCATCTGAGGCTCCTGGGCGTCATTGTTATAGGCAGGAGAAGGAGAGCCCTGCACGGGCAGGGCAAAGGCACTCTGGCGGTGCGTTGCTAGATGTTGAGCCAAGTCCTATGCTAGGAAAAGCTTCTAATTTAAATACTCAAGTATAAGATCAACAAATAATGACGCCGACGACAACGACCCTCGCAAGAGACCCCGAAGCCAAGCGTTTCCTCAATGACCGCCTCGATTGGAACCTGTTGCGGACCTTTCTGGTGATCGGCCAGGAGGGCAGCATCAGCCGGGCCGCGGCACGCCTGCACCTCAGCCAGCCGGCCGTTAGCCAGGCGCTCAGGCGCCTGGAGGAGCAGCTGGACAGTGCCTTGGTGGTACGCCGCGGGCCACGCATCAACCTGTCAAAGGCGGGGGAGGAAGTAATGCAGATCGCGGCCGAGCTGTACGGCACGGTCTCGCGGCTGGGGCCTGCGCTGGACAGCCCGGCCGAGACGGTGACGGGCAAGATCCGTCTGCTCAGCATCAGCCGCATCCAGTCGCGTGCCTACGATGACTTCCTTGCACAGTTTCACAGCGACTATCCGCAGGTGGAGCTGGAAATAGACGTGCTGCGCAGTTCGGATGTGGCCAGTGGTTTGTTGCAGAAGACCGCATCATTCGGTTTGAGCCTGTGCCGCACCCCCCAGCCCCGGCTGGAGCAACGGGTGCTGCTCGAACAGCGCTACGCATTTTTCTGCGGCAAGCGCCATCGCTTGTTTGGTCGCAAGAACCTTACCGTGGCCGACTTGCAGGGCGAGAACTTCGTGAGCTTCACCAGTGACCAAATGGGCGGCAACCTGTCGCCGCTGACGGTGTTTCGTGATCAGCAGGGGTTTACCGGGCGTATCGTCGCATCTTCACCGAGCCTGGATGAAATCCTGCGGCTGGTGGGGGCCGGTTATGGCATTGGTTGCCTGCCGGAGCACATCGTCGCGGCGGATGTGCAGGCCAATGAGCTGTGGCGCTTGCCGCCGTGGGAAGGGGTGATCGATGTGAACGTGTACCTGCTCTGGAACCGGGAGCAGAAGTTGACGCAGGCCGAGTCGATCTTTCTGGAGCGGTTCCAGCAAATGCTAATGACTACAGACCCGGCCGAGCGCTTTTGATCGGCTGGCCAAAAGGTGCTCAGGCCCAGACACCAAACAGCACCAAGGCCGCCACGCCAAGCCCGAGCGCAATCGAGCACCCGCCCAGCGACAGTGCCGCCCGGCCTTGCCGGTACCAGCCGTCATGGCCCAGTTGCCGTGCCGGCGCCAGCAGGCTGCGCCAGCGCAGTTCCGTTTCGTGAAACGCCTCCAGGTTCGCCGTATCCGCATCCAGCCAGCGACGAAAGTCGATCCTTTCGCAAGCCGTCACCTGTGGGCTCTGCAAGCGCACATACCATTGCCCTGCAACGCTCGACAGCACATCACGACGCGAGCGACCGGCCTGCAGCGCCTGGTCCATGTTCCGCTCGATGCTCGCCAAGGGCAGGTCGAGGCGGGCGGCGATGGTGGCGAAATCCAACTGGTCGAGGCGGTTGAGCAGGAACACTTGCTGCACGCGGCGGGGCAGCCGCTTCAGGGCGTGCAGCAGGGCATGGTCGGCATCGTGTTCGGCAACAGGCGTTGGGTGTTCAAGCGGCAGTAGCAGACGGGTCATGGACAGCTCCTTGCTTGAAGGGGGAGGGGTGGGGGCATCTTCCTTGATGCGAGACCAGCGTAGGCGAAACGAGATTGATTCTCAAGTGCTGATTCCGCAAAGTTTTGTAATGAGCGTTCACGCCCTGAAACACCTTTGCTATCATGCGCGCCATCACGATCTTCATTAGCCTGAAGAGCAAAAAAAAAGACCCGGCAAAAAGCCGGGTCAAAAACCGTGATTAGCCTGATGAGGAGATAATCTGAGAGCGACCTAAGCTCCAGGTTATCCAGCAGATCTCGCGATCAGCTGAGTGCAATAATAATCGTTATCATTTGCCAGTCAAATGAATTTTCGCTAATTCGGTAAAAAAGTTTTACCGATGCGCTTCCTTGTCCCGGCAGTCGGGGCCTCTGCCGTTCGCGGCCATCACGTTCTCTCCCTCCTTTTTTACTCAGAAATCCGGATCTGCGGCGCGCTTGTGCTCCAGCAGGGCGCGGGCCATGTCCACCATGTGCATCAACGCGTAGGTCAGCTCGCGCTGGCTGCCGTGCTGGTGGCTGGCGGTTTCCTGCGCTGTAGCGGCGGCGCAGCGCAGCAGGGCGATGGCATGCTCCCGGGCCTGGTCGCCGGTGACGCTCTCGTGCAGGGTCCAGATCTTGTTGTCGAGGGTCGGGCGCTGCGGCTTGGGGTTGAGGTAGTAGTCGAGGGCGCGGCGGGCGGCTTCGCTGTCGAGATCTGTTTCGTCGTTTTTCGGTGGTTTCATCCTGATACCTGCTAGAGCCAGTAGGGGAAGGGGTCCGACCGATAATAATACCTCGGGTATTTTAGCGCCCTTTGATAAATAATACTGAATGTTTATTGAGCGGCTAAAGGCAGTCCGTATCGTGCCAGCGATGAATATGGATAAATGGATTGCCCTCGTCCGTGACCGGATGGAGGAGCTTGGGCTCACTCAAGAGCAGCTTGCCGAGCGCGTTGGCGTGTCTCAAGGCAGCGTAGGGCATTGGGTGAACAAGCGGCGTCAGCCGAAGATCGAGTCGATGAACCGTACGTTCGTCGAGATTGGCATGCCTCACTACAACGTCAGCCTGCAGCTGCGCATTCAGGGGCAGGTTGGCGAGGAGCGTGGCGTTTATCAGATGGATGACGCCGATGACGATCTGGACCTAATGCAATACATCGTGTGTTTCCGCTACCCAGTGTTGGCCTGGAGCGAGCTAGGTGTTGAAGAGCGTGAGGAGCCGGGTGTGTTCGAGCAGACGGACTACCTGGCCCAGGGCAAGGCTTTCTGGCTGACGGTTGAAAATGACGCGATGAGCGCTGTCAGTGGTCGGAGCGTGCCACAGGGCATGCGGATGCTGGTCGACCCGGGCGTGGAGGCTGAGGCTGGGCGGTTGGTCATCGCTCGTCAGCCGGGCAAACCGGCGATTTTCCGCGAGTTGGCCGAGGAAGGTGGGCAGCGTTATTTGAAGGCACTGAACGGCAACTACCCGGCGCTACTATGCGAAGAAGGTTGTGAGATCCTGGGAGTAGTCGTGCGGGTGCATGGGGCCTTCTAGTTTGCCGGGGCTGCTGCGCAGCCCATCGCCGGCAAGCCGGGCTCCCACAAGTACGGTGCCGACCTCAAGCATTGCGCTGGCCCTGTGGGAGCGGGTTCACCCGCGAAGAATCCAACGCGGGGTATGGCACCGGCTTTGCCGGTGTTCGCGGCTAAAGCCGCTCCCACAGGTACAGCGTTGCGCTGAAGTTGGCGCATCACTTGTGGGAGCGGGCGCGCCCGCGAAGAATCCAACGCGGTGTATAGCACCGGCTTTGCCGGTGTTCGCGGGCATGCCCGCTCCCACAGTGATCGCGCAAACCTTCACAATCTGAGCAAGGCAGTTGCCCCGCTTTCCTCACTCAGCCAGTTCGACCAACACAGTCCCTTCGCTGACCATATCCCCTTCCTGGCAGAACAACGCCTTCACCGTTCCGCCATGCGGCGCACGAATGCTGTGCTCCATCTTCATGGCCTCTAGCACTACCAGCGCTGTACCGGCTTCAACCACCTGCCCCGGCTCTACCAGCACCCGCACGATGCTGCCGTTCATGGGCGCGCCCAGGCCGCCTTGATGGCCATGGCTGGCCTCGGCTTCGGCAATCGGGTCGAAGGCCTGAATGGCGTGCATCTCGCCATCCCAGTGCAGGTACAGGGTGCCATCGCGGCGGATTGCCAAATGCTGGCGGCGCACGCCTGCCTGATCGTGCACCAGTTGCTCACCCGCTAGCTGCCAGGTGGACGCAGCGCTGCGCTCCAAGGCAACCGCCTGGTCCTGCCCGGCGCTTGCCAGATGCAGGCTGCTGCGTGCCGGCAGGCCCAAGCGCAGGCCGTTGTGCGCACCCCACGGCGAACTGCGGTCGTCATCACGCTTATGCCCGGGCTGCCCCTGCAGCCAGGCTTCGGCTGCCGCTTCCCAGAAGCCCGCCGGCAGCGCATGGGGCGCCGGCAGCAACACATCCTGGTGGCGGGGAATGAAGCCGGTGTCCAGCTCTGCCGCCGCAAACGCCGGGTGGGCGAGAATGCGGCGCAGGAAAGCAATGTTGGTCTTTACCCCGCCAATGGCGAACTCGTCGAGCATGGCCAGCAAGCGCAGGCGCGCCTGTTCGCGGTTTTCACCCCAGGCAATCAGCTTGCCGAGCATCGGGTCGTAGAAGGGCGACACCACGTCGCCTTCGCTGACCCCGCTGTCCACCCGCCGGCCTTCGCCTGGCGCCGACTCACGGTACAGCGCAAGCGTACCGGTGGCAGGCAGGAACTCATTGGCCGGGTCTTCGGCGTACAACCGCACTTCGATGGCATGGCCGATCAGCGGCACCTGCTCCTGAGTGATCGGCAGGGGCTCGCCGCAGGCCACGCGAATCTGCCAGGCCACCAGGTCCAAGCCGGTGATGGCCTCGGTGACCGGGTGTTCCACCTGCAGGCGGGTGTTCATCTCCATGAAGAAGAACTCGCCACGGGCATCGAGCAGAAACTCCACGGTGCCGGCACCCACATAGCCGATAGCCTGCGCCGCACGCACCGCCGCTTCGCCCATGGCCCGGCGCAGTTCGGGCGACAGGCCGGGGGCAGGGGCCTCTTCGACCACTTTCTGGTGGCGGCGCTGAATCGAGCAGTCGCGTTCGTTGAGGTACAGGCAGTTGCCGTGCTGGTCAGCAAATACCTGGATTTCGACGTGACGCGGCTTTAGCACATACTTTTCCACCAGCATGCGCGCATCGCCGAACGCCGACTGCGCCTCACGCTGGGCCGAGGCCAGGGCGTCGGCCAGCTGGCTTTCTTCCTCCACCACTTTCATGCCCTTGCCGCCGCCGCCGGCGCTGGCCTTGAGCAGCACCGGGTAGCCGATGCGTTCGGCGGCGGCACGGAAGGTGTCCAGGTCCTGGGCTTCGCCGTGATAGCCCGGCACCAGCGGCACGCCAGCGGCGTCCATCAGCGCCTTGGCCGCCGACTTGCTGCCCATGGCGTCGATGGCGGTGGCAGGTGGGCCAAGGAAGATCAGCCCGGCCTGTTCGATAGCGCGGGCGAAGCCAGCGTTCTCCGACAGAAAACCATAGCCTGGGTGAATGGCCTGAGCACCGCTGGCCTTGGCAGCGGCCAGCAGCTTGTCGACCAGCAGGTAGCTTTCGGCGGCCTTGGTGCCGCCCAGGTCGACGCGGATATCCGCTTCGCGGCTGTGCCGGGCGTCACGGTCGGTGGCGCTGTGCACGGCAACAGTGGTCAGGCCCATGGCCTTGGCGGTGCGCATTATGCGGCAGGCGATTTCGCCACGGTTGGCGACCAGCAGGGTGGTCAAAACGGGGCGGCTCATGGGCGCGGTTCCTTCTTGTCATCGGTTTGCCAGGCGGGGCGGCGTTTTTCCAGGAAAGCGCGCAGGCCCTCCTGGCCTTCGGCGCTGACGCGGATGCGGGCGATGGTGTTCTCGCAGTAGCGGCGCAGGGCCGGGCTGAGTTCGCCGTCGTCCACTTCGCGCAGCAAGTCCTTGGTGGCGCGCAACGCTTGCGGGCTGTTCTGCAGCAGGTTGTTCACCCACGCTTCCACCTGGGCGTCCAGCTCACTGGCCGGGTACACCTCGGCCAGCAGCCCCAGCTCGCGGGCCCGTATGCCGCTGAAACGCTCGGCAGTGAGGGCATAGCGGCGCGCGGCGCGCTCGCCAATGGCCTTGACCACAAACGGGCTGATGACCGCCGGGGCCAGGCCAATCCGTACTTCCGACAGGCAGAGCTGAGCATCTTCGGCGCCGATGGCCATGTCACAGCAGCTGATCAGGCCCAGCGCGCCGCCAAAGGCTGCACCTTGCACCACGGCCAGGGTAGGCGCCTTGAGGCGGTGCAGGGCGTACATCAGCTCGCCCAGTTCGTGGGCGTCATCCAGGTTGGTGTTGAAGTCCAGCTGTGCCGACTGCTGCATCCAGGCCAGGTCGGCACCGGCGCTGAAGTGCCGGCCACGGCCGCGCAGCAGCACAAAGCGCAGGCTGGCATCTTCGGCCAGGCGGTCGATGGCCACGATCAGCTCGCGGATCATTTGCGCGTTGAAGGCGTTGTTCTTGTCCTCGCGGCTCAGCCACAGGGTGGCGAAGCCGCGTGGGTCACGGATCACTTCAAGGGTGCTGAAATCGCTCATGGGTCACATCCGGAAAATGCCGAAGCGGCTCTGTTCGATCGGTGCGTTCAGCGCGGCAGACAACGCCAGGCCAAGTACATCGCGGGTTTGTGCCGGGTCGATGACGCCGTCGTCCCACAGGCGGGCGCTGGAATAGTAGGGGTGGCCCTGCTGCTCGTACTGGTCGAGGATCGGTTGCTTGAGTCTGGCCTCGTCCTCGGCACTGAAGGGCTGGCCGCTGCGCTCGCTTTGCTCGCGCTTGACCTGCGCCAGCACGCCAGCGGCCTGTTCGGCACCCATCACGCCAATGCGCGCGTTGGGCCACATCCACAAAAAGCGCGGGTCGTAGGCGCGGCCGCACATGCCGTAGTTGCCGGCGCCAAAGCTGCCGCCAATGATCACCGTGAACTTCGGCACCTGGGCACAGGCCACGGCGGTGACCAGCTTGGCGCCGTGCTTGGCGATGCCGCCTTCTTCGTACTTCTTGCCCACCATGAAGCCGGTGATGTTTTGCAGGAACAGCAGCGGGATGCCACGCTGGCAGGCCAGCTCGATGAAGTGCGCACCTTTTTGCGCGGCTTCGGCGAACAGGATGCCGTTGTTGGCCAGGATCGCCACCGGGTAGCCATGCAGGTGGGCGAAGCCGCACACCAGGGTGGTGCCGAACAGGGCTTTGAACTCATCGAACACCGAGCCATCGACCAGCCGCGCGATCACTTCACGCACGTCGAACGGTTGCTTGGCATCGGCTGGCACCACGCCATACAGCTCGTCGGCGGCATACAGCGGCGCCACCGGTGCCAAGCGCTGCAGCTTGCCCAGCTTGTGCCAGTTGAGGTTGGCCACACTGCGCCGGGCGATGGCCAGGGCGTGCTCGTCGTTATCCGCGTAGTGGTCGGCCACGCCGCTGGTGCGGCAATGCACATCGGCGCCACCCAGGTCTTCGGCGCTCACCACTTCACCTGTGGCGGCTTTTACCAGCGGCGGGCCGGCGAGGAAGATGGTCGCCTGCTGGCGCACCATGATCGCTTCGTCGGCCATGGCCGGTACGTAGGCGCCGCCAGCTGTGCACGAGCCCATCACCACGGCAATCTGCGGGATGCCCTGGGCGCTCATGTTGGCCTGGTTGAAGAAGATCCGCCCGAAATGCTCGCGGTCGGGGAACACTTCGTCCTGGCGCGGCAGGTTGGCGCCGCCCGAATCCACCAGGTAGATGCACGGCAGGCGGTTCTGCTGGGCGATGGTTTGCGCACGCAGGTGCTTCTTCACCGTAAGCGGATAGTACGAACCGCCTTTGACCGTGGCGTCGTTGGCCACGATCATGCATTCCACGCCTTCGACGCGGCCGATGCCGGCGATCACGCCAGCGGCGGGCACGTCTTCGCCGTATACCTCATGGGCAGCCAGCTGGCCGATTTCGAGGAATGGCGAGCCCGGGTCCAGCAGGCGGTCGATGCGTTCGCGCGGCAGCAGCTTGCCACGCGACGTGTGCCGTTCCTGGGCTTTGGGCCCGCCGCCCTGTGCCACCTGGGCGAGCAGGCCGCGCAGGGCCTGAACCTGTTCGAGCATGGCCGCGCTGTTGCCGGCGAACTCCGCCGAACGCGGGTTGATCTGGGTGTGCAAGGTAGCCATGTGCGCCCGTCCTTTATGTTCAGCGGGTTTCGTTGAACAGTTCGCGGCCAATCAGCATCCGGCGGATTTCGCTGGTGCCGGCACCGATTTCGTACAGCTTGGCATCGCGCAGCAGGCGGCCCGCCGGGAATTCGTTGATGTAGCCGTTGCCACCGAGAATCTGGATCGCCTCCAGGGCCATTTGTGTGGCGCGTTCGGCGGTGTAGAGGATGACCCCTGCGGCGTCCTTGCGGGTGGTCTCGCCACGGTCGCAGGCCTGGGCCACGGCATACAGGTAGGCGCGGCTGGCGTTCAGTTGGGTGTACATGTCGGCGATCTTGCCCTGGATCAGCTGGAATTCACCGATGCTCTGGCCGAACTGCTTGCGGTCATGGATGTAGGGCACCACCAGGTCCATGCAGCTTTGCATGATGCCGGTTGGGCCACCGGACAACACCACACGCTCGTAGTCCAGGCCGCTCATCAGCACGCGTACGCCGCCGTTGAGCTGGCCGAGTATGTTTTCTGCCGGCACTTCCACGTCATCGAAGAACAGCTCGCAGGTGTTGGACCCGCGCATGCCCAGCTTGTCGAACTTGTTGCTGCGGCTGAAACCTTTCCAGTCACGCTCGACGATGAACGCGGTAATGCCGTGCGCGCCCTTGTCCAGGTCGGTCTTGGCGTAGATCACGTAGGTGTTGGCGTCGGGGCCGTTGGTGATCCAGGTCTTGCTGCCGTTGAGCACGTAGTGATCGCCGCGCTTTTCGGCGCGCAGTTTCATCGATACCACGTCGGAGCCGGCGTTGGGCTCGCTCATGGCCAGCGCACCGATGTGCTCGCCGCTGATCAGCTTGGGCAGGTACTTGAGCTTCTGTTCATGGGTGCCGTTGCGGTTGATCTGGTTGACGCACAGGTTGGAATGGGCGCCGTAGGACAGTGCCACCGAGGCCGAGGCACGGCTGATTTCTTCCATCGACACCACGTGGGCCAGGTAGCCAAGGCCGGCGCCGCCATACTCTTCCGACACCGTGATGCCCAGCAGGCCCATGTCGCCGAACTTGCGCCACATGTCGGCGGGGAACAGGTTGTCGTGGTCGATCTGCGTGGCCCGCGGTGCCAGTTCGGCGGCCACGAAGGTGCGCACCTGGTCGCGGAGCATGTCGATGGTTTCGCCCAGGGCGAAGTTCAGGGAGGGGTAATGCATGCTGGGGCACCTTCTTGTTCTTGAAATTGGGTTACACCGTAGCTCAAGGGCTTTGCGCCGACCCTGTGGGAGCGGGTTTACCCGCGAATGCGTCAGCAGGGTCACCGTCATTGCCTGACTGATCGCATTCGCGGGTGAACCCGCTCCCACAGGGTCGGTGCCGTGCCGATGAATCCCGGTTTCGTTCATCACCTTTACGTTAACGTAAACCTGCGTGAGATCACTGTCAATCCACTCATCACCTTTACGTAAACGTAAATCTGCGCCAGAGTATTCCCGCTTGCTTCAGTCGTGCCCAGAACAACCACAAGAAGGGACACCCATGAGTCAACCGAGCTATACCCGCGGTCGCCAGGACCAAGCCTTGCTGACCCAGACCATCGGCCAGGCCTTCGATGCCACGGTGGCCCGCTGTGCCGATGCAGAGGCGCTGGTGTCGCGCCATCAGGGCCTGCGCTACAGCTGGCGGCAGTTGGCCGAGCAGGTCGAAGTGCATGCCCGCGCGCTGATGGCCTTGGGCGTGAACACCGGCGAGCGTGTCGGCATCTGGTCACCCAACTGCGCCCAGTGGTGCATTTTGCAGCTGGCCAGTGCCAAGGTCGGCGCCATCCTGGTCAACATCAACCCGGCCTATCGCGTGGGTGAGCTGGAATACGTGTTGCGTCAGTCCGGCTGCCGCTGGCTGGTGTGTGCAGATGCCTTCAAGACGTCTGATTACCACGCCATGGTCCAGGAACTGGTGCCAGAATTGGCCTGCGCCTCTCCAGGTAAACTGGTCAGTGAGCGCCTGCCGGACTTGCGCGGCGTGATCAGCCTGGCCGCCAACCCGCCTGCCGGCTTCCTGCGCTGGCATGCACTGGCCGAAAAGGCTGGGCAGACAACGCTAGAGGCCTTCACCGCCCGCCAGCAAGGCCTGCAGTTCGACCAACCGGTGAACATCCAGTACACCTCCGGCACCACCGGTGCGCCCAAAGGTGCCACGCTCAGTCACTACAACATCCTCAACAACGGTTTCATGGTGGGAGAAAGCCTTGGCCTGACGGCCTGCGACCGCATGGTGATCCCGGTGCCGCTGTACCACTGCTTCGGCATGGTCATGGCCAACCTCGGCTGCATCACCCACGGCAGCACCATGATCTACCCCAACGACGCCTTCGACGCCGAGCTTACCCTGCGCGCCGTGGCCGAGGAGCGTGCCAGCATCCTGTACGGCGTACCGACCATGTTCATCGCGATGCTCGATCACCCCTCGCGTGCGCAGATGGACCTGTCGACCCTGCGCAGCGGCATCATGGCCGGTGCCACCTGCCCGATCGAGGTGATGCGCCGGGTCATCGACCAGATGCACATGGCAGAAGTGCAGATCGCCTACGGCATGACCGAAACCAGCCCGGTGTCGCTGCAGACCGGCCCGGACGACGATCTGGAGCTGCGCGTGACCACCGTCGGCCGCACCCAGCCGCAGCTGGAAAACAAACTGGTGGACGCTGATGGCTGCATCGTCGTGCGCGGTGAGATTGGCGAGCTTTGCACCCGCGGCTACAGCGTCATGCTGGGCTACTGGGACAACCCCCATGCCACGGCGGATGCTATCGACCCGGCCGGATGGATGCATTCGGGTGACCTGGCGGTGATGGACGAGCAGGGCTATGTGCGCATCGTTGGGCGCAACAAGGACATGATCATTCGCGGCGGCGAAAACATTTACCCACGTGAGCTGGAGGAGTTCTTCTACACCCACCCGGCGGTGGCCGATGCGCAGGTGATCGGCATCCCGTGTAGCCGCTATGGCGAAGAGATCGTAGCCTGGATAAAGCTGCACCCGGGGCATAGCGCCACGGTCGAGGAACTGCAGGGCTGGTGCAAGGCACGCATCGCCCACTTCAAGGTGCCACGGCATATCCGTTTCGTTGACGAATACCCAATGACGGTGACCGGCAAGGTGCAAAAATTCAGGATGCGTGAGATCAGTGTCGCAGAAATTTCGGCTGTTTCTGCAGGTTGATGCACTGAGTTATCCGGCCTCTTCGCGGGTGAACCCACGATGAGGCCAGGCCATGCCAGCATCAGATTCCGGATCTATTACTCTGGCTCGATATTGAGGTCACTGCATGCCAGGAAGACTTGCGTTTCTCAGCTTTGCGCGCCGCTCGTCATAGTCAAAGCCAGAGGTCCCTCTATGACAAGCGCACTCACCTTTTACGTCATACGGAAAAGTGTGAATGACGGCCACTGAGAAATTTTTCAGCTTCTCTTATTTTCCATTGTGCCATGAACAGTCCGTGATCCCATTCATACCCACCACTGTACTTACCGCTAAGATTTTCAGTGAACGGAGCGTAGGCATTTATCAAGCTTCTATCGAGGTTACTTAGGTAGGTACGTTGCGCGATGTCTAAAATACCATCATCAGCATAATGTCGCGCCTGGCCTTTTAATATATCCTTCATGTGGTTTGTATACGCCCGGGTAGCAGCCGTGCTGAACCGTTCCTGGACGCGGAAGTTTTTATCGGCGGCGCGATGAAGGACGCCAACTCCCAGATGCTGGTTTACGCGCTTGAATAGATCCTCTTTATGCTCTAAGAGATCCAGAGCGAGATCAACTCCCTGCGCCTGCGCCTGCTCATGCCTCTCCTGCGCCTGCTTTATCATCCGTTCGAGGCGCAATTCATTTCTGCGGGATTTTACTTCACGCGATGACTGGCCTATGCCAAATTGCCCTCTCGCGGTGACCGCAGAACGAGGGGTGTTCCCAGTCCGTCCAATGGGCACTCCGGCTGTGCCCTGGGGGTCGCCGTAGTTAACAGGGTCGCCTTTACAATAGGCATACGCGTTCAGTCCACCGACCCCAAACGGGCTAAGGCTATCGGCGCTGGAGAATCGCATTAACCCGGGAAAGAATGCCCGATAGCCCTGGCCTAAGTGGTAGCAATTGGCGTAAATATCAAACGGAACACCATTGAAACCAGTGGCGATGGCCGCGTCGCCGATCGCCCCACTGTGGCCATAGGGGGTAAAGCATACAGGCTGAGGGCTTTGAGTGTGTGGCGTTGATGGGGCCATTCATAACTCCTTTGCTTCGCGCAGTTCTCGGCTTGCTTCTTGAAAGTGCTGTGATTTCGCCTCGGTCTATGTACGGCCAAGCCAAGCCGCTTTTAGTAGGGTAGTCACGGAGAGCATGCTCTAAGGTGAACACCTGTGCTACTGGCAGAAATGTCAGTTGTATTGAACTCTGTGTAAATCCTAGCTAATGGATTTAACAGCTGTCGCGACTCAGTGAACCAGTAACGGTAATTCGTAGCGGCGAGCACAGTTAAATCGCGTCAAAATGGATGATGTGCTGGGCTGCGAAAGGGCCGAAATGGTCAACGCCCATCCAACGCCTTGTAGAGTGCGTCGGCAACCTCGGCAACGCTCAGGTAACCACGCCGCAAACGAACGCTGTAACGCGCCTCGAGGCGCATCAACGCGAATTCGCATTTGTCCCTGTCCAGATGTGCCAGCAAGGTACCTGGCCCCGAGTCGACCACACCTGCATCCTGAAGCATATCGACCACTTGTCGCTCGTATTCCTCACGCTGCCGGCGGGTTGCGGTATCCACGATGAAGGAGGCTCCTGGCTTGATGTCTGGAGCCTCAATCTTCAGCGCAACCCATCGGCACCGCTACTGGCAAAAATATCAGGTGGCGTGGTCTACCCTTAAGCCTTCACCGGTGGCTCCTGGTTCGGCGGGTCGCCCACCGTTGGCGGCATGGTTGGCTTGATCGGCAGCTCGTCCGGGTCTTCTTCCGGTACGGGCGGCGGCAAGCTGGGGTCGTCGATATTGGGATCGGGGGTTTCCGGTGGAATGGGAATGTTCATGGCCTGACCTCGCGTGGGTGGGTGAAGAGGTGCTGTAGGCTCTGACCGCTGGCAGCTGCCGTTCGCTCAAGTTTTTTGAACCCCGCGCCTGTACCCGGCTCTGAACCCTTACCGCCACCAGCCTGAGGGAGCAAGGTCGATGTCACGAAACGAGCCCTTTGAAAGCGTGCCCACGGCGAACGATCACCCGGACCAGGCCATCAGCCTGTCCCAGGCGCTGCTGGCGCCGCGTATCGTGATCGAAGATACCGAACCCGCGCTCGAAGCCGGCACCTTCGCCGCCAAAGCCATCAGCGGCCAGCCAGTGGCGGTCAGCAGCAAGGTCTACAGCGATGGCCACGACCGCCTGGCGGTGATGCTCAACTGGCGCCAGGCCAACAGCCGGCGCTGGCATTGCGTGCCGATGCAATCGGCGGGCAACGATCTGTGGCTGGCCGAGTTCACCCCCACCGAACTTGGCCCGTACCTTTTCAGCATCGAGGCCTGGGTCGACCCGTTCGCCACCTATAGCCATGACCTGGAGAAAAAGTACAACGCCGGTGTCGAGGTAAAACTGGAACTGGAAGAGGGCCGCTTGATGCTGGGCAAAGGCATCGAGCTGTGCAGCGGTGCCTTGCGCGATGAGCTCGAAGCGCTACAGCAGCGCCTGGCGGAGCTGGATACCGACGGGCAGGTGGCACTGTTGCTGGGCCCGGACGTTGCGCACCTGATGAGCGAAGCGGGGCACCGCAGTTACCTGGCCCGCAGCCGCGAGTTGCCCGTCGATGTCGACCGCCCGGCCGCGCAGTTCGCCAGTTGGTATGAGCTGTTCCCGCGCTCGATCACCGATGACCCGCAGCGCCACGGCACCTTCAATGACGTGCACCAGCGCCTGCCCATGATCCGTGACATGGGCTTCGATGTGCTGTATTTCCCGCCCATCCACCCCATCGGCACGCAGCACCGCAAGGGCCGCAACAACGCCCTCAAGGCCGAGCCCGGCGACCCTGGTAGCCCGTACGCTATCGGCAGTGCCGAAGGCGGCCATGACGCCATCCATCCCCACCTGGGCACGCGGGAAGACTTTCGTCGACTGGTTGCCGCCGCCGCTGAGCATGGCCTTGAAATCGCCCTGGATTTCGCTATCCAGTGCTCGCAGGACCACCCATGGCTCAAAGAGCACCCCGGCTGGTTCAGCTGGCGCCCTGACGGCACCATTCGCTACGCCGAGAACCCGCCGAAAAAGTACCAGGACATCGTCAACGTCGATTTCTACGCCCCGGACGCCGTCCCTTCGCTGTGGCTGGCGCTGCGCGACGTGGTGCTCGGCTGGGTAGAGGAGGGCGTGAAGACCTTCCGCGTCGACAACCCGCACACCAAGCCACTGCCGTTCTGGCAATGGATGATCGCCGATGTGCGCGCCCGCTACCCGGATGTGATCTTCCTTGCCGAGGCATTCACCAAGCCCGCGATGATGGCGCGCCTGGGCAAGGTCGGCTACGCGCAAAGCTATACCTACTTCACCTGGCGGAACACCAAGCAGGAACTGCGCGAATTCTACGAGCAGCTCAACCAGCCGCCGTGGAGCCAGTGCTACCGGCCGAACTTCTTCGTCAACACGCCAGATATCAACCCGTTCTTCCTGCACACCTCCGGTCGCGCCGGCTTCCTCATCCGCGCCGCGCTGGCCACCATGGGTTCGGGCCTGTGGGGCATGTACTCCGGCTTCGAGCTATGCGAAAGCGCGCCGTTGCCAGGCAAGGAGGAATACCTGGATTCGGAGAAATACCAGATCCGCCCGCGCGATTTCACCCAGCCGGGCAACATCATTGCCGAGATCGCCCAGCTCAACCGCATTCGCCGGCAGAACCGCGCCTTGCAAACTCACTTGGGCGTGGCGTTTTTCAACTGCTGGAACGACAACATCCTGTACTTCGCCAAGCGCACTCCAGAGCGTGACAACTACATCCTGGTGGCGATCAGCCTCGACCCGCACAACGCCCAGGAGGCGCATTTCGAGCTGCCCCTGTGGGAGTTGGGGCTTGATGACAACGCCGAAACCCATGGTGAAGACCTGATGAACGGCCACCGCTGGACCTGGCATGGCAAGACCCAGTGGATGCGTATCGAGCCCTGGCATCAGCCATTCGGGATCTGGCGCATCGAAAAAGCCCGTTAACAAGGCTCAGACTGTGCACCTGTAGGAGCGGGTTTACCCGCGAACACCGGCGAAGCCGGTGCCATGCACCGCGGTGTCATCTTCGCGGGTAAACCCGCTCCCACAGGGATCGAGCAAGCTCGGATGTCTGTGCATGCAATTGAAAGGAGTCACCCATGGCCAAGCGTTCCCGCCCGGCAGCCTTCATCGACGACCCGCTGTGGTACAAGGACGCCGTCATCTACCAGTTGCACATCAAGTCGTTCTTCGACGCGAACAACGACGGCATCGGTGATTTCGCGGGCCTGATCAGCAAACTCGACTACATTGCCGAGCTGGGCGTCAATACCCTGTGGCTGCTGCCGTTCTACCCCTCGCCGCGGCGCGACGACGGCTATGACATCGCCGAGTACAAGGCCGTGCACCCCGATTACGGCAGCCTGGCCGATGCCCGCCGCTTCATCGCCGAGGCACACAAGCGCGGCCTGAGGGTAATCACCGAGCTGGTCATCAACCACACCAGCGACCAGCATCCGTGGTTCCAGCGCGCCCGCCATGCCAAGCGCGGCAGCAAGGCGCGGGATTTTTACGTGTGGTCGGATGACGAACAGAAGTACGACGGTACGCGCATCATCTTCCTCGACACCGAAAAGTCCAACTGGACCTGGGACCCGGTCGCCGGCCAGTACTTCTGGCACCGCTTCTACTCGCACCAGCCAGACCTGAACTTCGACAACCCGCAGGTGCTCAATGCGGTGATCAAGGTGATGCGCTTCTGGCTTGACCTGGGCGTCGACGGCCTGCGCCTGGATGCCATCCCCTACCTGATCGAACGCGACGGCACCAACAACGAAAACCTGCCCGAGACCCACACGGTACTCAAGGCCATTCGCGCTGAAATCGACGCCAACTACCCCGACCGCATGTTGCTGGCCGAGGCCAATCAGTGGCCCGAAGACACCCGCCCATATTTCGGCGAAGGCGAGGGCGACGAATGCCACATGGCCTTCCACTTCCCATTGATGCCGCGCATGTACATGGCCCTGGCCATGGAGGACCGCTTCCCGATCACCGATATCCTGCGCCAGACGCCGGAAATTCCGGCCAACTGCCAATGGGCGATCTTTTTGCGCAACCACGATGAGCTGACCCTGGAAATGGTCACCGACCGCGAGCGCGATTACCTGTGGAACTACTACGCCGAAGACCGCCGCGCCCGCATCAACCTGGGTATCCGCCGGCGCCTGGCGCCTCTGCTGCAGCGCGACCGGCGGCGTATCGAGCTGCTCACCAGCCTGCTGCTGTCGATGCCCGGCACACCCACCTTGTACTACGGCGACGAGCTGGGCATGGGCGACAACATCTACCTGGGCGACCGAGACGGCGTGCGCACTCCCATGCAGTGGTCGCCCGACCGCAACGGCGGCTTTTCCCGCGCCGACCCGCAGCGCCTGGTGCTGCCGCCGATCATGGACCCGCTATACGGCTACCAGACGGTCAATGTCGAGGCCCAGAGCCACGACCCCCACTCGCTGCTCAACTGGACCCGGCGCATGCTGGCCGTACGCAAGCAGCAGAAGGCCTTTGGCCGCGGTACCCTGCGAACCCTTACGCCCAGCAACCGGCGCATCCTCGCGTATATCCGCGAGTACACCGATGCCGATGGCCACACCGAGGTCATCCTGTGCGTGGCCAACGTTTCCCGCGCGGCCCAGGCCGCGGAACTCGAACTGTCACAATACGCCGACAAAGTACCGGTGGAGATGCTCGGCGGCAGTGCCTTCCCGCCCATCGGGCAACTGCCTTTCCTGCTCACCCTGCCACCCTATGCCTTCTACTGGTTCCTGCTGGCTGCCCATGACCGCATGCCCAGCTGGCACATCCAGGCCACCGAGGGGTTGCCCGAATTGACCACGCTAGTTTTGCGCAAGCGCATGGAAGAACTGCTGGACGCACCCGCCCGCGACACCCTGCAAACCACCATCCTGCCGCAATACCTGCCCAAGCGGCGCTGGTACGCCGGCAAGGAGGGGCCCATTGACGAGGTGCGCCTGCGCTACGGCGTGCGCTTCGTTACCGCTACCACGCCCGTGTTGCTCAGCGAAATCGAAGTGCTCAGCGGGGGGACGGCCAACCACTACCAACTGCCGTTTGGCCTGCTGCCCGAAGACCAGATCAACACAGCCCTGCCGCAGCAGCTGGCCTTGTCGCGGGTGCGCCGTGCCCATCAGGTTGGCCTGATTACTGATGCCTTCGTGCTCGAACCGTTTATCCGCGCAGTGCTGCACGCCTGCCAGGATGGCCTGCACCTGCCCTGCGGCAGCGGCGCGGGCGAACTGCGTTTCGAATGCACCGACCTGCTGGCAGCCCTTGGGTTGAACGATGAAAGCGCCGTGCGCTACCTCAGCGCCGAGCAGTCCAACAGCTCGGTGGTGATCGGCGACCGCGTGGTGCTCAAGCTGATCCGCCGGGTCAACCCGGGCATTCACCCGGAACTGGAAATGAGCGCCTACCTGACCGCTGCCGGCTTTGCCAATATCTCGCCATTGCTGGCTTGGGTCAGCCGGGTGGATGAGCAAAACGCCCCACACCTGCTGATGATCGCCCAAGGCTACCTGAGCAATCAGGGCGATGCCTGGGCCTGGACCCAGAACACCCTTGAACGGGCTATCCGCGACCAGATGGCCCCACCCAGCCGCGATGCCGAGGCACACACCGATGCCTTGCTGGAACTCACCGGCTTTGCCGCCTTGCTTGGCCAACGCCTGGGCGAGATGCACCTGCTGCTGGCCGCGCCCACCGACGATGAGGCCTTCCGCCCACGCCCCAGCGATGCTGATGACAGCCAGCGCTGGGGTACGCAGATCAGCGCCGAACTGAACCACGCCCTCGACCTGCTGGCCCAGCACCGTGACGCCCTCGACCCCGACAGCCAAGCCCTGGTCGACGACCTGCAACAGCAGCGCGACGGCCTGGCCCAGCACATCGCCAACCTGGCGGAGCAGGCCGAGGGTGGCTTGCTGATGCGGGTGCACGGCGACCTGCATCTGGGCCAGGTGCTGGTGGTGCAGGGGGATGCCTACCTGATCGATTTCGAGGGCGAACCGTCCCGTCCACTGCAAGAACGCCGGGCAAAACACAGCCCGTACAAGGATGTCAGCGGCGTGTTGCGATCCTTCGACTATGCTGCTGCGATGATCCTGCGCAGCGCCTCTGCGGTCGACCTTTCCGGCCCGGCGCAGCAGGCTCGTCAGCGGGTTGCCCGGCAGTACCTGCATCAGTCGCGCCACGCCTTTGTCGAAGCCTATGGCCTGGCCACCGCCGCCATGCCCCATGCTTGGCAACAGGCTGAGGGCGAGCGCGCCGCACTGGAATTGTTCTGCCTGGAAAAAGCCGCCTACGAGATCACATATGAAGCCGAAAACCGTCCAAGCTGGCTGGCCGTGCCTTTGCATGGCCTGCATGGACTGATCAGTACCTGGGGAGAGTCATAAATGAATGCAACCACGCGTGAAAACGGCGGCCTTCGGCAACGGGACCTGGATGCCCTGGCCCGCGCCGAGCACGCCGATCCCTTCGCAGTGCTAGGCCCCCACGGCGATGGCCAAGGCGGGGTGTTCATCCGCGCCTTCCTGCCCAATGCGCTGAGTGCACGGGTGCTGGCGCGCCATGATGGGCGCGTACTGGCCGAAATGGTGCAAAGCGCAGTACCGGGCTTGTTCACGGCGCACCTCGATGATGCACAAGCCTATCTGCTGCAAATTGGCTGGGCCGGTGGCGAGCAAGTCACCGAAGACCCTTACAGCTTTGGCCCGCAACTGGGCGACATGGACTTGCACCTGTTCGCAGAAGGCAACCACCGCGACCTGTCCGGGCGCTTCGGCGCCCAACCGATCCAGGTCGAGGGCGTCGACGGTGTATGTTTCTCGGTGTGGGCGCCGAATGCCCGGCGGGTGTCGGTGGTGGGTGACTTCAATAACTGGGACGGCCGCCGCCACCCCATGCGCTTGCGCCACAGCGCCGGGGTGTGGGAGCTGTTCGTGCCGCGCCTGGGCGTGGGCGAAACCTACAAGTACGAGGTGCTGGGCAAGGACGGGATACTGCCACTGAAAGCAGACCCGCTGGCCCGCGCCACTGAATTGCCGCCGAGCACCGCATCCAAGGTGGCCGGTGAACTCACCCACGCGTGGCAAGACCAAGACTGGATGGCACAACGCGCGCAGCGCCATGCCTACAGCGCACCCCTGTCGATCTACGAGCTGCACCCAGGCTCCTGGCGCTGCGAGCTGGACGAGGCAGGCGAAGTCGGGCGCTACTACAACTGGCGCGAACTGGCCGAGCGGCTGGTGCCCTATGTGCAGGAACTGGGCTTTACCCATATCGAATTGCTGCCGATCATGGAGCACCCGTTCGGCGGCTCCTGGGGCTATCAGCCACTGTCGATGTTCGCGCCCACCTCACGCTATGGCAGTGCCGAGGACTTTGCCGCCTTCATCGATGCCTGCCACCAAGGCGGCATAGGCGTGCTGCTGGACTGGGTGCCGGCGCATTTCCCCACCGACGAACACGGCCTGGCGCGTTTCGACGGCACTGCCCTGTACGAATACGACAACCCCCTGGAGGGCTACCACCAGGACTGGAACACGCTGATCTACAACCTCGGCCGCAACGAAGTGCGTGGCTTCATGATGGCCTCGGCGCTGCACTGGCTGAAGCACTTCCACATCGACGGCTTGCGGGTCGATGCGGTGGCCTCGATGCTGTACCGCGACTATTCGCGCAAGGCCGGCGAATGGGTGCCCAACCGCCACGGCGGGCGCGAGAACCTGGAGGCCATCGACTTCATCCGCCACCTCAACGGCGTGGCTGCCCACGAGGCCCCCGGTGCATTGATCATCGCCGAGGAGTCCACCGCCTGGCCCGGCGTCAGCCAGCCGACCCAGCAGGGCGGCCTGGGCTTTGCCTACAAGTGGAACATGGGCTGGATGCACGACACCCTGCATTACATCCAGAATGACCCGGTGCATCGCAACCACCACCATAACGAGATGAGCTTCGGGCTGATCTACGCCTATTCCGAACACTTCATCCTGCCCATCTCCCACGACGAAGTGGTGCACGGCAAGCACTCGCTGATCGACAAGATGCCCGGCGACCGCTGGCAGAAATTCGCCAACCTGCGCGCCTACCTCACTTTCATGTGGGCGCACCCAGGCAAAAAGTTGCTGTTCATGGGCTGCGAGTTCGGCCAGTGGCGTGAGTGGAACCATGACAGCGAGCTGGACTGGTACCTGCTGCAGTACCCCGAGCACCAAGGCGTGCAGCGCCTGGTGGGCGACCTCAACCGCCTGTACCGCGAAGAGCCGGCGCTGCACGAGCAGGATTGCCAGCCGCAGGGCTTCCAGTGGCTGATCGGTGACGACGCGCAAAACAGCGTCTACGCCTGGCTGCGCTGGAGCAGCAGCGGCGAGCCGGTGTTGGTGGTGGCCAACTTTACCCCGGTACCACGCGAGGGCTACCGCATTGGTGTGCCGTTTGGCGAGCGCTGGCAGGAATTGCTGAACAGCGATGCCGAGCTGTATGCAGGGTCCAACGTAGGCAATTTGGGGGCAGTGGCCAGTGAGGCACTGGCCAGCCATGGGCAGCCATTGTCGCTGGCGCTGAATTTGCCGCCGCTTGGCGTTCTGATAATGAAGCCGGCCTGACAGGTTGCCTGTACCGGCCTCTTCGCAGCACAAGGCTGCTCCTACAGGTGGGCGCCATTCCCTTGTAGGAGCAGCCTTGTGCTGCGAAAGGGCCGCGCCTGCCTACCACCGCATCCGTACCCCAAGGCTGCCAATCAGCCCGTTCAGGTCATTGTCATCCACATCGCTGCTGTAATCGGCGCTGACAAACAAGGCTACCGAAGGCGTCACCCGCGCCACCAGCCCCAAGCCCAGTTCCACCGTAGTCGAGTAGCGTGAGCTGGAGATCTTGTCGACCTGGTCCAGCTTCACCTCGTCGGGATTGCTGAAGTCGTACCACACGTTGGTCCGCACATAGGGTTCGATGGGCATGCCGCGCACGTCGTAGCGCCCGGACAATTTCGCACCGACCCGGCCGCTCCAGCTCGGCTGGCTGTCGAAGGCCTGCAGGGTTTCTTCCTGCACCTGGTTGCCGGGAAAGAACTGCTGGTTGATCAACTGTGCCTGGGGTTCGATCACCCAGTTGCCGCCCAGGCGGATCGGGTAGCCGCCTTCCACCGAGAACGTCATCGCATGGCCGCTTTCGTCAAGGCGCTGGCCGTTTTCACCCCGGCCCATTACATCGATGCGTGAGCCCATGGCCACCGCATCGAGGTGCCAGCCCTGTTCATGGGTCATGCTCCAGTACACGCCCAGGCTTTCCCCGCTCAGGTTCACCGCATTGCGCTGCTTGTCGCCCAACAACGGGCGTATGCCGTTGAAGCTGCTCTGCAGGTTGTTGTGCCCTACGAAAACCCCTGCGCGGTGCACGGTGCCCGCTGCAGTTTCACGCACGAACAGGTCCGGGCCGATTGTCAGTTGCTGGCTGGGGGCTTCCAGTTGGTCTGGGGGTTGCGTGCCACTGCGCGAGGTGGTCGGGAAAAACTGTGCCCACTGGCTGGCGATCAGGTCCGGTGCTGTCTGCCCGTGGCGCGCGCTCATGGTTTGCGAAAACGCACTCAGGGTGCCGATGCTCAAGCTACTGGCGCTGACCGGGTCGAGCGACATCTGCGGCATTGCAGGCTGTTGCAGAAAACCGGGCGAGGTGGGGTCACCCTGCAGTTCGTACGCGAAAGTTTCCACCGGGGTTGCCAGAAGCAGCGACGTGGAAACCGCGTAGAAAATGCTGTCGAAGCGCAAGGGGTTCGAGGTGCTTTTCATGGCGGATCTCCTGTTGTTTTTGTGGGGTACAGCCCGAGGACCTGGCCTGTTGTCACGAGCTGTACGGCAAAAACAGTGGGCGACCCAAACCAGCACGCCAGCCTTTGCAAGCGCGCACGAAGGCGCGAGCTAGAGGCCCGGCGCGAGATCTTTACTGCTTGGTAATGTTCAGCTAAGGAGAGGACGCCGCTTGCGTCAAGAAAGCGTGAAAGAACTGTTCAGGTTGTGTAACTTCTCTCAAATACTTGATTCCCCGAGAAAAACGCCAGGGTATAGCGGGGTTCGCTATTTCCCGCTTCGTGGCTATGAAGAATGATTGCTAGAGCCTGACCTCCACCGCCAAGGGCAAGTGATCTGATAGGTGCGACCAAGGTTTGTGCCCCAGAATCCGCGGCCCATGGCTTTCGGCGTTGCGCAGGTAGATGCGGTCCAGGGGCAACAGCGGCAGGCGGGCAGGGTAGGTGCGGGCGAGGTGGCCGTGGTGGCGCTCGAACGCTTCGTGCAGGTCAGGCTGCAGGCCGAGGGTGCGGTTGCCGCGGCTTTTCCAGTCGTTGAAGTCGCCGGCAATGATCACCGGCGCGTCGGCGGGCAATGACTCGAGCAATTTGCGCAGCAGTTGCAGTTGCTTCTGCCGGTGGCTTTCCAGCAATGACAGGTGCACACAGATGGCATGCACCTGATGCTGGCCGGGTACGTCGAGGATGCAGTGCAACAGGCCACGGCGTTCGGGGCCGGTGATCGACACGTCGAGGTTGCGGTGTTCGATGATAGGGTACTTGGACAGCAGCGCATTGCCGTGGTGGCCGTCGGGATAGACCGCGTTGCGGCCGTAGGCAAAGTCGCTCCACATACTGTCGGCGAGGAATTCGTACTGCGAGGTCTGCGGCCAGCCCGGGTAGCGCGCGGCGTGGCGGTCGTGGCTGCCAAGCACTTCCTGGAGGAAGACGATGTCGGCCTGGGTGCTGCGCACCGCCTCGCGCAGTTCCGGCAGGATGAAGCGCCGGTTGAAGGCGGTGAAGCCCTTATGGGTGTTCACCGTCAGTACCCGCAGCCGCTTCACGGCCGCGGCCTGGTTGACGCTGGCAAAACCTGTGCTGCCGGCTTCGGGGTTCACAATTCCTCCTCGATCGCAGGTGCATGTGTGTTGCATCTACCGGCCCTATCGCCGGCAAGCCAGCTCCCACAGGTTCTGCACCGTCTGATGGCCTGCACCATACCTGTGGGAGCTGGCTTGCCGGCGATAGGGCCGATACAGGCAACCAATACACAGTCGGACAGGCGCGGCCACCCCAGGTTCACTCCTCCTCGTGCTGCAACACCATCAGCAGCATCGAACGGCCTTTGACCTCGAACGTGCTGTCGAACTGCAGGTGCTGCCCCTTGCGCAACTCCGGCCGGTCGGTATCGACCAGGCAGCTCCAGTAATCACCTTCAGGTACCGTCGGCAACTTGAATGGCACAACATCATGGTGGGCATTGACGATCAGCAGCACCGTGGCCTCGGAACCCGGCCGGGCGATACCGCTGACCTGCGCGCGGCCATCGATCAGCATGCCCAGGCAGCGCCCGTGCGGGTCCTCCCACTGTTCCACGCTCATCTCGTTGCCATCCGGTGCCAGCCAGGTCACGTCCTTGACCCCGATTGCCTCATTGTAGTCACCCACCAGGAAGCGTGAGCGGCGCAGCACCGGGTAGGCCAGACGCAGGCGGGTCAGGCGTTTGACGAAGGCCAGCAGCTCTTTGCCCTCCTGGTCCAGGTCCCAGTTCACCCAGCCGATTTCGCTGTCCTGGCAGTAGGCGTTGTTGTTGCCGTGCTGGGTGCGGCTGAACTCGTCGCCGGCGACGATCATCGGCGTGCCTTGGGCCAGCAGCAGGGTGGCAAAGTAGTTGCGCATCTGGCGCATGCGCAGCGCGTTGATGTCCGGGTCGTCGGTCGGCCCCTCGGCACCGCAGTTCCACGACAGGTTGTTGTCCGTGCCGTCCTGGTTGTTCTCGTCGTTGTCTTCGTTGTGCTTGTGGTTGTACGACACCAGGTCGCGCAGGGTAAAGCCATCGTGGGCGGTGATGAAATTGACCGAGGAGTACGGCCGGCGCCCACGATTGTTGAACATGTCGCCCGATGCGGTCAGGCGTGCGGCGAAGTCGGCCAGCTGGCCTTCGTCGCCTTTCCAGAAGGCGCGTGCGGTATCGCGGAAGCGGTCGTTCCATTCGGCCCAGCCCGGGGCGAAGTTGCCCACCTGGTAACCACCGGGGCCGCAGTCCCACGGCTCGGCAATCAGCTTCACCTGGCTCAGCATCGGGTCCTGACGGCAAGCGACGAGGAAGCCGTGGCGCTCGCTGTAGCCGTCGTGGTAACGGCCAAGGATGGTCGCCAGGTCGAAGCGAAAGCCATCCACGTGCATTTCACCGGCCCAGTAGCGCAGCGAGTCGGTGACCAGTTGCAACACGCAGGGGTGGCTCAGGTCCAGGGTGTTGCCGGTGCCGGAATCGTTGATGTAGTAGCGTTTGTCGTCCGGCATCAGCCGGTAGTACGAGGCGTTGTCGATGCCGCGCATCGACAGGGTCGGGCCACGTTCGTTGCCTTCGGCGGTGTGGTTGTATACCACGTCGAGGATCACCTCCAGCCCGGCGTCGTGCAGGTGCGCGACCATCTCCTTGAACTCGGCGATCTTGCCACTGGCCAGGTAGCGCGGATGGGGCGCGAAGAAGGCGATGCTGTTGTAGCCCCAGTAGTTGTTCAGGCCTTTGTCCAGCAGGTGCTGGTCGTTTACGAAGGCGTGGATCGGCAGCAGTTCGATGCTGGAAACGCCCAGGTCCTTGATGTGCTTGAGCAGCTCGTCATTGGCAAGGCCGGCAAAGGTGCCGCGCAGCTCTTCCGGTACTGCCGGGTGGCGCATGCTGATGCCGCGGGTGTGCGCCTCGTAGATGATCGTGCGCTCCCACGGTATCAGCACACGCTGGTCGCGGCCCCAGGTGAAGGCCGGGTCGATCACCTTGCATTTGGGCACGAAGGGCGCGCTATCGCGCTCATCGAACGACAGGTCGCCGTCGGGGTGGCCGATGGTGTAGCCGAACAGTGCCTCTGACCATTCCAGGCTGCCGACCAGTTGCTTGGCGTAAGGGTCGATCAGCAGTTTGTTGGGGTTGAAGCGGTGACCATTTTCCGGCTCGTAGGGGCCGTACACCCGGTAGCCGTATACCAGGCCGGGGTGGGCGTCGGGCAGGTAGCCGTGGTAGATCTCGTCGGTGTATTCGGGCAGTTCGATGCGCTCGAGTTCCTGTTCGCCGGTGGAGTCGAACAGGCACAGCTCGACCTTGGTGGCGTTGGCCGAGAACAAGGCGAAGTTGACCCCAAGGCCATCCCAGGTGGCGCCGAGGGGGAAGGGCATGCCTTCGCGGATGCGCGATGGTGCGACCGAGCGGGTTTTCTTAGGGGTGCGGGGGCTCATGACGATCCTCAAATGGCCGTGATGGAAGGGGAATGTGGTGTCCTGCATTGGCCACTTCGCGGGTAAACCCGCTCCCACAGGTACTGCACTGCTTTGAGCACCTGTGATGACCCTGTGGGAGCGGGTCTACCCGCGAAGTGGCCGGGACAGGCTTACCCGGCAGTAGGCTTTTTCACCGCCCGAGGCTTTTTCGCCGCAGCGGGTTTGACCCCCGGCAGGGCAGCTACCTTGGGCTCGGCAGGCGCCTTGGGCTCAGCGGCTGCCTTGGGCTTGGCCGGCGCCCGCTTGCGGGGCTCGGCCTTGGGGGCCAATGCCTCGGCCTCGGCCAGCTTGCGGGCCATATCCCAGTGGCGCTCTTCCTCCCCTACGGGCTTACCTTCAGATTCCCAGATCTGGTAGGCAAATTCGCGAATACGCTTTTCATCGACACTCATCATGACGCTCCTGATGCTCAAGATTGTTGTATCAACACGTTGACCGGAAACTCCGCCAGCACAGCACTCAACATCAACTCCTTGGAAGAGCTGACCGCCGCGCAGGGGAAAAGTCCCGTCGAGTTGGCAGGTGACAAGGCAAACGGCAGTACCAGCCGGGTGTCGTCCCAGTTCTGTGCCGGGATCAACGGTGTAGGGTTGCCACCGAGCAGGGTACTGGCCAGGCGTGGCGCAACGATGACGGCCCGCTCGCCGTCGCCCAACCGGGCAAACGCGATCACCTTGTCAGCGTGTTTGCCCAGCACGGTCAGCGGCAGATAGGCGCCACGGCGGAACAGTTCGGCGTGCGCCTGGCGGCAATCCAGCACCCGGGCGATCAGGGCCTGCTTGATGCGGCCGTCGCGCCAGTGCGCCAGCAGCTCGGCTGGCGGCGTGGCGTCGTCCAGGGTGCGACGCCTCGAAGCGTAGTCCACGGGGCGGCGGTTGTCCGGGTCGACCAGGCTGAAGTCCCAGTACTCGTTGCCCTGGTACAGGTCGGGCACACCGGGTGTGGTCATGCGCAGCAGGGCCTGCACCAAGCCATTGAGGGCGCCGGGGCAGGCGAGCAGTTGCGCGGCATCTGCCACGGATTTGCGCAGTTGCTGGTTCTCGCTGTCCAGCAGCAAGCCTTCGATGTAGCGGGCACAGGCGCCTTCGTAGGCCTCGTTCGGCGCGCTCCAGCTGCTACGCAACTTGGCTTCGCGCAAGGCCTTCTGCTGCCACTGGCGGATACGCTCGGCGTACTGGCGCAGGGCGTTGTCGTCGTGCAGGTCGAGGCCCAGCGGCCAACTGCCAAGCAGGGTTTGCAGCAGCATCAGCTCGTCGCCGGGGCTGGGTGCCAGGCCATCGTCCAGCTGTGCGCGCAGCGGCGCTGCCAGTTCACGCCAGTGTTCCACCCGGCTGGCCAGCCACGGGCCGCGTTCGCTGAGCACGGCCAGGCGCGCGCGGGTGTCTTCCCCGCGCTTGTGGTCATGGGTGGCAGTGGCGAGCAGGTTGTCGGGGAAGTCGCGCAGGCGCCGCTGGGCTTCGTTATGGAAGTGCATGGGAGACGCGCTGAAGTGCTCGGCCTCGAAGCCCACGTCGTTGCGCGACAGCAGCCGGGCGCTGCGGTAGAAGGTGGTGTCTTCCACGGCTTTGGCGGCGCTGGGCGCGGTCAGTTGCTGGAAGCGCACGCAGGCGTGGCGCAGTTGCTTGCGGGCGCGACCCGGTGGCAACTGCCGCCAGGCTTGCCCGCCCAGCCATTGTTCAAGGTGGTCCAGTAACGGCCAATCGGCTTCTCCGAGGTCGTGCCGGGCGTTGGCCAGCGCCTGCTGGAAAAACCCTTCGTCTTCAGCGGGGCGCCCGCAGGCGTTGAAGTAGGTGCGGTACACCGGGTAATGCGCCACCAGTGCCTGCAACGCCCGGCGGATCGCGCCCAGGGTCAGGTCGCGGGTCATCAGGTCGTTGCGCGCAACCTGCAGCAGCGCCTGGGCCACCGATTCGCAGTCACCGGCGAGGCTGGCATTGAGCACAAGGTAACGCGCCTGACGCACTTCTTCAGGGAAGTCCGGCCGTTCGGTGACGTTCGCCCAAAGCTCGCTCAGCGGCGTTTCGCCGGCTGGGTCATGCTGCAGCAGCGAGACCTGGTTCATGAATTCGTAGCCGGTGGTGCCGTCGGTGAGCCAGTCGCGGTGCAGGTGCTCGCCGGCGCCGAGGATTTTTTCCACATAGATCGGGAAGTGCTCCAGGGCCGCCCGCAAAGGCCGCTGCGCCAACAGGCCATCGACCCGACGGCGCAGCTTGCGGCAGTAGCCGCGCGGGTCGGCCAGGCCGTCGATATGGTCGATGCGCAGGCCGTCCACCAGGCCGTGTCCGATCAGCTCGAACAGCTTGGCGTGGGTGGCCTCGAACACCACGGCGCGCTCCACCCTCAGGCCACCCAGCTCGTTGATGTCGAAGAAGCGCCGCCAATTGATGTCGTCGGCAGCGGTTCGCCAACTGGCCAGGCGGTAGGTCTGGCGCTCCAGCAGCAGGTGCAGGCGCTTGAGGCCATTTTCGGCGCGGCTGTCGAATGCCACCAGCGCCGATTCCAGGTCGGCACCTTCGCGCACCAGGCGTGCCAGTTCGGTGTGCAGCGGCAGGGCATCGGCCAGCGGGGTGGTCGATTCGGCCAATGCCGTGAAGTGCTCGGCCAGAGTCTTGAGCGCCGGCTCCGGGCTGAGGGCGAGAATCCAGCCATAGTCGACCGGGCACACCGGGAAGCGGTGATCGTAATGGGCGATTTGCAGCGTGCCGTGCTGCTTGTCGAATTCAAGCGGTATCTCGCCCTTCTTCAGCGCTACGCCATAGTCGCTGCCAAGGAACGGCAGCAGCAGTTGCCCGGCCAGCAGCGGGTCGCTGGAGTGCCACTGTATGTCGAAGAACTCCGCATACGGGCTACGCCGGCCCCAGGCCAGCAGGCTTTGCCACCAGGGGTTGTCGGCACCGCCCACGGCCATGTGGTTGGACACGGTGTCGAGGATCAGCCCCATGCCATGCTGGCGCAGCGCGGCGACCAGCCGCTCCAGTGCCGCCTCGCCGCCCAGTTCGGGGTTGACGCAGGTTGGGTCGACCACATCGTAGCCGTGGCGCGAGCCAGCCCGGGCCTTGAGGATGGGCGAGGCATACAGGTGGCTGATGCCCAATTGGGCGAAGTACGGCACCAGCGGTACGGCGTGATCGAGGGTGAAGTCACTGTGAAACTGCAGGCGCAGGGTCGCGGTCAGCGGCTTCATCGGTCACGCTCCCAAGCCTGTTCGCGGGCCTGGGCCAGCAGCTCCAGGCGCCGCGCGGCATCCTCGTCATCGAGCAGTTCTGTCACCGGCCGGGTGAAGCGCCGCCGCCAGTTGGGGTGCCCGCTGGTCGTGCCCGGCAGGTTGGGCTGCTCGTCGCAGCCCAGCAGGTCTTCGAGCGGTATCAGCACCAAGGGCGCACGGGTATGGCCAACGAAGCGGATGGCCGCATCGATCACCGCGTCGTTGTCCTTCAGTTCACCGTAGTTGGTCTCCAGGGTACGGCGCAGGCCGTCGTGTTCTATCTGGCGGCCTTGGCGCCAGTGCAGTTCGGTGGCAGCGTCGATCAGTTGCAAGCGGTGGCTCCAGTCGATGTCGCGGTTTTCCAGCCAGCCGGCCAGCGGTGCCAGGTCGTGGGTGCCGGTGGTGGCCAGGGCGTTGTCCGGCCAGTCCAGTATCGGTTTGAACTGGCCTGGCTGGGTTTGCTCGAACGGCAGCACGCGCATGCCCAGCACGGCCTTCTCGGCCAGTGTTTCGCGCAGGCCGTCGGGCACGGTGCCCAGGTCTTCACCGAGAATGATCGCCTGGTGGCGCACCGACTCCAGCGCCAGCAGGCGCAACAGGTCGTCCACCGGGTAATTGAGGTAAGCGCCTTCGCTGGGCTTGGCCCCCTGCGGGATCAGCCATAGCCGGCGCAGGCCCATCACATGGTCGATGCGCAAGCCACCGGCATGGGCCAGATTGGCCCGCAGCATCTCGATGAAGGCGCGGTAGCCGTTGCGCTTGAGGCCTTCGGGCGAGAACGCACAGATGCCCCAGTCCTGACCGGCGCGGTTGAGGATGTCGGGTGGCGCGCCTACTTTCAGGCCCGCCAGCAATTCGTCCTGGCGGCTCCAGGCCTGGCTGCCGGCACCGTCGGCACCCACCGCCAGGTCGGCGATCAGGCCCACTGCCATGCCGTTGCCGCGGGCTGCTTCCTGGGCACGTTGCAGGCCGCGCTCGGTCAGCCATTGGCAGAAGGCATGGAACTCGACCTTGGCCGGGTAGGCGTTGGCAAAGGCTTCAACTTCCGGGTGGTAGGGGTCGTGCCAGGCCTTGGGCCAGTTGCGCCAGTCGGCACCCAGGCCGTGCTCCACCGCCTGGGCTTGCAGCACCTCGAAGCGGCAGTGGTGCTCCAGCGCCTGGCCGCCCGCTTCGCGGAAGCTGTCAAAATCGCTGCGCAGCGGGTGGTCACCCTGGCTGAAACTCTGGTACAGCGCTTCAAGCAGGCGCAGGCGGGCGCTGGCGGCGCGTGGCCAGTCGACCAGCGGGCGTTGCTCAAGTTCTTCCAGTTGTTGCTCCAGCCCGCAGGCTTCGATGGCCATGCGCACCTCCCGTTCGCCCAGCAGGGCGGCGGGGCTGGCGTACAGGGTGTTGAGCAACAGGCGGCTGGAGGGCGAGTAGGGGCTGTAGTGCTCCTGGTCGATGGCCGACAGTGTATGGATGGGGCTGATGGCCAAGGCATCGGCACCGCGCTCGGCAGCCGAGCGGGCCAGCTGCTCCAGCGCCAGGCAGTCGCCGTAGCCGCCGTCGCCGGGGCGGCGCAGGCTGTACAGCTGAACGGCCAGGCCCCAACAGCGTGGTGGTGGCTGTTGCACCGTGTCTTCGAGGCTGTGGCAGCGGGGCGGGGCCACGGCCACGGTGAAGTGGCGGCTGTCGATTTCCACCTGGTGGTAGCCGATTGGCAGCTCACCGGGCAGGCGTGCCTGGTCGTCAAGTTTCAGGGTGAGTGAGGCGTGGTCTTCCAGGGTGCAGTGGGCGACGCTGGCGGCGCTGAAGTAACGCGCCAGCGCCAAGGGCTTGCCCAGGTCTGCGGTCAGCAGGGGCGGCAGGTGTTCGCTGTCTTCGGCGGCTTCCACCGTGCGCAGGCTGATGGCGATGGCGTCGTCGTCAGCGGCAGCGTGGCCCAGGCCTTCAAGAATGGTGCGCAGCACCTCGTCACTGACGCGCTGGGGTCGGGCATTGGCGTCGATCCAGTCGCGGCTCAACCCGACGCGGTTTGCCAAGCGGTGCAGGGCGGTTTCGCTCATGGGCGCTCCTGGTCAGGGGGAAGCAGGCTGACCACGCAGCTGTACGCGGCCATTTGGGTATCTGGGTGTCGGGTGTCGCTGCTGTCGAATAGCCGTGTGGCGGCAGCGGGCAGCTCGACCGCCTGCTCAGTTGCCGCCAGGTTCAGGTCGATGCGCAGGGTATTGCCATCGCCCAGCCGCCAGCGTGCGGTCAGCGCTTTGTCGCCATGCACCTCGGCGCCCAGTGAGCGGCTGCCCGGCAGGTGCGGGATGACGTGGCGGCGGCGCAGTTCGAGCAGTTGCTGGTACAGGCCGTGCCAGCCGGCGATCACTTCCTTGTTTTGCGGGCGTGAAGATTCAAAGGTCTGTTCGGCGTTGGGGTCGGGAATGTGCTCACGCTGCTCGGGGTCGGCGAACGCAGTGAAGTGGGCGAACTCGCCACGGCGGCCTTCGCGTACGGCGTCGGCCAACTGGTCATGGAAGTCGGTAAAGAACAGGAACGGCCGGCAACTGCCGTCGTCGTCGCCCATGAACAGCAGCGGAATCATGGGGGCCAATAGCAGCAGGCCGGTGGCCGCACGCAGCGCTGGCGGCGGGCACAGGCGGGTCAGGCGTTCGCCAAGCGCGCGGTTGCCGACCTGGTCGTGGTTTTGCAAGAACAACACAAAGGCGCTGGGCTCCAGGTGCCCGCTGGGTTCACCGCGGGGCGTGCCGTGGCGGTTTGCCTGGCCCTGGAACACGAAGCCTTCAGAAAGGCAGCGTGCCAGCTGGTCGATGGGGCGCTTCTGGTAGTCGGCGTAGTAGCCTTCGGTTTCGCCGGTCAGCAGCACATGCAGGGCATTGTGGCCGTCGTCGTTCCACTGGGCGTCAAAGCCCTGTTCCAGCAGGCCGGCCTGATTGTGCTCGTTCTCCAGCACCAGCCACACATGCCGGCCCGGCTCTACGGCGGCGCGTACGCGCTGCGCCAGCTCGATCAGGAAATCGGGCTGGTCGATGGCATGTACGGCATCCAGGCGCAGGCCGTCGCAGCGGTAGTCGCACAGCCACATGAGGGCATTCTGGATGAAGTACTCACGCACTTGCGGGCGGCGGAAATCGATGGCCGCGCCCCAGGGCGTCTGCCGGTCTTCGCGGAAGAACGGGCTGGCGTACTGGTGCAGGTAATTGCCGTCGGGGCCGAAGTGGTTGTAGACCACATCCACCAGCACCATCAGCCCTTCGCCGTGGGCCTGGTCGACCAGCGCGCACAGCTGCTCGGGGCTGCCATAGGTGTTCTGCGGTGCGTAGGGCAGCACGCCGTCGTAGCCCCAGTTGCGCTCGCCGGGGAACTGCCCCAGTGGCATCAGCTCGACGGCACTGATGCCCAGCTCGGCCAGGCGCGGCAGCTGCCGGGCAACCCCGGCGTAGCCATCGAGTAAACCGACATGCAGCTCCTGGATCACTGCTTCGTGCCAAGGCCGGCCTTGCCAAGGGTGTTGCCACTGGTAACCGGCCACATCCACCACCTGGCTCGGGCCTTTTACGCCCTCAGGCTGGTAGCGGGAGGCCGGGTCCGCCACTTGCAGCTCACCGTCGATACGGTAGTGGTACCGGTCACCGGCCTGGCACTGAGCCACACCGGTGTACCAGCCATCGTCGTCGGGCAGCAGCTCGATGGCCGGCTGTTGCTCCAGTTCTACGCTCACGCTGCGCGCATCGGGTGCCCAGAGGGCGAAGCGCGCCGACGTGGCGTCCAGTAAGTGTGCGCCATGCCTGTGCATCTTCCAGCCCCCGCTCAGTAGTGGCTCAGTTGTGCCTGCTTGACCAGGTCCTCGTAGAGGCGGGCGTAGGGTTCCACCGCCTGGCACCAGTTGAATGGCTGGGTCATCGACAGGCAGCGCATGGCGTTCAGCAAATCCTTTTTACCGTATACATAGAAGGCGCGGCTGAGTGCCTGGCGGTAGCTCTCGACGGTGGACTCATTGAACAGGAAGCCCGTGACGCCGCACTCGATGGTGTCGGCCAGGCCGCCAGTGTTGCGCGCTACCGGCAGCGAGCCGAAGCGTTGCGCGTACATCTGGCTGAGGCCGCAAGGCTCGTAGCGCGATGGCATCAGCAAGAAGTCGCTGCCGGCAAACATGCGCCGGGCGTCGGTTTCGTTGAAGCCGATGCGCACCCCGATGCGGCCAGGGTGGCGCAGCGCCAGCTCGCGCATGGCCTGTTCTTCTTCCGGCTCGCCACGGCCGATGATCGCAATCTGCCCGCCTTGTTCGACGATGTAGTCGGCCACACCCAAGGTCAGGTCCAGGCCCTTCTGGTACACCAACCGTGATACCACGGCGAACAGCGGTCCGTCAGAATCCTCCAGACCGAACAGAGCGCGTACCTCCTGAGTGTTGCGCGCCTTGCCTTCCCAGTCGTTGATGCTGAAGTTGTGCTGCAGGTGCTTGTCGGTGGCCGAGTCCCAGCTTTCATCGATGCCGTTGGGGATGCCACCAAGCAGGCCTTGCTGGGCTTTGCTGGCGAGGAAACCGTCCAGGCCGCAACCGAATTCCGGGGTGGTGATTTCCCGGGCATAGGTGGCGCTGACCGTGGTGATGTGGCTGGAATACGCCAAGCCCGCCTTGAGGAACGACAGCTTGCCGTAGAACTCCATGCCTTCCTGCTGCATGGCGTGGTCGGGAATCGCCAGCTCCGGGCTGCAACCACGGCTGTACACACCCTGGTAGGCCAGGTTGTGGATGGTGAACAGGGTCGGCGTATTCAGCCCGCGCCAGTGCATATAGGCCGGGGCCAGGCCGGCGGGCCAGTCATGCGCGTGCACCACTTCCGGCGTCCAGTGGATCTTGCCTTCGCCCGCAGCAATCTCGGCGGCAGCCAGGCCCAGGCGGGCAAAGCGGATGTGGTTGTCGGGCCAGTCGCGGCCATTGTTGGCACCATAGGGGGTGCCATCGCGCTGATACAGTTCGGGGCAGATCAGCACATAGATGACCAGGCCGTCGGCCATGTCCATGCGCCCGATCTTGCACGGCGGCAGGGCCGCGTGGCCGCCCAGTTCACCGACGATGTGGATCGGGTTGTCGCTCTCCATCACCTGGGGGTACCCCGGGATCAGCACCCGTACATCGTGCAGGTGCGCCAGGGCTCGGGGCAGGGCGGCGGACACGTCACCCAGGCCTCCGGTCTTGACCAGGTCTGCGATTTCCGAGGTGACGAACAGAATCTTGCGCATGTTCGGGTTTTGCTGGCGCTGCGCGCCGGGTGCCTTGCCTGTCGTGGCGAAATCCGGGGTAAGCGGCTCGCGGTTGTCCGGTTTGAATGAATCTACGTGAGGCTCGACAGCGGCACTGATCATACTTCTCTCCGTCCCTATGCTTGGCCGGGTGCTGGCACCCGTGGCGATGTTTCGTGTTGGTTCTCTCTGGTTCTGAATACTGCGTAGTGCGTTCCATGCCCCAGGTTCGTGCGCGCAGGCACAACGCGATCAGCACTCCGGCCGAAGGCGATTGGACTGGTTGGGATGGGTGGGCCGAGCCAGGGAATGTCCCCTGCGTTTGGCCTACTTAGTTCCTGACCTGCCCGCTTTCCTGAAAGTTCGACTTTTTTACGTCACTCTTCCATTGAGCAAATGGCGGGCCGAAAACCGAGTGTAGGAGAGAAAGTGATAAAAAGGTGACCCACTGGTCACTATTGTTATGTGCGGAATAGACGCAAACGTTGGCGTTTGTGACCGGTCATGAAACGGGGTGGGCGAAGGTAGGGCGGGGGTGTTTGGAGGGTGCGCCGAATTGTGGCTGGAGTGGGCTGGCGCACCATAATGGGGCGCTGCAAGTGTGTTTGCTTTTTCGCAAGGGGCAGCAGCGTGGGAGCCCTAGAAGCCCCCACTGAGAGGAAGGGTCAGAGATTGACGGCCTTGCCGTCGGTACGCGCCTGCGCCAGCAGCAGGTTCAACTGGGCGACCTGTTGGCGCAGCTGGTCACGTTCGTCTTTCAGTTTACGCAGCTCATCACGGCGCACGGAGACATAAAGTGTCTGGGTTGGGGTTGCAGGCATCAAGGTACCCATGAGCACACCTCGCGGTTTTGGCTGGTGACAAGTCAAAGCGTAGACGCTTCACGCGGGGCGCATTCTGAATTCTTTTGCAGTTGGTGGGAACTTTTTTGTTTATCGTGGTCTTGCCGTTCGTCGCTGAACCCTCGGGCGGCATGCTGGACTAATCTGAAACGCTGGACTGTGTTGTCATCCATTTCGTAAGGGAGCATCGGCTCATGCAATTGGGAATCGTCGGGCTGGGCCGCATGGGCGGCAATATCGCAAGGCGCCTGATGCGCGCCGGCCACCGCACCGTGGTGCACGACCGCAACCGCGAGGCCATTACCGGGCTTGAGGGCGAGGGTGCCCAAGGCGCGCACGACCTTGGTGCGCTGGTACAAAAGCTGAAAGCCCCACGCGCAGTGTGGGTGATGCTGCCGGCCGGCGAGCCAACCGAGCAGACCATCGCGCAGTTGGCTGACCTGCTGGAACCGGGCGATGCGATCATCGACGGCGGCAATACCTTCTACAAGGACGACATGCGCCGCGCTGCCGAGCTGGCAAAGCGCGGCCTGCATTACCTGGACGTCGGCACTTCTGGCGGCGTATGGGGCCTGGACCGTGGCTACTGCATGATGATCGGCGGCGAAAAGGACGTGTTCGAGCGCCTGGAGCCACTGTTCAAGGCGCTGGCCCCGGGCGTGGGGGACATCCCGCGTACTCATGGCCGCAGCGGGGAGCATCAGCGCGCCGAGCACGGCTATATCCACGCGGGCCCACCCGGCGCCGGGCACTACGTGAAAATGGTGCATAACGGTATCGAGTACGGCCTCATGCAGGCCTATGCCGAAGGCTTCGACCTGCTGCGCAGCAAAGGTGGCAACGAGCTACCGCAAGACCAGCGCTTTGACCTGAACGTGGCCGAGATCGCCGAGGTGTGGCGGCGTGGCAGCGTGGTAACCTCATGGCTGCTCGACCTCACCGCCGATGCCTTGGTGGCCGACCCGCAGCTGTCACAGTTCAGTGGCTCGGTATCCGACAGTGGCGAAGGCCGCTGGACCATCGATGCCGCCGTCGAGCAGGCGGTGCCGGTGCCGGTGTTGTCCAGCGCACTGTTTGCGCGCTTCCGCTCGCGCCAGCAGCAGGGCACGTATGGTGACAAGATCCTTTCGGCCATGCGCCTGGGCTTCGGTGGCCACGTCGAGAAGAAAGGCGAATGACCAAACAGACCATTCCAGCCGCTCCTCCCTGTACCCTGTTCCTGTTTGGTGCCAATGGCGACCTGGTCAAGCGCCTGCTGATGCCGGCGCTGTACAACCTCAGCCGCGACGGTTTGCTGGACCGCAACCTGCGCATCGTTGGCGTGGACCACAACCCGGCCAGCGCCGAGGAATTTGCAGAGCGCCTGCATGCGTTCATGCTCGAGCGGGATAAAGGCGGCGAGGGCAGCGCCAAGTGTCTGGACGAAAAGCTCTGGGCACGCCTGGCCAAACGCCTGGATTACCAGACGGGCGATTTCCTCGACCCGGCCACTTACCAGGCCCTCGCCAAGCGCATCGACAAAACCAGCCACGGCAATGCCATCTTCTACCTGGCCACCTCGCCGCGTTTCTTCCCCGAGGTGGCGCAGCGCCTGGGGCAGGCCGGCTTGCTCGACGAGTCTGGCGGCGGCTTTCGCCGCGTGGTGGTCGAGAAGCCATTCGGTACCGACCTGGCCAGCGCCGAGGCGCTCAACGCCTGCCTGTTGAAAGTGATGGGCGAACGGCAGATCTACCGTATCGACCATTACCTGGGCAAAGAGACGGTGCAGAACATTCTGGTCAGCCGCTTCTCCAACGGCCTGTTCGAATCGTTCTGGAACAACCACTACATCGACCACGTGCAGATCACCGCTGCGGAAACGGTCGGCGTCGAAACCCGTGGTGCGTTCTACGACAGCACCGGGGCCCTGCGCGACATGGTTCCCAACCACCTGTTCCAGTTGCTGGCGATGGTGGCCATGGAGCCGCCGGCTGCGTTCGGGGCTGACGCGGTGCGCGGCGAAAAGGCCAAGGTGGTCGGTGCTATTCGCCCATGGTCGGCGAAAATGGCCCTGAAGAACTCGGTACGCGGCCAGTACAGTGCCGGCAAGCAGGGGCGCAAGCAGCTGCCCGGTTACCGGCAGGAGCCCAATGTCGCGCCTGACAGCCAGACCGAAACCTACGTGGCGCTGAAGGTGATGATCGACAACTGGCGCTGGGCCGGCGTGCCGTTCTACTTGCGCACCGGCAAGCGCATGAGCGTGCGCGACACCGAAATTGCCATTTGCTTCAAGCCCGCGCCGTATGCGCAGTTCCGCGAGTCGGAGCTGGAGCGGCCCAAGCCCAACTACCTGAAAATCCAGATTCAGCCCAACGAAGGCATGTGGTTCGACCTGCAGGCCAAACGGCCAGGGCCGGAGCTGGTGATGGAGAATGTGGAGCTGGGCTTTGCCTATAAAGACTTCTTCAAGATGACCCCGGCGACCGGCTACGAGACGCTGATTTACGACTGCCTGACCGGTGACCAGACCCTGTTCCAGCGGGCTGACAACATCGAGAACGGCTGGCGAGCGGTGCAGCCGTTTCTCGATGCCTGGGCCCAGGATGGCGAGGTGCATCAGTACCCGGCCGGTGAAGACGGGCCTGACGCTGGCAATGAATTGCTGACCCGCGACAAGCGCGAGTGGCACCGCTTGGGCTGATGCTTTTGTAAAGCCAGTGCCGGCCCTTTCGCGGCTAAAGCCGCTCCCACAGGTATCGCATCAGGCCTGAGGGAAATGGTATCCCTGTGGGAGCGGCTTTAGCCGCGAAAGGGCCGGCACTGGCGATCACATCAAGGAGACCTAATGCCCGCCCATATCGAAGACTACGCCCTGCTGGGCAACTGCCGCAGCGCCTCCCTGGTCAGCCGCGATGGCTCGCTCGACTGGCTCTGCCTGCCACGCTTCGACGCCCCCGCCGTGTTTGCGGCCCTGCTGGGCAACGAAGAAAACGGCCGCTGGCGCGTGGCCCCCTGCGACCCCGTCGAGCACAGCAGCCGCCAATATCTGGACGACACCCTCGTGCTGGAAACCATCTGGGTCACTGCCACCGGCCGTGCCCGGGTGCTCGACTTCATGCCGCTGGGCGACGTCAATTCGGTGGTGCGGATCGTCGAGGGTCTGAGTGGCGAAACCAATTTTGAAATGGACCTGGTCATGCGCTTCGACTACGGTCGCAGTGTGCCGTGGGTGGAACGGCTCGCCCCACTGACCCTCAGCGCCGTTGCCGGCCCTGACCGGCTGATCCTGTGCAGCACCGTCCCCCCGCATGCACTCGACCACCATACCGTCGCGCGCTTTCGTGTTGGCACGGGCGAGCGCCAAATCTTCAGCCTGCGTCACCAACCCTCGCACCTGCCAGTGCAGCCCGACTGCGATATCGACCAGGCTTTTGCCCAAACCGTCGAGCAGTGGCAGGCCTTCGCCACCCGCTGCCCGCAGGTAGGGCCATACACCGCCCTGGTGCGCCGCTCGTTGCTCACCCTCAAGGCAATGACTTACGCCCCCACGGGTGGCATCGTCGCCGCCGTCACCACCTCGCTGCCTGAGCGGGTGGGTGGGGAGCGCAACTGGGACTACCGCTTCTGCTGGCTGCGCGACGCCACCATGACCCTGCTGGCGTTCATGAACCTGGGCTACTTCGACGAGGCCCAGGCCTGGCGTGAATGGCTACTGCGCTCAGTGGCCGGCAACCCCGAGCAGATGCAGATCATGTATGGCCTGGCCGGTGAGCGCGACCTGCAGGAATACACCTTGCCGTGGCTGGCCGGATACGAGCATTCGCAACCCGTGCGGGTAGGCAATGCAGCGTCGCAACAGATGCAACTGGACATCTACGGCGAGCTGGCCGATGCCATGGCCCAGGCGATCAAGGGCGGCTTGCCCCGCCACCCGCGCAGCGCCGCCATCTCCCGCCTGATCCTGCCTTACGTCGAACGCATCTGGCGCGAGCCGGACGAAGGCATCTGGGAAGTGCGCGGCGGCCGCCAGCAGTTCGTGCACTCCAAGGTCATGGCCTGGGTTGCCTTCGACCGTGCCGCGGGGCTGGCTGACACCACTGAAGAAGGCCGCGAGCGCGGGCACCATTACCGCCAGGTGGCTGACGAAATCCACCGCGAAGTGTGCAAGCACGGCCTGGACGCCAGCGGCCGGTTTTTCGTCCAGGCCTATGGCTCGACCGAAATGGACGCCAGCCTGCTGCAGATCGCCCTGACCGGCTTCCTGCCGGCTGATGACCCACGCTTCTTGCGCACGCTGGAGCAGATCGAACAGCGCCTGCTGAAGAACGGCCTGCTGATGCGCTACGACAGCGACAGCTGCAGCGACGGCCTGACGCCGGGGGAGGGCACCTTCCTGGTGTGTTCGTTCTGGCTGGCAGACGTTTATGTTTTGCTGGGCCGCCAGGCTGAAGCCGAAGCGCTGTACCAGCACCTGACCGGCCTGAGCAACGACCTCGGCCTGCTGGCCGAGCAATACGACCCGGCCGGCCAGCGCATGCTCGGCAACTTCCCCCAGGCGTTCAGCCATATCGGCATCATCAACACCGCACTCAATCTTCATCGCGCACAGTGCCCGGTGCGTGATCGGGCGAGGTGCGGGTAGCGGATGAACGTAGCAACTGCCTTGCTCAATATCTAGAATCGCGTGAGATCCCTGTGGGAGCGGGTTTACCCGCGAAGAATACAACGCGCAGCATGGCACCGGCTTCGCCGGTGTTCGCGGGTGAACCCGCTCCCACAAGGTGCGCGATAGGCTTGGTACTCCGTCAATTGTGACGCATTGCGTCACATATATTGTCTGTATGAGCGTGATGTGTAGGGTCACACTAGCTGCGTACACCTACTTCGGAGAGCTGTTCATGCCTTTGCACAATCCGCCACATCCTGGCGAAACCTTGCGCGAAGATGTTTTGCCAGCGCTTGGCCTGACGGTAAAAGCCTTCGCGTCGCACCTTGGGTTTTCCCGCGAAGCGCTTTCGCGGGTACTGCATGGCCGCGCGGCACTGTCTCCGGACCTGGCGGTACGCCTGGAGATGGCGGGTATCAGTACCGCCCGCCTTTGGTTGGCCATTCAGGCTGATTACGATATCTGGCAGGCGCGCCACCGCCATCAGCCCGTGATTACCCGGTTGTTTCAGGCCGCCTGATATAAAAGTGTGAACCGAGCGGAGTAGACTAGGCCAAACCCCTTCGGCACGGAGCACACATGGGCATTCGCGGTACTGACCGGCAAATCGACAATATCGAGTTAAGTGACGGCCGGTTGACCGGTGGCTTGGCGGTGTGGGCGGCCCAAGCCTGATGGCCAATCACAAGATCGAAATTCGCCGGCGCAATATCGAGAAAATCTTGCAGGCGGCGGAAAAGGTGTTTGCCGAGAAAGGCTACGGCGCCACCTCCATGGGGGACATCGCCGAGCAGGCCGAATTGCCACGCTCCAACCTGCACTATTACTTCAGCACCAAGGACGAGTTGTTCCGCGCGGTGCTGCAGGACTTGCTGGATGTATGGAAGCAGGACGCACTGTGTTTCGAGAACTTCGACGACCCGCGCGTGGTGCTGACCAGCTACATCAGGGCGAAGATGGGCCATTCGCGCTCGCGGCCCCTGGGCTCGAAGATTTGGGCCGAAGAGATGCTGCACGGGGCGCCGGTGCTTGGGGTGAACCTGGATGACAGCCTGGTGCCTTGGGCGAAATTGAAGGAAGCCAAGATCCGCCGTTGGGTGGAGGAGGGGCGTATTCTGCCGGTAGAGCCGTCGGCATTGCTGTACATGATCTGGGCGTCTACCCAGCACTATGCCGACTTTGGTTACCAGGTGCAGTTGCTCAATGGTGGCGAGATGCTGTCGGACATGGCGTTCGAGAGTGCGGTGCAGACGGTGACCAGCGTGATCTTGAGGGGGATCGGGCTGGAGCCTTGAACCGGCGATGGGGGCCGCTGTGCGGCCCTTCGCGGGCTTGCCCGCTCCCACAGGGGCCGCGCAAAACCTGTGGGAGCGGGCAAGCCCGCGAAGGGCTGCACAGCAGCCCCCATTGCTTCAACTGGCCTCGCGGTAGGGGTTACGCGGGTCCTGTGTCCAGTTCAGGTACGGCTTGCCGGTATCCTGCGCCTGCATCTCGATGCAGTTTTCAACCGGGCAGGTGATCTGACACAGGTTGCAGCCCACGCATTCCTCTTCGATCACGCTGTAGGCATGTGTGCCATCTGCCTTCAGCGTGCTGGCAATGGCCTGGTGCGAGGTATCCTCACAGGCGATGTGGCAGCGCCCACAGCCAATGCACGCCTCCTGATCGATGTGCGCCACCGATTTATAGTTGATGTCCAGGTACTTCCAGTCAGTGGTGTGCCCCACCGCCTGCCCGCGGAACGCTTCGACAGTGTGATGCCCATGCTGGTCCATCCAGCGCGCCAGGCCGTCCTTCATGTCCTCGACAATACGGAACCCGTGCAGCATCGCCGCCGTGCACACCTGCACGGCGCCACTGCCCAGGGCGATGAACTCCGCCGCATCACGCCAGTTGCCGATGCCGCCAATGCCGCAGATCGGCAAGCCGCGTGTTTCCGGGTCGCGGGCAATTTCCGCCACCATGTTCAGGGCAATCGGCTTCACTGCCGAGCCGCAATAACCGCCATGGGTGCTCTGGTCACCGACGATGGGGTGGGCGACCATGCGGTCCAGGTCGACGCTGGTGATGGAGTTGATGGTGTTGATCAACGACACCGCATCGGCCCCGCCGCGGTGCGCAGCGCGAGCCGACTGGCGGATGTCGGTGATGTTCGGCGTGAGCTTGACGATCACCGGCAGCGAGCAGTACGTCTTGCACCAGCGGGTGACCAGCTCCACGTATTCCGGCACCTGGCCGACTGCCGCACCCATGCCACGTTCCGGCATGCCGTGCGGGCAGCCGAAGTTCAGCTCGATGCCATCGGCACCGGTGGCTTCCACCAGCGGCAGGATGAACTTCCAAGAGTCCTCCACGCACGGCACCATCAGCGACACGATCAAGGCTCTGTCGGGCCAGTCTTTCTTCACCTGGGTGATTTCGCGCAGGTTGATTTCCAGCGAACGGTCGGTTATCAGCTCGATATTGTTGATGCCCTGCACCAGGCGGTTGGCGCCGTAGTGCGCCGAATAGCGCGACGACACGTTGACCGCCGCCGGGTCCTCGCCCAGGGTTTTCCAGACCACGCCGCCCCAACCGGCCTCGAAGGCGCGGACCACGTTGTAGGCCTTGTCGGTTGGCGGTGCGGACGCCAGCCAGAACGGGTTGGGTGCCTTGATGCCGGCAAATACGATAGACAAGTCGGCCATTTACGCTGCCTCCACGTTGAGCATGAGTTGGGCATGGATGGCTTCGGCGGCCAGCTTGCCGTGCTGCACGGCCTGGACGGTAAGGTCCTGGCCCAGGGCGGTGCAGTCGCCGCCGGCATACACGCCCGGCAGGCTGGTCTGCAGAGTTTCGTCAACGCGAATGCGCTCACCCTCGCGGGCCAGTTGCGCCGCCACCGGGTCGACGAGGCAGGCATCGTCGAAGCGCTGGCCGATGGCCTTGAAGATGGCATCGGCGGCCAGCTCGAAGGTTTCGCCGGTGTCGCGCAGGCGGCCGTCCGCCAGCTCGGTGCGGGCGAAGCGCATGCCGCGCACCTTGCCGGCGTCGTCCAGCAGCACGGCGTCGGGGCGGGCCCAGGTGTGCAGCCGCACCTGGTTGGCCTTGGCGATGTCCTGCTCGTGGCCGGTGGCGCCCATGTCGGTGTGGCCACGGCGGTACACCAGGTTGACGTCGCGGGCCCCCAGGCGGCTCATCTGCACGGCCATGTCGATGGCGGTATTGCCAGCACCGATCACCAGGCAGCGGTCGGCCAAGGGTAGCTGGCTCAGGTCATCGGCCTGGCGCAACTCGCGGATGTATTCGGTAGCGGCGAGCACGCCCTGGGATTCTTCATCGGGCAGGCCAAGCTGGCGCACGGCGTTCAGACCGAGGCCGAGGAGCACCGCGTCGTACTGATCGCGCAGTTCGCCCAGGCTGAGGTTGCCCCCCAGGCGCTGGCCATGGCGTACTTCGATGCCGCCAATGCCCAGCAGGAACTCCACTTCACGCTGGGCGTAGTCGTCGACCAGCTTGTAGCGGGCGATGCCGTACTCGTTAAGCCCGCCGGCCTTGTCGCAGGCCTCGAACACCACCACGTCATGCCCGTGCATGGCCAGCCGGTGTGCGCAGGACAGCCCGGCAGGGCCGGCGCCGACTACGGCGATGCGTTTGCCGGTAGCCGGTGAGCGCTTGAACGGGTGTTCGGTGAAGTGGGCGTTGTCCAGGGCGTAGCGCTGCAACTGGCCGATCAGTACCGGTGCACACTCCTGCGCGTTGTTGCGCACGCAGGCTTGCTGGCAGAGGATTTCGGTGGGGCAGACGCGGGCGCAACTGCCTCCCAGGATGTTGGCCGAGAGGATGCGCTCGGCGGCGCCCTGCAGGTTTTCGTCGCTGATGCGGTGGATGAATGACGGGATGTCGATGTCGCTGGGGCACGCGTTGACGCAGGGGGCGTCGTAGCAGTACAGGCAGCGCGCGCTTTCGACGGCGGCCTGGCGGGCGGTGAGGGGTGGGGCCAGGTCGCTGAAGCGCTCGGCCAACTGGTCGGCACCGGCCCGGGGGCGCGGCAAGTGGTTCAGGGCGTCGATCACGGTTGTAGCCTCTCTCTTTATTATATTTGGCTTGAAACGGGGGGCGATGTACGCCCCAATCGCCGGCAAGCCAGCTCCCACAGGAATCCCACAGGCCTTGAGAGCTGCGCGGTCGAGGTGGGAGCTGGCTTGCCGGCGATGGGCTGGGCAGCAGCCCCCATGGCCTTAGCGCTGAACGGGCGTCGGGCGCTGCTGTTCGGCGCGTCGCCCCAGCACCTCGTACACCGACGGATACGCCGGCCGTTCCACATACCGCCCCGCACCGGCCTCGGCGCGCAGGTCGCCATCGGCCCAGAGCACCTTGCCCTGGCTGATGGTGTGGCTGGGGATGCCGCGCACCGTGCGGCCTTCGAAGATATTGAAGTCCACCCGCTGGTGGTGGGTCTGGGCCGAGATGGTGCGGGTGCCTTGCGGGTCCCACAGCACCAGGTCGGCGTCGGCACCCACGCGGATGGCGCCCTTGCGCGGGAACAAATTGAAGATTTTTGCCGTGTTGGTTGAGGTCAGCGCCACGAACTCATGCATCGACAGGCGCCCGCTGTTGACCCCGGCATCCCACAGCACCGCCATGCGGTCTTCGATGCCGGCAGTGCCGTTGGGGATGCGGCTGAAGTCGTCGCGGCCCATGGCTTTCTGCTCGGCGCAGAAGCAGCAGTGGTCGGTGGCCGTGGTGTGCAGGTTGCCCGATTGCAGGCCGCGCCACAGCGCCTCCTGGTGCTCACGCGGGCGGAAGGGCGGGCTCATCACGTAGCCGGCGGCAGTGGCCCAGTCCGGGTCACGGTAGACGCTGTCGTCCAGCAGCAGGTGGCCGGGCAGGACTTCGCCGTACACCGGCTGGCCCTTGGCGCGCGCATAGGTGATTTCATCCAGCGCTTCACGGCTGGAAATGTGCACCACATACAGCGGCGTACCAATGGTTTCGGCAATGCGGATGGCGCGGCTGGCCGCTTCACCTTCCACTTGCGAAGGGCGCGAAAGCGGGTGTGCCTCTGGCCCGGTCAGGCCCTGGGCCAGCAGTTTTTTCTGCAGGTGGTAAACCAGCTCGCCGTTCTCGGCATGCACGGTGGGCACCGCGCCCAGTTGCAGGCAGCGCTCGAAGCTGGCCACCAAGGTGTCGTCGGCGGCCATGATCGCATTCTTGTAGGCCATGAAGTGCTTGAAGCTGTTCACTCCATGCCTGGTCACCAGTTCGCCCATCTCCTCAGCTACCTGCTCGCTCCACCAGGTGATGGCCACATGGAAGCCGTAGTCGCTGGCGCTCTTTTGCGCCCAGCCGCGCCAGGTGTGGAAGGCCTCCAGCAGCGACTGCTGCGGGTTGGGGATGACGAAGTCGATGATCGACGTGGTGCCACCGGCCAGGCCCGCAGCGGTGCCACTGAAGAAATCCTCGCTGGCCACCGTGCCCATGAATGGCAACTGCATGTGGGTATGCGGGTCGATGCCGCCGGGCATCAGGTACTGGCCGCTGCCGTCGAGGATCTCGCAGTCGGTGGGCGGTTCGAGGTTTGGCCCGATGGCACGGATCAGGCCATCGGCACACAAGACATCGGCGGGGTAACTCTCTTCGTGGGTAACCACGATGGCGCCACGGATCAACAGGGACATGCCGTTTTCCTCGCAGGCTGACCGGTCTGGGCCGGTTCTTGGAATTGTTTCGGGTGCAGGCCAGGCAGGGTGGTTAATCCTGTCAGTCCTGACAAGATTCGAGGCTAGATGCTGATCTGGGAATCTTCAAGAAAATTTTCCTATAAATTTTATGGTTTTTAACTATCTGATATTTAAGGATTAATTTTTAAAGACCCGCTGACTTCGGGCCTTTCAGGGGTTGTTGACTGACTTGACAAGATGGAATTCTGGTCAAGATTTCTAAGCACAAATACGCGTGTGTACTCCGGCCATCGAATTAGCCCGATGAGCAAACAACTACAAGAAAATCTGGAGAAGGGCCCATGCAACAGAGCAGATCGGAAGTGGTCGAGCAGGATGGCCTGTTTGAGCTGTCCGAGGGCAGTGATGTCCTCGACAGCCCGCGCTACAACCACGACATCGCACCGACCAAGGTGCACCAGCGCACCTGGAACAAATGGCACATCACCGCCTTGTGGGTGGGCATGTCCATCTGCGTACCCACCTACACCCTGGGCGGCGTGCTCACCGCCTACTTCGGCCTCAGTGTCGGCGAAGCGCTGCTGGCGATCTTGCTGGCCAACGTGATCGTGCTGATCCCGCTTACCCTCAACGCTTTCCCCGGCACCAAGTACGGCATCCCGTTCCCGGTGCTGCTGCGCTCGTCGTTCGGCATCCTCGGCTCCAACGTACCGTGCCTGATCCGCGCCGTGGTTGCCTGTGGCTGGTTTGGCATCCAGACCATGTTCGGCGGGCTGGCCATTCACCTGTTCCTTGGCTCGGTGTTCGATGGCTGGAAGGCCTTGGCCGGCACGGGCGAGGTGATTGGTTTCATGATTTTCTGGTGCCTGAACCTTTGGGTGGTGCTGCGCGGCGCCGAGTCGATCAAGTGGCTGGAAACGCTGTCGGCACCGCTGCTGGTGGCGGTGGGCGTCGGCCTGCTGTTCTGGGCCTTGCCACACATGTCGATGACCGAACTGCTGGCGCAACCACCCAAGCGCCCGGAAGGGGCGAGCGTGGTCGGTTACTTCTGCGCAGGGCTTACGGCCATGGTCGGCTTCTGGGCCACCTTGTCGCTGAACATTCCCGACTTCAGCCGCTACGCCCGCAGCCAGAAGGACCAGATTCTCGGGCAGATCTTTGGCCTGCCGCTGACCATGTTCCTGTTCGCTTCGCTGGGTGTGGTGCTGACCGCCGCCTCGGCGTCGCTGGTGGGTGAGACGGTGTCCGACCCGGTCAGCCTGATCGGCAGGATCCACAGCCCGTTCTGGGTAGCCCTGGCCATGGCATTGATCGTGATTGCCACCCTGTCGACCAATACGGCGGCGAACATCGTGTCGCCGACCAACGACTTCCAGAACATCGCCCCACGCCTGATCGGGCGCACCCGCGCGGTATGGCTGACCGGCTTTATCGGCCTGGTGCTGATGGGCCATGAGCTGCTGAAGAAGCTGGGCCTGATCGTCTCCGACCTGAGCCTGGAGAGCGTGTATTCCAACTGGCTGCTGGGCTATTCCAGCCTGCTCGGGCCGATTGCCGGGATCATGGTAGTGGACTACTTCCTGATCCGTCGGCAGCAGCTGGACCTGGCCGGGTTGTACCGCGACGACGTTTACCCGGCGTGGAACTGGCCCGGGTTTGCCGCCTTCGGCTTGCCGGTGGCGCTGACGGTCATGGCGATTGGCAACAGCAGTTTCAGCTGGTTCTACGACTACGGCTGGTTTACCGGCTCGCTGCTGGGCGGCGCGCTGTACTACGTATTCGCCAGCTTGGCGGTGGGCGCGGGTTCACCCGCGAAGAGGCCCGCACCGACAACAAAAAAAGCCTGAAGGAGAAACCCGTGACCCCAGTCAAAGAGATCCTCAAGACCACCGCTCGGCATGTCGACAGCAACCGCCTGTGGCAATCGCTGATGGACCTGGCCCGCCTCGGTGCCACCGCCAAGGGCGGCGTCTGTCGCCTGGCCCTGACCGACCTCGACCGCCAGGCCCGCGACCTGTTCGTGCAGTGGTGCGAAGCTGCCGGTTGTACGGTCAGCATCGACGCCGTCGGCAACATCTTCGCCCGCCGCCCGGGGCGTAACCCCAAGCTGCCCCCGGTGATGACCGGCAGCCATATCGACACCCAGCCCACGGGCGGCAAGTTCGATGGCTGCTTCGGGGTGATGGCCGGGCTGGAGGTGATACGTACCCTGAACGACCTGGGCGTAGAAACCGAAGCCCCGCTGGAAGTGGTGGTGTGGACCAACGAAGAAGGCTCGCGCTTTGCACCGTGCATGATGGGTTCAGGGGTATTCGCCGGCAAGTTCACCCTGGAGGAAACCCTGGCCAAGCGTGATGCCCAGGGCGTCAGCGTTGGCGAAGCCTTGAACGCTATCGGCTATGCGGGCCCGCGCGCGGTGCTGGGTCACCCGGTCGGGGCCTATTTCGAGGCCCATATCGAACAGGGCCCGATCCTTGAGGACCAGGCCAAGACCATCGGCGTGGTGCTCGGGGCGCTGGGACAGAAGTGGTTCGACCTGACCCTGCGCGGTGTCGAAGCCCACGCGGGGCCGACACCCATGCACCTGCGCAAGGACGCCCTGGTCGGCGCTGCCGCCGTGGTGGAGGCGGTCAACCGTACCGCCCTCGGCCACCAGCCCCATGCCTGTGGCACTGTGGGTTGCCTGCAGGCGTACCCAGGCTCGCGTAACGTGATCCCGGGTGAGGTGCGCATGACCTTGGACTTCCGCCATTTGGAGGGCGAGCAACTGAATGCGATGATCGCCGAGGTGCGCGGGGTGATCGAGGCAACCTGTGCCAAGCATGGCTTGAGCCACGAACTGGTGCCTACGGCCAACTTCCCGGCGTTGTACTTCGACAAAGGCTGTGTCGATGCCGTGCGCGCCTCGGCGCAGGCGCTGGGGTTGCCGCACATGGACATCGTCAGCGGTGCGGGGCATGACGCGATCTTCCTGGCCGAACTAGGGCCAGCGGGGATGATTTTCGTGCCCTGCGAAAACGGCATCAGCCACAACGAAATCGAGAACGCCACGCCCGATGACCTGGCGGCGGGCTGCGCAGTGTTGCTGCGGGCGATGCTGGAGGCGTCGGAAGCGATTGCCAGCGGGCGCTTGGCGGCCTAGCCAGAGATCGGTGTTGCCTGCACGGGCCCTATCGCCGGCAAGCCAGCTCCCACAGGTACAGCGCCGCCCTCAGGCCCGGTGATACCCCTGTGGGCGCTGGCTTGCCGGCGATCAGGCCGGAACAGGCAATGAAAGGCTCGCCAGAAACGCCGCGATCTGCCGCTCACCACGCAGATGCACAACCGGCACCTGCGGCCCGATTGCCTGGCGGTTTGCTTCGATACCTGGGCGATAGCCCCGGTCGAACGTCCACACAAACTTCAGGAAGGTCAGAAACGCCCGGTCCAGCCGCTCTGTGCACCCGGCCGGCAGGTCTGGCCGTGGCTTGTTCATCACACTGCGCAGGATGACCCGCTTCAGGCATGTCAGCCGCGGTGTATCCAGCCAGATGACCAGGTCGGCCCGTGGCAAGCGCAGGTCGAAGGTGCGGCGGCTGTAGTTGCCCTCGCATACCCACGCTTGCCCGCTAACCGCATCGCGTACCCGGCTGCGAAAGGTCTCGGCATCCGGTTCTACCCAACCGGCCTCCCAGAACAACGTGTCGAGGTGTACCACCGACGTCCCAAGGCGGGCGCCGATCTGCCGGGCCAGGGTTGATTTGCCACTGCCGGCGTTGCCCAGAATCACGATGCGTTGCATGGCCAAGTCCTTTTGGAAAACCGGCCATGCTAATTCATCCGGCTGGCTCAAGACAGCCATCACGGCCAATGCGATAGCGCTGCAGGTCCTGCGCCAGGATCAGTTGCCCGTGGTAGTGGGCGAGGGCTTCGTCACGCACGTTGTCGATATTCGGGCTGCGCCGCGGGTCGTTCTGGTAACGGGCGCTGAAGTGCGTCAGCACCAGGTTGCGCACGCCTGCGCTTTCGGCAAAGCGCGCCACCGCCGCCGCGGTACTGTGGCCGAAGGTGACCCCGGTGCGTTCGACCACGGCCTGGGTGAACGTGGCTTCGTGCACCAGCACATCCGCGCCTTGGGCAGCGTCGGCCAGCAGCTCGGGGGTATCGTTGTCGCCGCAGACGATCACCCGCCGCGGTGGCCGGGAAGGGCGCTGGTAGTCGTTGCCGTTCAGCAACTGCTCGCCATACTGTACCGTCAAACCCTTGGCCAGCTCGCCCCACAGCGGGCCACGCGGTATGCCTTCGGCTTCCAGGCGGGGGATGTCCAGGCGCGGTTCGGGGTTGAGTTCGGTGAACACGAACCCGACGCTCGGCACGCGGTGTGACAGCTGAACGGTGGTCACCTGCAGGGTATCGTTGCGCCATTCGACCAACTCTTCCACGGCCAGCAGGCGCAGTTCGAATGGCAGGAAGGTGTCGCTGGCTACCAGGCCCTGGCGTACCCAGTCATGCAGCGCAGCCGGCAGGATCAGCTCCAGCGGTTGGGTACGCCCGCTCATGCCGGCACTGGCCAGCAGGCCGGGCAGGCCGAAGCAATGATCGCCGTGCACGTGGGTGATGAAAATGGCGCGCAGGTCGCGGATCGACAGCGGGGTCCGCAGCAGCTGATGCTGCGTGCCTTCGCCGCAATCGACCAGGTACCAGTGGCTGCCACTGGCTTCGATCAACGCGGTGGCGCTAACATTGCGTGCCTTGGTGGGCACCCCGGCGCAGGTGCCCAGGAACAGCAGGTCCATGTGCAACCTCCTTGATTCAGCCCAGCAGCGGTTTCAGGAAGCTGCGCTCGTAGCTGAGGATGAAGCGTTGCTCTGTAGCTGTGGCTACTGCAGCGACGCATTCCGGGTCGGTTTCGGCCTGCCTGCGGTACTGCTCGTAGGCCGCCAGGCTGGGGAAGCTGAACAGGCAGTACGCGATGTTGTTAGCGCCTTCAGCAGGCAGGAAGTAGCCGTGATGCTGGCCGCCCATGCGCGTGACGAGGCCTATCCACTGGCGTGAATAGGCCTCGAACGCAGGCAGCTGGAAAGGGTCGACGATGTATTTGACGTGGCAGGTGATCAATGTGCTCGCTCCTTCGAGGTATGACGGGCGCACACCTTAGCCGCATTGCCGCCAGCCGTCGACGGCCTGCTAGTCTCCCTGCCGCCATATGAGCTTGCTGGTGTCATACCCTTGCTCCCGGGCGATGGTCAGCAGTTGCTCGCGCTGCTGGTCGGTGACCGCAGGCGTGCGTGAAAGCAGCCACAGGTACTCGCGGTTGGGGTGGCCTACCAACGCCACGCGGTAGTCCTTGTCGTGGTACAGCACCCAGTACTCGCCCTTGGTCAGGCCCGGTGCCAGGCGGCTGAACCAGTTGTCGAAGCGCACCCACAGCTTGTCGGTGCTGCCCGGCTGCTGGGCCTCGGCGATGCCCTTGGCTTCGTTCCACTGGCCGTCCTTTTCCTTGCAGCGGTTGGTCACGTCGATCCGGCCATCCGGGCGCAGGCCATAGTGTGCCTCGGACTGCACGCAGTTGCGCTGGAAGAACATCGGCAGCCGGCCCAGTTCATACCAGGTGCCCTGGTAGCGTTGCAGGTCCACCTGCTGGGTGTGCGGTGGTGCCGGTTGATCGTTGCCGGCGCAGCCGAGCAGCGCCAGGGTCATGCAGGAAAGCAGCAGCGTAGTGCGCAGCGCCATGGTTGACCTCCTTGGAGCGGATAGGGGCTTCCTGTGTTTCGATGCCTGCGCGGGGCAAAAGTTGTATGGGATCACACCACGTCGAATGAACCGGTCTGCACCTGGCCTGCGCGCACGTAGCGGCTGATGATCACACCCTTGGGCGAGACTTGCGACTGCAGCAAGGTAAAGGCCGCTGCTGCTGCGTCATGACCGAACAGGCGTTTGCCGTGGCCGAGTAGCAGCGGGTGGGTCAGCAGTTGCAGTTCATCGACCAGGTCTGCCGCCAGCAGTTGCTGCACCAGGTCGGCGCTGCCCTGGGTCAGCAGGTTGGCGCCGTCCCGTTGCTTGAGCGAGCGTACCGCAGCGGCGATGTCCGTGCCGAGAGCGTGGCTGTTGTGCCAGTCGAGGGTGGCAGGGGTGTGGGTGGCCACATGCTTGGGCACGCTGTTGAACAGGTTGGCGATGGAGAAGTCTTCGGCGTTGTCTTTGATGTTTGGCCAATAGCCGGCAAAAATGTCGTAGGTGCGCCGGCCCAGCAGCAGCTCAAAGGGCTGGCTGAACAATGCCTGCATCGCCTGGCCAAACACTTCCTCGGCGTAGGGCACGATCCAGCCGCCGTAGGCAAAACCGCCGCTGGTGTCTTCCTGCGGGCCGCCGGGAGCTTGCATCACGCCGTCGAGGCTGATGAAGGCGGCTACGATGAGTTTGCGCATGGGGACTCTCCTGTTGGCAGCCCGGTGGCTGCTTTCATGGGTAGTCGAATGGCACCAGGCAGAATCGACACAGGCCTCGAAAGTGATGCAGTTCCTGTGTAGGAGCGGCCTTGTGCCGCGAACGGGCTGCGAAGCAGCCCCAGGATTTCAGCGCAAATGCACAAATTGCCGGGGCTGCTTCGCAGCCCGTTCGCGACACAAGGTCGCTCCTACAAGAGACTGAATTAGCCGATCACAAGGGGCCCGTGCAGGTTTACATCACAGCCAGTAGGTCACCGCCCACCAACCCAGCCCACCCATCACCACGGTATAGGGCAAGGCCATCCACACCATACGCCCGTACGACAGCCGGATCAGCGGCGCAATCGCCGAGGTGAGCAGGAACAGGAACGCTGCCTGCCCATTCGGCGTTGCCACGCTGGGCAGGTTGGTGCCGGTGTTGATCGCCACCGCCAGCGTTTCGAAATGCTCGCGGCTCATGCTGCCATTGAGAAACGCCTGCTTCACCTCGGTGATGTAGATGGTCGCGACGAACACGTTGTCGCTGATCGCCGACAGCAAACCGTTGGCCAGGTAAAGCATGCCCGGTTGCTGTTCGGCCGGCAGCGTCAGCACCCAGCTGATCAATGGGCTGAACAGCTGCTGCTGATGGATAACCGCGACCACGGCGAAAAACACCACCAGCAACGAGGTGAACGGCATGGCGTCCTGGAAGGCGCGGCCTAGCCGGTGTTCATCGGTGATACCGGTAAACGCCGTGATCAGCACGATCACCATCAGGCCGATCAGGCCGACTTCAGCCACATGCAGCCCCAGGCAGACGATCAATATCAGCGCTGCAAACCCTTGCACCCACAGCGCGATGCGCTGGGCCTGGGTACGTGCGGCGTCGTCCTCGGCCGCGTAGGCGGCCAGCACCTGGCGCACCGGATCGGGCATCAAGGTGCCGTAGCCGAACAGGCGCAGTTTTTCCAGCAGCACACAGGTCAGCAGGCCGGCACCCAGCACTGGCAGCGACACAGGTGCCACCTTGAAGAAGAAGTCGGCGAAGTGCCAACCCATCTCGTGGCCGATCAGCAGGTTCTGTGGCTCGCCCACCAAGGTGCACACGCCACCCAGGGCGGTACCCACTGCGCCGTGCATCAGCAGGCTACGCAGGAAGTCGCGGAACTGGTCGAGGTCTTCGCGGTGCAGGTGGGCGATCTGCTGGTCGCTGTCCACCGCGCTTTCCTCGCGCGGGTTGGCGCCGGACGCGACGCGGTGGTACACGGCGTAGAAGCCGACCGCAGCGCTGATGATCACCGCCGTCACGGTCAGCGCATCGAGAAACGCCGACAGAAACGCCGACAGCACACAGAACAGCAACGCCAGAACGGCCTTCGAGCGCACCCCGAGCAAAATGCGCGAAAACAGGAACAGCAGCAGCTCCTTCATGAAATGGATACCGGCGACCATGAACATCAGCAGCAGGATCACCGGGAAGTTGTGCTGCAGTTCCTCGTACAGCGCCTGTGGCGTGGTCATCTGCAACAGCAAGGCTTCGATCAGCAGCAGGCCGCCAGGCATCAGCGGGTAGCACTTAAGCGCCATGCCCAGGGTGAAGATGAATTCGAGCACCAGCGCCCAGCCGGCTGCAACCGGGCCAACGGTAACCAGCAGCAGCGGGTTGAGCACCAGGAACAGGCAGATGACCGCCTTGTACCAAAGCGGCGACTGGCCCAGAAAACCGTGGGCGAGGGCGCCGGACAGGGAGCGTGACATGAATATGTATCCTTATGATTCGGCGATGGCGCACGGTGCCGGATTGGCGCGTCTTAGGCAAGGCGTGCAGTCCCGTTTTTGGCACAAGTACGGCCATCGGGCTGGGTTAACATCCACGCCATGAATCCTTCACCCGCAGGAGTGCCGCCCGTGACCGAGTACAGTGCGTTCAAGGTTGAACTGACCGACAACATCGCCCACGTTCAGATCAACCGCCCGGAAAAGGTCAACGCGATGAACGCGGCCTTCTGGGAAGAGATCATCACTATCTTCCAGTGGGTCGACGACACCGATGCCGTGCGGGCGGTAGTAATCAGTGGTGCCGGCAAGCATTTTTCCGCAGGCATCGACCTGATGATGCTGGCTTCGCTGGCCGGGCAAATGGGCAAGGACGTGGGGCGCAATGCGCGCTTTCTGCGTGGCACCATCCAGCGCCTGCAAGCCTCGTTCACCGCCGTCGACAAATGCCGCAAACCCGTATTGGCGGCCGTGCAGGGTTACTGTATCGGCGGCGCCATCGACCTCATCTCGGCGTGCGACATGCGTTACTGCAGCAGCGACGCGCAGTTCTCGATCAAGGAAATCGACATGGGCATGGCCGCCGACGTCGGCACACTGCAACGTTTGCCACGTATCATTGGCGACGGCATCATGCGTGAGCTGGCCTTCACCGGTCGCAACGTTGCGGCCGACGAGGCCCTGCGCATCGGCCTGGTCAACCGGGTCTATGATGATCAGGCCGCACTGCTGGACGGTGTCTTTGCCATCGCCCGGGAGATTGCTGCAAAATCGCCGATCGCCGTGGCCGGCACCAAGGAAATGCTCAGCTACATGCGTGACCATCGCATCGACGATGGCCTGGACTACATCGCCACCTGGAACGCCGCGATGCTGCAGTCCGAAGACCTGCGCGTGGCCGTGGCGGCGCACATGAGCAAACAGAAACCGACGTTCGCCGACTGATCGGGCCGGGGGACGCGCAGTCAAGGAACCCCCGACATGTCAGCACGCTGGACTACTGCAGTACTCGACCCGCAGATCACCGGGGGCGTGGCCGTGGCCCGCAGCCCGGAAGGGTTTCTGGTGGACGACAACGGCGCGCTGTTTCCCCGCGACTGGCTCAAACGCCAGGACCTCGACGTGTTATGCGAGCACGGCATCGGCCATTTCGACGGCCAGCCGGTGTTCCTGCTGGAGCTGCGCAGCGCCACCGACGTGCCCGGTTGCCACTGGCGTGGCCTGCGGGCATTCATGCTCGAAGGCGACTTCGACACCTACAAAATACTGGGTTATGCCGCGCAGATCGGCACCTGGGCCCGCGAGCACCGTTTCTGCGGCAGCTGCGGCCAGGCGATGACGCAAATTCGCTGGGAGCGGGCGATGTACTGCCAGCCATGCGACCTGCGCAGCTATCCGCGTATTTCGCCGAGCATGATCGTGCTGGTGACCCGTGGCGATGAAATCTTGCTGGCGCGCTCGCCGCGCTTCGTCACCGGCGTGTACAGCACCTTGGCGGGCTTTGCCGAGCCGGGTGAGTCGGCAGAAGACTGCCTGGTGCGCGAAGTGCGTGAAGAGGTGGCGGTGGACGTGCGGAACATCCAGTACGTCGGCAGCCAGTGCTGGCCATTCCCGCACTCGATGATGCTGGGCTTTCATGCCGAATACGCGGGGGGCGATATCGTCATGCAGCCGGACGAGATCGAGGACGCCCAGTGGTTCAGCGTCCACGACCTGCCACCGTTGCCGGCCGGGCGGTCGATTGCCCGGTACCTGATCGATCTTTATGTGGCCAGGCGCTTACGCTTGCCCGAACCAGTGCTGCCACGCTAGGCGCACGGTCAAGGCGAGCACCACGGTGATGAACACCGGGCGGATGAATTTGCTGCCGCCACTGATCGCCGTGCGTGCGCCAAAAAAGGCACCAACCATGACCGACAGGCCCATGCACAGGCCGACGACGTAATCCACCTGCCCGGAAATGATGAACACCGTCAGCGCCGCGATGTTGCTGACGAAGTTCATGCTGCGCGCCACGCCGCTGGCGCGGACCAGGTCGATGGGGTACAGCAGCAGGGTGCTGACCGTCCAGAACGCCCCGGTACCCGGGCCGGCCACGCCGTCGTAGAAGCCCAGGGTGAAGCCCTGCGGCACTTGCCACTTCTTCTTGATCGGCGCATCGGCATCCAGCGGCGCCTTGGGTGTGCCGCCGAACAACAGGTAGATGCCACAGGCAAAGACGATCACCGGCAGCATCTTGTTCAGCCATTCGGCTGGCATGTAGTGGGCGATGACCGCACCTAGCAACGCCCCGGTCAGGGTAGCGAACAACGCCGGGCGCCACTGCGCGGGGTGGAACAGTTTGCGCTTGTAGTAGGTGAAACCTGCGGTGGCCGAACCGAAGGTGGAACTGAGCTTGTTGGTGCCCAGCACCAGGTGCGGTGGCATGCCGGCGGTGAGCAAGGCCGGGGTGGTGAGCAGGCCCCCGCCACCGGCGATGGCATCGATGAAACCGGCGACGAAGGCGACCAGGGCCAGGATCAGCAGGGTTAAGGGTTCTACGGTGAGTTCGAAGGGCATGGGAGGCTTTCAAGCTGAAGGGCAGGTTGCGTCAAATGGCCGCAAAAGAACCGCCATGGTAATACTTGGTGCCTGCGGTTGTCAGTCTCTCGATTTGTTTAATTGACTCAACATCCAGACCTCATGCGTTTACCGGCTCGAACGGCTCAGTCATCAAATTTTTCCCATGACTCTCGTATCGCCGGACCTGCCTCCTGTGGGTTGAGTGGTTGGGGTTTAAGCTTATCTAGCCTTTGGGTGTACCTTGCAATCTTTGCATACGAGCCCTCTAGTCTTAGTTGCTCTTCGAAGGCTAGGTATTTTGTGTTATCGAGTTCGTCGACGTTTATTGGTAAGGACTCCGGCCCTTCAAAGTGGCGTCGGGTGTCAGTGCCAGCGTCTTTAATGCTTTTGATGTTTTGGTTGTGCTCGGGGATTCTTGCGAGCGCTTTAAAATGTTTTTGCTCGGCGTCCGGATGACCAAGTATAAAGCCGTATTGCGCCTTCAGCTCTGCGTTTGTTTCAATTGCCGCGGTGGCTGCGGCGCGATAGTCGGGCTCCTGTTTTTTGAAAAGAGTCCTTACCGCTGTGCCTGCTTGCGTAATCGACGCCTTGATGGCTTTCCACGTGTGTCCCGAAGGATCATGGCGATTTATAGGGTCTCCCATGCAGTAAGCGTAAGCGTTAAGCGTACGGTTCCTGAAGGGGCTGAGGCTGTCGGGCGAAAGGAACCGCATTATCTGCGGGCTGAATGCACGATAACCGTTGCCTAGGTGATAGCAGTTTGTGAGCCGATCATAACGTTGCCCGGTGTATCCCAGGATCAGGTCAGTATGGCCGTGCCCATAAGCTGTATAGCTAAGATATTTCCTGCTGTTGCGAGGTGAGCTGTTAACTATGGAACTCTGCGAGTTTTCTGCCAATAGCGTTGTCTCGGCAGAACGCTCCGCCAGAGGAGTGTTAGAGGCTGAAAATAGCGTCACGCTTTGGCCGTTGCCAATCTCTGAGGACAGTTGGCCATTTTTGTAGAATAAGCGCTGCTTCCTGTTCTGTGCCATGGTCAGCCTGCTGGTGCGAGTAGTAATGAATTTAAATTACCTTCATGCAAAACAGACAGGCGCGCAACTGGCAGTTCTGCCAGTTGCGTACGCACATAAAATAAGTGTGTTGACAGTGCCGGCCCTTTCGCGGGTGAACCCGCTCCCACAGGTTATATGCACATCTGAAGAATTGTGCAGTACCTGTGGGAGCGGGCGTGCCCGCGAAAGGGCCAGTGCAGGCTAATTACATCAACTACGGATAAACGCCAGCAAATCCGCATTGATCACATCGGCATGGGTAGTCGGCATGCCATGCGGGTAGCCTTTGTAGGTTTTCAGCGTGCCATTGGGCAGCAACTTGGCCGACAGGACCCCGGAGTTTTCATAGGGCACGATCTGGTCATCGTCCCCATGCATCACCAGTACCGGCTGGTTTACGCCCTTGAGGTCCTCTGTGAAATCGGTTTGGGAAAACGCCACGATGCCGTCGTGATGGGCCTTGGCACTGCCGATCATGCCTTGGCGCCACCAGTTGGCGATGATGCCTTCGCTGGCTTCGGCACCGGGTCGGTTGTAGCCATAGAACGGCCCGGCTGGCACATCCCGGTAAAACTGCGCCCGGTTGCTGGCGACCTGGTTCTGGAAATCGTCGAACACCGTCTTGGGCAGGCCGCCGGGGTTGCCGGGTGTTTGCACCATCAAGGGCGGTACGGCGGCGATCAGCACGGCTTTGGCCACTTTGTCCTCAGGGTACCGAGCCATGTAACGCACCACCTCGCCACCCCCAGTCGAGTGGCCGACATGTACGGCGCCTTGGGTGCCCAGGTGGCCAACCACGGCGGCTACGTCGTCGGCGTAGTGATCCATGTCGTGGCCGTCCCATACCTGACTGGAGCGGCCATGACCTCGGCGGTCGTGGGCCACCACGCGGTAGCCCTGGGCGAGGAAGAACAGCATCTGCGCGTCCCAGTCATCGGCACTGAGCGGCCAGCCGTGGTGGAAGTGGATCACCGGTGCATCGCGCGGGCCCCAGTCCTTGTAGAAAATCTGTACGCCGTCCTTCGTGGTTACATAGCTCATGGTCGTATCTCCTGGGTGCAGGAAGCGAAGGGAGCTATTGAGAATAGGAGGGATTTTGTCGGGCATCAGGAAGTTGTGTTGCCTGTGCGGGCCTTTTCGCGGGTGAACCCGCTCTTACACTGTGAGCTCCCTTTCACCCGCGAAGCGGCCCGCACAGGCAATACTGATGCCCTTCAGACGCGGTCGCGCATGCGGTACCAGGCTTTTGCCGCAGCTTCCAAAGGCGCAGCCAGCAGATCTCCCCCGGGGAAGCGTCCATTGTCGATGCCTTGGTACAGCGCCAACAGGTCTTCATCGCCAAGAATGGCATCGCTGACGGCTCGCGCTGCGGCCAGTGTTGGCAGTACGCCATGCCCGGAGAAACCCTGCAACCAATAGCGCTGGCCCTCGCGCCCGACGTCCGGGGTGCGCTGGATGCTGCAATCGATATGGCCGCCCCAGGCATAGTCGATGGCCACACCGGCCAGCTGCGGGAACACCCGCTCCAGGTACGGACGGGTGGCGCTGGCGACGTCCTTGGGAATACCGCCCAGGTAAGTGCAGCCGCCACCGAACAGCAGGCGGTGATCCGGGGTGAGGCGGAAGTAGTCCGGCACGAACTGGTTGTCGATCACGCAACTGTTACGCGGCAGCAGCGACTGGGCGAAGTCGGCGTCCAGTGGCGCCGTTGCCACCTGATAGGAGCCGACCGGCAACAGGCGGCGCGACAGACCACGGTCGAGGCGGTCGATGTAGGCGTTACAGGCCAGCACCAACACCTGGCAGCGCACTTCGCCATTTTCGGTACGGGCGGTATAGCCGTTGCCGTCTTGCTGATAGCTGAGTACCTGGCTCTGTTCATAGATATGCCCGCCACTGGCTTCGATGGTGCTGGCCAGGCCTTGTGCCAGCTTCAGCGGGTTGAGGTGGGCGCCTTTGGCGTCATACAGCGCAGCCTGGTAGCGCGGGCTGTCGATCCATTGTGGCAGCTCGTCGCGGCCGATCAGGCGCAGGGCGTCGTAGCCCCATTTGTGTTCGGCGTCGTGCAGGGCTTCTTCGAGCATTTTCACCCGGCGCGGCAATACCGCAGTCCACAGGCTGCCCTGCCGGTAGTCGATATCGAAGCCGTGGCGTTGTGGCAGTTCGCGCATCTCGTCGGCGGCCCAGCACATGCTGGCCCACAGGCGCCGGGTGCGTTCCACGCCCAAGGCCTTTTCCAGTGGCGGCATGTCGCATGACCAGCCCAGCAGTGCCTGGCCACCGTTGCGCCCGGACGCAGCCCAGGCTACCCGGCTGGCCTCCAGCAGTGTCACGCGTTTGCCTGCCTGGGTCAGGCGCAGGGCGGTATGCAGGCCGCTGAAACCGGCGCCGATGATCAGCACGTCGGTGTCGTGGGTGCCTTGCAGGGTAGGGCGCAGCGGGATGTTGGCGGGGTAGGTCTGGGTGTAGTAGCTGGCGACGTGCTGGGCGGATTGTTTGAACATGCAGAAGCCTCGTGAAAATTATTGTGATTATTTTCATGAAAACTTAGCAGGGAAATTTCATGGTGCCAATGCGTCAGGCAGGGTTTGGTAGTTTACCCGTTATCAATATGCTGCCTGAGCTGGCTCTATCGCCGGCAAGCCAGCTCCCACAAGTCTTGTAGAAGGACTGAAGCCAGTGCATGTCTTGAGAGCCTAAGTCTTGCACAGGTGCTGATGCCAATTGGGTACTTGTGGGAGCTGGCTTGCCGGCGATAGGGCCTGTAATGCCAGTGCAGAAGCTTCAGGTTGTCGCTTTTTTTCGGGGCTGACGCGGCTTGCTTGCTGCTGACTTGCTTCCGGCTGCTTTGCTTTTCCCACCTCCACCGCGACGCTTCTTCTTCCAGGGCGGCGCTGCACCGGCTGCCGGCCCGCTGATGGTCATGCGCATGCCGCTGCAACGCTCGACCAGCTTGCCCATCCACGCCGACTGTCGGGCCACGAATTCTTCCAGGCTCATCTCGCCGCTTTGCACCATGTCCAGCGCCTGCTCCCAGATCGCCGTGGTGCCAGGGTCGGCGATGGCGCGGGGGACGGCATCAATCAGGCTGAAGGCCGCAGGCGTGGCCGCCAGCGCTTTGCCGTTTTTTACGAGATAGCCGCGGTCGAGCAGGCCCTGGATGATGCTGGCGCGGGTGGCCTCGGTGCCGATGCCGGTGGTTTCTTTCAGCTTCTGCTTCAGGCGCGGGTCGTCCACCAGCTTGGCCACGTTTTTCATTGCCTTGATCAGGTCGCCTTCAGTGAACGGCTTGGGCGGCTGGGTCCACAGGTCTTTCAGTTGCAGGCCTTGGACGGTGCAGTCCTGGCCTTCGCTCAGCGCTGGCAGCACCTGGGCCGGTGGTGCTTCGCGGCCCTTGGCCGGGGTCAGCGCTTCGGGCAGGGCGCGGCGCCAGCCCGGCTCGACGATTTGCTTGCCCACCGCGCGCAGGGCATGGCCGGCGCAGTCGAAGTCGGCCTGGGTGCGATCATATTCGTGGTTGGGCAGGAACTGCGCCAGGTAGCGGGCGCGGATCAGGGTGTACACCGCCTTGTGCTTGGCCGGCAGGCGCGACGGGTCGCTGGCGGCGGCAGTAGGAATGATGCCGTGGTGGGCGCTGACCTTGGCGTCGTTCCACACCCGCGACCGGCGCTGCGGCTCCAGGTGGGGCTGCAGCGGCGCGAGGCCGGCATCGGCCCGTTGCAGGGCGGCGAGGATGGCCGGTGCTTCGGCGTGCTGGCTCAGCGGCAGGTAGCCGCAATCGCTGCGCGGGTAGGTGATGAGCTTGTGGGTTTCGTACAGGGCCTGGGCAATGTCGAGGGTTTCCTGGGCGCCGAGGCCGAACTTTTTCGAGCACAGCTCTTGCAGGGTGCCAAGGTCGAAAAGCAAGGGCGCGGCTTCACGCACGCGCTCGGTGGTCACTTTTACGGCCCGTGCCGTGCCAGCGTTACCGATGGCGGCGGCGGCCTGTTGCGCCAAGCTCTGGTTCAGGCAGCGGCCCTGGTCGTCGCAGGCGTCCTCGGGCGCACGCCACTGGGCGTTGAAAGCTTGTCCTGCATGTTCAAGCTGTACGTCGATGGCCCAGAACGGCACCGGCACGAAGTCGGCGATGCTGCGGTCGCGGTCGACCACCAGGCGCAAGGTGGGGGTTTGCACCCGGCCCACCGGCAGCACACCCTGGTAGCCGGATTGGCGGCCAAGCAGGGTGAACAGCCGGCTCATGTTCATGCCGATGAGCCAGTCGGCGCGAGAGCGGCCCAGCGCCGAGTGATAAAGGTTGAACGTTTCGTGGCCTGGCAGCAGGCGTGCCAGGGCCTTGCGGATGGAGGTGTCGTCGAGCGCCGACAACCAAAGGCGCTGCACCGGGCCGCGGTAGCGGCAATGCTCGACCAGCTCGCGGGCAATCATTTCGCCTTCGCGGTCGGCGTCGGTGGCAATCACCAGCTCCCGCGCTTCGCCCAGCAGGCGCTTCACCGCCTTGAACTGGCTGGCGGTCTTGGGCTTGACCAGCATCTTCCACTTGTCCGGGATGATCGGCAGGTCGGCCAGGTTCCAGCGCTTGTAGCGTTCGTCGTAGCTGTCGGGCGGGGCGGTTTCCAGCAGATGGCCGATGCACCAAGTTACGCAGACGTCAGTGCCTTGCCAGCAGCCGTCGCCCTTGCGGGTGGCGCCTAGCACTTTGGCGATGTCTTTTGCCTGTGAGGGTTTTTCGCAGAGGAACAGGCGCATGGCCGGGGACGCTTCATCGGAGGTGATGGGCACTAGGATGCGCAAGCGGGGGCGCGGAGGCAAGTTTTATCTGGATGGATGTACAGGTTTTTGTCAGGGGAAGTGTTTTGAGCTGTACGGCCCTTTCGCGGATAAACCCGCTCCCACAGGGCCGCACATTTTTCAGAATGTGTGGGGCGCCTGTGGGGAGGTGATGGATCAGACGCGCGAGTCGCGCACCATGTCCACGTGCGGGATGCCGGCTTCGAGGAATTCCTCGCTGACTATGCGAAAGCCGAGGCGCTCGTAGAACGGCGTGGCGTGCACCTGGGCGCTGAGCATCTGCTGCTTCAGGTCGCGGTTTTGCGCTTCGACGATCACTGCGTTCATCAGCGCGTCACCCACCTTCAGGCCGCGCCAGTCCTTGAGCACCGAGATGCGCCCGATGGTGCCGTCCGCCAGCAGGCGCGCGGTACCAATCGGATAGTCACCCTCCATGGCCAGGAAGTGCAGGGCGTCCTGGTCTTCCGAATCAAACTCCAGCTCTGGCGGAATGTGCTGCTCGGCGACGAACACCGCTTCACGGATACGGCGGATGTCGGCGTTGTCTTTCTGCCAGTCGGCGAGGCGAACGCTGATCTTATTCATTGGCGAATCCCAGGCTCCCTTGTTTGACCAGCTGCTGTAGAAGCATAAGGCCATCTTCGTCCTGCAGCCAGTCTGCGAGGTTGTCGATGTGCAGGGCGTCTGCCGCGCACACCAGCTTCAGCAGCTCGCGCAGCTTGCCTGGCAGCGGGCAGCTGCGGCCGCTGGCGAACAGCAGCAGGTCGTCCTCGAACTCCGACCAGGCCATGCGTGCGCTTGGGTTGCGGATCAGGATGGCGCCTTGCTCGAGGGCGTCCACCAGCTCTTCCTCGCTCAGCTCTTCGCCAACGATCTGCTCGGGGTAGCGCGGCTCGGTCATGAACTGGCCGAACCAGGTCAGCAGCAGGTCCTTGTCGCCCATGTGCTTATCGAGCAGGGCCTTGAGGCGGTCGAGGGCGTCGTGCTGGATCTGGTGGGGGTCGCTGACCGGCTGGGCGTCGGCGTCACTGTAGCGCTCTTCGTCCGGCAGGAACTGGCCGAGGAAGTCGGTGAAGTGGGTCAGCACTTCGGCGGCGCTTGGCGCGCGGAAGCCCACCGAGTAGGTCAGGCAGTCGTCCACGGCCACGCCGTAGTGAGCCAGGCGTGGTGGCAGGTAGAGCATGTCACCTGGCTCCAGGGTCCACTCTTCGCTCTGCTCGAATTCGGCAAGGATGCGCAGGTCGGCGTGCTCCAGCAGCGGGCTGTCGCTGCTGCACATCTGGCCGATCTTCCAGTTGCGCTCGCCGTGGCCTTGCAGCAGGAACACGTCGTAGTTGTCGAAGTGCGGACCAACGCTGCCACCGGGGGCGGCGAAGCTGATCATCACATCGTCGATACGCCAGCTGGGCAGGAAGCGGAAGTTCTCCAGCAGTTCGGCCACTTCCGGGACGAACTGGTCCACCGCTTGTACCAGCAGGGTCCAGTCTTTTTCCGGCAGCTCGGCGAAGGTGTCTTCGTTGAACGGGCCGCGGCGCAGCTCCCACGGGTGGGCGCCGTGCTCGAGCACGATACGCGATTCGACTTCCTCTTCCAGGGCCAGGCCAGCCAGTTCGTCGGGGTCGATCGGGCTGATGAAGTCCGGGAAGGCCTGGCGCACCAGCAGGGGCTTCTTCTGCCAGTAGTCGCGCATGAATTCGCGGGCCGAGATGCCGCCGAGCAGCTGCAGTGGAGTATCAGGATTCATGTTCAACCTATTGAAAAAACGTAATTTTCGTCCGGGAATAAAAACGCCCGGCCAGGCCGGGCGTTGCACGCGACGGTCAGCTTAGATGCGTTTGGCCTGGGCTGCCGCGTTACCGATGTAGGTAGCGGGGGTCAGCTGCTTGAGCTCGGCCTTGGCTTCGGCTGGCATGTCGAGGCCGTCGATGAAGGTGAGCAGCGCGTCCGGGGTGATGCCCTTGCCACGGGTCAGCTCTTTGAGCTTCTCGTAGGGGTTTTCGATGTTGAAGCGGCGCATCACGGTCTGGATCGGCTCGGCCAGCACTTCCCAGCAGGCGTCCAGGTCGGCGGCGATACGGGCTTCGTTGACTTCCAGCTTACCGATGCCTTTCAGGCTGGCTTCGTAGGCAATGACGCTGTGGGCGAAGCCCACGCCCAGGTTGCGCAGCACGGTGGAGTCGGTCAGGTCGCGCTGCCAGCGCGAGATCGGCAGCTTGCTGGCCAGGTGCTGGAACAGCGCGTTGGCGATACCCAGGTTGCCTTCGGAGTTTTCGAAGTCGATCGGGTTGACCTTGTGCGGCATGGTCGACGAGCCGATTTCGCCGGCAACGGTTCTTTGCTTGAAGTAGCCCAGCGAGATGTAGCCCCACACGTCACGGTCGAAGTCGATCAGGATGGTGTTGAAGCGGGCGATGGCGTCGAACAGCTCGGCGATGTAGTCGTGTGGCTCGATCTGGGTGGTGTACGGGTTGAACTGCAAGCCCAGCTCGTCTTCGATGAAGGCGCGGGCGTTCTCTTCCCAGTCGATCTGCGAGTAGGCCGACAGGTGGGCGTTGTAGTTGCCCACGGCGCCGTTGATCTTGCCCAGCAGCGGTACGGCAGCGACCTGGGCGATCTGGCGCTCCAGGCGGTACACGACGTTGGCCAGCTCTTTACCCAGGGTAGTCGGCGAAGCCGGCTGGCCGTGGGTGCGCGACAGCATCGGCACGTCGGCGTGGGCGTGGGCCAGGGCGCGGATGGCGTCGGCGATCTGGCGCATCAGCGGCAGCAGCACGTCGTCACGGCCGGCGCGCAGCATCAGGGCGTGGGACAGGTTGTTGATGTCCTCGCTGGTGCAGGCGAAGTGGATGAACTCGCTGACCTTGGCCAGCTCAGGCAGCTTGGCGGCCTGCTCCTTGAGGAGGTATTCGATCGCCTTGACGTCGTGGTTGGTGGTGCGCTCGATTTCCTTGACGCGCTCGGCGTGCTCAAGTTTGAAATCGGTGGCCAGGTTGTCCAGCAGTGCGTTGGCTTCGGCGGAGAACGCCGGCACTTCGCCGATCTGCGGGTGGGCGGCCAGGCGCTGCAGCCAGCGCACTTCGACCAGGGCGCGGAAACGGATCAGGCCGAATTCGCTGAAAATGGGGCGCAAGGCCTGGGTTTTGCCGGCATAACGGCCGTCTACAGGGGAAACCGCAGTGAGCGAAGAAAGCTGCATGGGGTGTTCTCGGACAGTCAGGCTTTTGGAAGGGCGCATATCATACATGAAAATTGCGCCCAGGTCGGGTGGCTGACCAAAGGTCGGCCCAATTTGGATCTGGTGGCAGACCCTGTGGGAGCGGGCATGCCCGCGAACACCGGCGTAGCCGGTGCCATACACCGAGTCGCCTGCTTCGCGGCGGTTCGACGCCTCGACGCGCCCGCTCCCACAAAGGGCAGCTCAGCCCGTCAGTTGGGGCTGCGCATCATGTCGTACAGTTCGTTCAGCAGCTTGCGCCGGCTGAACACCAGTTGCCAGCGGTGACCGCCCAGTTGGCGCCACAAGCGTGCGGCGCGGATGCCGGCCAGCAGCAGGGCGCGGATTTTCGACGCGTTGCTGGCCTGCTGCAGGAAGCGCATGTCGCCATGCACCTGAATGCGCTGACGCAAGGTACTCAGGGTGTCCTGGTACAAGGCGCCACTGGAGGCAATGACGTTTTCATGAACAAGGCCAAAATGGTCAGCCTGGGACTGGATTTGCGGCAGGCGGTTGCCGATGGTATCGAGCAGGTCGCCACGCTTGTTCAGCTGGCGCTCCAGCCCCAGCATTGACAGGGCGTAGCGCAGTGGCTCGCGCTGCAGGCTGTTGGGGTCGCGCTCCAGTGCGCCGATCAGCGCGCGGTAGCCGTCGCGCAGGTTCAGGTCGTCACCGCCGAACACCTCGAGGGTGTCCTTGGGGTCACGTACCAGCAGGCTGCCAAGCATGCAACCGATGTTGGCCTCACTGGCCTGGCCGGTGCGGGCGATACGGTCCACCAACACAGCGGCCTGAAACACACCGCCCAACGCAATCAGCTGCTCCTGCAGGTTGCTCATGCGCGCGGGCTCCACGGCTCGGCGGCTTCGATCACGCCGCCGCCCAGGCACACTTCACCGTCGTAGAACACCACCGACTGGCCTGGGGTAACGGCGCGCTGCGGCTCGTCGAACACCGCGCGGTAGCCGCTGGCCGTAAGTTCCAGGGTGCACTGCTGGTCGCTCTGGCGGTAGCGTACCTTGGCGGTGAGCTGACGCGGGCTGCAGAGGTCGATGGGGTTGACCCAGAAGATTTCCGAGGCGAGCAGGGCGCGGGAGAACAGCCAAGGGTGTTCGTTACCCTGGCCGACCACCAGCACATTGCGGGTCAGGTCCTTGTGCAGCACGTACCACGGCTCGTCACCGGCATCCTTCAGGCCGCCGATGCCCAGGCCCTGGCGCTGGCCGATGGTGTGGTACATCAGGCCATGGTGGCGGCCGATCACTTCACCTTCGGTGGTTTCGATGTTGCCCGGCTGGGCTGGCAGGTACTGTTTGAGGAAGTCGCTGAAGCGGCGCTCGCCAATGAAGCAGATGCCGGTGGAGTCTTTTTTCTTGGCGGTGGCCAGGCCGTGCTTTTCGGCGATGGCGCGCACTTGCGGTTTTTCCAGCTCGCCGACCGGGAACAGGGTACGGGCGATTTCCTTGCCGCCGACGGCGTGCAGGAAGTAGCTCTGGTCCTTGTTCGGGTCCAGGCCCTTGAGCAGTTCGGTAAGCCCGTCGGTGTCGCGGCGGCGCACGTAGTGGCCGGTGGCAATCAGGTCGGCACCCAGTGACAGGGCGTAGTCGAGGAACGCCTTGAACTTGATTTCGCGGTTGCAGAGGATGTCCGGGTTGGGCGTGCGGCCGGCCTTGTATTCTTCAAGGAAGTGCTCGAACACGTTGTCCCAGTACTCGGCGGCGAAGTTGGCGGTGTGCAGCTTGATGCCGATGCGGTCGCACACGGCCTGGGCGTCGGCCAGGTCTTCACGGGCGGTGCAGTATTCGGTGCCGTCGTCTTCTTCCCAGTTCTTCATGAACAGCCCTTCCACCTGGTAGCCCTGCTCGATGAGCAGAAGGGCGGAGACGGAAGAGTCCACGCCGCCGGACATGCCGACGATGACGCGGGTCTTGGCGGGGTCTTTGAGTGCTGGGCTGGTCATGGGTACCGGTGTGTATCAAGGGAAAAACGTCGATTCTATCAAACCCGTGGCGACGCGTCAGTCGCGGAGCAGGGTAAGGCTGTGCAAGGGGCCGTTGAGGTAGTCGTCGAGGCAACGTGGCACCAGCTCGCTGCGCCAGCGGGCCGGGTCGGCCAGCAGCTCGTCACGGGTCAGCCACACGGCGCGGACGATGTCGCTGTCCAGTGCCAGGTCGGCGTGGTGGCGCACCGGGCGGGCGGCGAAGCAGATGCGCTGGTAGGTCACGCCGTTGCTGGGGGCGGTGTACAGGTAGATGCCGACCACGCCGGTGAGCTCGACTTCCCAGGCGGTTTCTTCCAGGGTTTCGCGCAGGGCTGCCTGGGGCAGGGTCTCAAAGGGTTCGAGGTGGCCGGCGGGTTGGTTGAAGACGTGCTGGTTGGCTTTGAATTCTTCGACGAAGAGGAACTTGCCTTCGTGCTCGACGATGGTGGCGACGGTGATGTGGGGTTGCCAGGTCATTTGCGGTGTCCTTTCAGATGGTCGGGACCGCTTTGCGGTCCATCGCCGGCAAGCCAGCTCCCACAGGTACTGTGCAGATCATGAGCCTTGTGCAGTATCTGTGGGAGCTGGCTTGCCGGCGATGCGCTGCAAAGCAGCCCCAATGTCCAAAAAGCACAAACCCCGGTGCGTGGCCGGGGTTTGTGCTGTTACTTCAAGCGAACCTTACAGGGCAGCAATGGCGCTGTTCAGGGTCTGGCTTGGGCGCATCACCTTGGCGGTCAGCTCGGCATCCGGGGCGTAGTAGCCACCGATGTCGGCTGGCTTGCCCTGGACGGCGTTGAGCTCGGCGACGATGGTCTCCTCGTTCTCGGCCAGGGTTTTTGCCAGCGGGGCGAAGCGTGCCTGCAGGGCAGCGTCGTCAGCCTGGGCGGCCAGGGCCTGGGCCCAGTACAGGGTCAGGTAGAAGTGGCTACCGCGGTTGTCGATACCGCCAACTTTGCGCGAAGGCGACTTGTTGGTGTCGAGGAACTTGCCAGTGGCCTGGTCCAGGGTGTTGGCCAGCACTTTGGCGCGCGGGTTGTCGTAGGTGTTGCCCAGGTGCTCCAGGGAAGCGGCCAGGGCCAGGAATTCACCCAGCGAGTCCCAACGCAGGAAGTTCTCTTCCACCAGCTGCTGCACGTGCTTGGGCGCCGAACCGCCGGCGCCGGTCTCGAACAGGCCACCGCCGTTCATCAGTGGCACGATCGACAGCATCTTGGCGCTGGTGCCCAGCTCCATGATCGGGAACAGGTCGGTCAGGTAGTCGCGCAGCACGTTGCCGGTCACCGAGATGGTGTCCTTGCCTTCGCGGATGCGGGCCAGGGAGAACTTGATGGCATCGACCGGGGGCAGAACACGGATGTCCAGGCCAGTGGTGTCGTGATCCTTCAGGTACTGCTGCACCTTCTCGATCATCACGCCGTCGTGGGCGCGGGCCGGGTCCAGCCAGAACACCGCAGGGGTGTTGCTCAGGCGGGCACGGTTGACGGCCAGCTTGACCCAGTCCTGGATCGGCGCGTCTTTGGTCTGGCACATGCGGAAGATGTCACCGGCTTCGACGTTCTGCTCCAGCACAACGTTGCCCTTGCCATCGACCACGCGCACGACACCGTCGGCCTTGATCTGGAAGGTCTTGTCGTGAGAGCCGTACTCTTCGGCTTTCTGCGCCATCAGGCCAACGTTCGGCACGCTGCCCATGGTGGTCGGGTCGAAGGCGCCGTGCTGCTTGCAGTCTTCGATGGTGGCCTGGTAGATACCGGCGTAGCAACGGTCCGGGATCACGGCCTTGGCGTCTTGCAGTTCACCAGCGGTGTTCCACATCTTGCCCGAGTCACGGATCATGGCCGGCATCGAGGCGTCGACGATGACGTCGCTCGGCACGTGCAGGTTGGTGATGCCTTTGTCGGAGTTGACCATCGCCAGGGCCGGGCGCTGGGCGTACAGGGCCTGGATGTCGGCTTCGATCTCGGCCTGCTTCTCGGCTGGCAGGTCCTTGATGCGGGCGTACAGGTCGCCGATACCGTTGTTGGCGTTGAAGCCTACTTCGGCCAGGGCTGCGGCGTGCTTGGCCAGCACGTCGTTGTAGAACTCTTCGACGATGACGCCGAACATGATCGGGTCGGAAACCTTCATCATGGTGGCTTTCAGGTGCACCGACAGCAGCACGCCGGCGGCCTTGGCATCGGCGATCTGCTCGGCGATGAAGGCTTTCAGGGCCTTGCGGCTCATGGTGGCGCAGTCGATGATTTCGGCGGCCTTGACGGCGGTCTTTTCTTTCAGGACGGTGGTGGTGCCGTCTTTGCCGACCAGCTCGATACGCAGGCTGTCGTCAGCTTCGATCAGTGCGGCCTTCTCGCTGCCGTAGAAGTCGCCCTGGGTCATGTGGGCAACGTGCGACTTGGAGTCGGCGGCCCAGGCGCCCATCTTGTGCGGGTGCTTGCGGGCGTAGTTCTTGACCGACAGCGGCGCGCGGCGGTCGGAGTTGCCTTCGCGCAGCACCGGGTTCACGGCGGAGCCCTTGATGCGGTCGTAGCGGGCACGGGACTCTTTCTCGTCCGCGGTGGCCGGCTCGTCGGCGTAATCAGGGATGTTGAAGCCCTTGCCTTGCAGTTCCTTGATCGCGGCCTTGAGCTGCGGTACCGAGGCGCTGATGTTCGGCAGCTTGATGATGTTGGCTTCAGGGGTGGTAGCCAGCTGGCCCAGTTCCGCCAGGTGATCGCCTACTTGCTTCTCTGCGCCCAGTTGCTCCGGGAAGGCGGCAAGGATACGGCCGGCCAGGGAGATGTCGCGAGTTTCGACGGCGATGTCAGCCGAAGCGGTGAAGGCTTCGACGATCGGCAGCAGCGAGTAGGTGGCGAGGGCGGGGGCTTCGTCGGTGAAGGTATAGATGATCTTGGAACGGGTGGGCATGCGGGTTAACTCTCTGTGTGCTGAGCGTGCTCGAGTCTCGTGGTGCGCAGGGTAGGCGCATCGCCCTGGCAGCGCCATGAGCGGAAAGTCGAGAGGCTGCGAGCGGTGATGGTGGATGCATCAGTCGAGCGTCAATGCTGAGCTGCGGTAACAACCCAGGCTTTTCGGCCATTCATGGCCAAGGGCGGTCCGCATTTTCCTGGGATTCGCCCCGATGACCCTACGGTCGCGGCGGAGTATACCAAACCATTCGGGCTAATCAGCAAGGCCAAGTGATATCGGCCCATTTATAAGACCAAAGACGTAGCTGCAATGTGGCGGGTTGTCGCATGCCTTGCAGGTCGGCAGATGTGGTTTAGGCTCAGTGGATCGCACGATGTCCAATCACACCCGACAGCGGAGTAGTGCAAGCATGGGATACCAGAAAATCAAGGTTCCGACCGACGGCAACAAGATCACCGTCAATGCAGACCATTCGCTCAACGTTCCTGACAACCCCATCATTCCTTATATCGAAGGCGACGGGATTGGCGTCGATGTCTCGCCGGTAATGATCAAAGTGGTGGATGCGGCCGTGCAGAAGGCTTACGGCGGCAAGCGCAAGATCGCCTGGATGGAGGTATATGCTGGCGAAAAAGCCACCCAGGTTTACGACCAGGACACCTGGTTGCCGCAGGAAACCCTCGATGCCGTGCGGGACTACGTGGTGTCGATCAAGGGCCCGTTGACCACCCCGGTGGGGGGTGGCATCCGTTCGCTCAACGTTGCCCTGCGCCAGCAACTGGACCTGTATGTGTGCCTGCGCCCGGTGCTGTGGTTCCAGGGTGTGCCGAGCCCGGTGAAAAAGCCCGGTGATGTCGACATGGTGATCTTTCGCGAGAACTCCGAGGACATTTATGCCGGTATCGAGTGGAAGGCCGGCTCGCCTGAGGCGAACAAGGTGATCAAGTTCCTCAAGGAGGAAATGGGCGTCACCAAGATCCGCTTCGACCAGGACTGCGGCATCGGCGTCAAGCCGGTATCGCGCGAGGGCACCAAGCGCCTGGTGCGCAAGGCCCTGCAGTACGTGGTGGACAACGACCGCGAGTCGCTGACCCTGGTGCACAAGGGCAACATCATGAAGTTCACCGAGGGTGCCTTCAAGGACTGGGGTTACGAAGTGGCCCGTGACGAGTTTGGTGCCGAACTGCTCGATGGCGGCCCGTGGATGAAGTTCAAGAACCCGAAAAGCGGCCGTGAAGTCATCGTCAAGGACGCCATCGCCGACGCCATGCTGCAACAGATCTTGCTGCGCCCGGCCGAGTACGACGTGATCGCCACCCTCAACCTCAACGGTGACTACCTGTCCGATGCGCTGGCGGCGGAAGTGGGGGGTATCGGCATTGCGCCGGGCGCCAACCTGTCCGACACCGTGGCCATGTTCGAGGCTACCCATGGCACCGCGCCCAAGTATGCCGGGCAGGACAAGGTAAACCCGGGCTCGGTGATCCTCTCGGCAGAGATGATGCTCCGGCACATGGGCTGGACCGAGGCGGCCGACCTGATCATCAAGGGCACCAACGGCGCCATTGCGGCCAAGACCGTGACCTACGACTTCGAGCGCCTGATGGACGGCGCCACGCTCGTGAGCAGTTCAGGCTTTGGCGACGAAATGATCAAGCATATGTAAGGCAATATAAAACCGGCCGCTCCTGTAAAGAAGCGGCCGGTTGTTTCGTATACCGGCGCAGCGCAGGCAGTCAGGCTTTGGCAGTTTCGCTCTGCGGCTCGCCCAGGGTTCTGTCGGGCTCTGCCGCGGCCACCGCAGCGTCCTTGATTTCGACGGCGTGCAAACCTTTGGGGCCCTGCACGATGTCGAATACTACGGACTGGCCTGCCTTGAGGGTTTTGTATCCGTCCATCCGGATGGCCGAATAATGGGCGAACAGGTCATCGGATTTACCTTCCTCATTGATGAATCCATAGCCCTTGGCATTGTTGAACCACTTGACTTTACCGCTTGCCATCCCTATGTCCCTCTGCAAAGGACTCCATCACTGGAGTATCATCCACTTCATCCGCATACGAACCTTGCGAAAAATCTGGTTGACTGCGCGGATCTTTATCGACCACGGTGGGTTCTTATTGGTTGTAACACCGTTTTGCCGATAGTCAAGGTCGCCCGGCGCCTGCGCCGGCCGTGGCCTATGCCGTCAACCCACAACCTTAACCTGACGCTCATGATGAAATTCTTTCCATGCATGCACCTAGTGAGATTCGACTAACATTCAATCAGGATCGCCCGCAAACGAATGAGGACGACGGCTCGGGTCTTGCAGTCCAGGAAGCCAAGCCGATCCTGCAGGCGCCACCGATGTACAAGGTGGTTTTGTTCAACGATGACTACACGCCAATGGATTTCGTCGTCGAAGTGCTCGAGACGTTCTTCAGTCTGAACCGCGAGCTGGCGACCAAGATCATGCTGACCGTCCATACAGAAGGGCGGGCAGTGTGCGGATTGTTTACCCGTGACATCGCCGAAACAAAGGCTATGCAGGTCAACCAATACGCCAGGGAAAGCCAGCATCCGCTACTCTGTGAAATCGAGAAGGACGGTTAATCGCCGACCACTTGGGTATGAGGTGAAGCTATGTTAAACCGCGAGCTCGAAGTCACCCTCAATCTGGCCTTCAAGGAGGCCCGTTCGAAACGTCATGAGTTCATGACCGTCGAACATCTGCTGCTGGCACTCCTTGACAATGAGGCTGCCGCGACCGTTCTGCGCGCCTGTGGCGCCAATCTCGACAAGCTCAAGCACGACCTGCAAGAGTTCATCGATTCCACCACGCCGTTGATTCCTGTCAACGATGAAGACCGTGAAACCCAGCCGACCCTGGGCTTCCAGCGCGTACTGCAGCGTGCCGTGTTCCACGTGCAAAGCTCTGGCAAGCGCGAAGTGACCGGCGCCAACGTGCTGGTGGCGATCTTCAGCGAACAGGAAAGCCAGGCCGTGTTCCTGCTCAAGCAGCAGAGCGTGGCCCGCATCGACGTGGTCAACTACATCGCCCATGGCATCTCCAAGGTGCCGGGGCATGGCTCGCAGTCTGACAGCGACCAGGAAATGCAGGACGATGAGGGCGGTGAAGCCTCCTCTTCGAGCAACCCGCTGGACGCCTATGCCAGCAACTTGAACGAACTGGCCCGTGCCGGCCGTATCGACCCGTTGGTAGGCCGCGAGCAGGAAGTTGAGCGGGTGGCGCAAATCCTTGCCCGTCGGCGCAAGAACAACCCGCTGCTGGTGGGTGAGGCTGGCGTGGGCAAGACGGCCATCGCCGAAGGCCTGGCCAAGCGCATTGTCGATGGCCAGGTGCCCGACCTGCTGGCGCAGAGTGTCGTGTACTCCCTCGACCTTGGCGCACTGCTGGCCGGTACCAAGTACCGCGGCGACTTCGAGAAGCGCTTCAAGGCGCTGCTCGGTGAGCTGCGCAAACGCCCGCAGGCGATCCTGTTCATCGACGAAATCCACACCATCATCGGTGCCGGTGCGGCGTCAGGCGGGGTGATGGATGCCTCCAACCTGCTCAAGCCGTTGCTGTCGTCGGGTGAGATCCGTTGCATTGGCTCGACCACCTTCCAGGAGTTCCGCGGCATCTTCGAGAAGGATCGTGCCCTGGCACGGCGTTTCCAGAAGGTGGATGTCAGCGAGCCGTCGGTCGAAGACACCGTGGGTATTCTGCGCGGCCTGAAGGGGCGCTTCGAAAGCCACCACAATATCGAATACAGCGACGAAGCCCTGCGCGCCGCCGCCGAACTGGCCTCGCGTTACATCAATGACCGGCACATGCCGGACAAGGCCATCGACGTGATCGACGAAGCCGGTGCCTACCAGCGCCTGCAACCGGAGGCCAACCGCGTCAAGCGCATCGACGTGCCGCAGGTCGAGGATATCGTCGCCAAGATCGCGCGAATTCCGCCGAAACATGTCAGCAGTTCCGACAAGGAGTTGCTGCGTAACCTCGAGCGTGACCTGAAACTGACCGTGTTCGGTCAGGACCAGGCCATCGATTCGCTGTCTACCGCCATCAAGCTGTCCCGCGCTGGCCTCAAGTCGCCAGACAAGCCTGTCGGTTCGTTCCTGTTCGCTGGCCCTACCGGCGTCGGCAAGACGGAAGCGGCGCGGCAGCTGGCCAAGGCGCTGGGCGTGGAGCTGGTGCGTTTCGACATGTCCGAGTACATGGAGCGCCACACCGTGTCGCGCCTGATCGGTGCGCCTCCTGGTTACGTTGGCTTTGACCAGGGTGGTTTGCTGACCGAGGCGATTACCAAGCAACCGCATTGCGTATTGCTGCTCGATGAAATCGAGAAGGCCCACCCGGAAGTCTTCAACTTGCTGCTGCAGGTGATGGACCACGGGACCCTGACCGACAACAACGGGCGCAAGGCCGACTTCCGTAACGTGATCCTGATCATGACCACCAACGCTGGCGCGGAAACCGCGGCACGGGCCTCGATCGGCTTCACCCATCAGGACCATGCGTCCGATGCCATGGAAGTCATCCGCAAGAGCTTCACGCCAGAGTTCCGCAACCGCCTGGACACCATCATCCAGTTCGGCCGCCTGAGCCACGAAACGATCAAAAGCATCGTCGACAAGTTCCTTATCGAACTGCAGGCGCAGCTGGAGGACAAGCGTGTGCTGCTGGAAGTCAGCGATGAGGCACGCGGCTGGCTGGCGGCGTCGGGCTACGACGTGCAGATGGGTGCGCGGCCGATGGCGCGGTTGATCCAGGACAAGATCAAACGGCCGCTGGCCGAGGAGATCCTGTTTGGTGAACTGGCCGAGCATGGCGGTGTGGTGCACATCGACCTGCGCGATGACGAACTGGTGTTCGACTTCGAGACCACGGCTGAGGTTGCCTGATAGCGGGGCCCCTGTGGGAGCGGGCGTGCCCGCGAACACCGGCGAAGCCGGTGCCATGCACCGCGGAGTCTGCTTCGCGGGCACGCCCGCTCCCACAGAAGGCGACGCAATACTGCAATCATGAAGCCACAAAAAAGCCCGGCACATGGCCGGGCTTTTTCATGGCTGGAGCTTAGCGCGCACGGTAAGTGATGCGGCCCTTGCTCAGGTCGTACGGCGTCAGCTCGACGCGGACCTTGTCGCCAGTGAGAATACGGATGTAGTTTTTGCGCATCTTTCCGGAGATGTGCGCGGTTACGACGTGCCCGTTTTCCAACTCCACGCGGAACATGGTGTTGGGCAGGGTGTCGACGACAGTACCTTCCATTTCGAAGCTGTCTTCTTTCGACATGCAGTTGAGCCCTCGGATCCAGTGTTAGCCCGACGCATATCCGCACCGGGCAAAAAAGTGGCGCCGATTATGCCGGAAATCTGCGTGTCAAGCCAATGCTTTCAGTTGAGGGTGACCCAGCGCTGGTTTATCAGCAACTCGATGGGCCGATACTGCGTCTTGTAGTTCATTTTCTTGCAGTTCTTGATCCAGTAGCCCAGGTAAACCGCTTCCAGGTCCTGGCGCACGGCCTCGGTGATCTGCCACAGGATCGCGAAGCGGCCAAGGCTGCGTCGCTCCTCGTCCGGCTCGTAGAAGGTATACACCGCCGACAGGCCATTGGGCAGCAGGTCGCACACTGCCACCGCCAGCAAACGGCCTTCCAGGCGGAACTCGTAGAACCAGCAGAACGGCAGGTCGCGCACCAGAAAGGTAGAAAACTGGTCGCGGCTGGGCGGGTACATGTCACCGTCGGCGTGGCGCGTTTCGATATAGCGCCGGTACAACTCGAAGTATTCTTCCTTGAACGTCGGGCGCGCAGCGCTCACGGTCAGGTCGGCGTTGCGCTTGAGAATGCGTCGTTGCTGGCGGTTGGGAATGAAGCGCGCCGCCGGGATGCGCGCCGGCACACAGGCGTTGCAGTTCTGGCAGTGGGGGCGGTACAGGTGGTCGCCACTGCGCCGAAAGCCCATTTCCGACAGATCGGCGTACACGTTCACGTCCATCGGCTGGCTGGGGTCGAGGAACAGCGTGGTCGCCTGCTCGTCAGGCAGGTAGCTGCAGGAGTGGGGCTGAGTGGCATAAAACTTCAACCGCGCCAACTCTGTCATGATCAACCCCTTCGGTGAGACTTTGTTTTAAGTGTAAGCCAGCTATGGCAACTCGCCTAGGCAACCCACGTTGCGCTGTTGGGTTGGTCGAGGTGGCGTGCCAGGTAGCCGGCGAACTCGGCGCGGCTGATGGCGTGGGCGCCCAGGCTGTGGAGGTGGTTAGTGGGCATCTGGCAGTCGATCAGCACGAAACCGGCTTCGCGCAGGTGGTTGACCAAGGTCACGAAGCCAACCTTGGAGGCGTTGTCGGCCCGGCTGAACATTGATTCGCCGAAAAACAGCTGGCCCATGGCCAGGCCGTACAGGCCGCCAACCAGCTCGCCGTCCTGGCGTACCTCCACCGAATGCGCGATGCCACGGCGGTGCAGTTCGCAGTAGGCGTTGCGCATGGTGTCGGTGATCCAGGTGCCGTCGGCGTAGTCGCGTGGTGCGGCGCAGGCAGCGATGACGGCGGCAAAGTCGGTGTCGAAGCTGACCTGGTAGCGACCCTGGCGCATCAGCTTGGCCAGCGACCGTGAAACGTGAAGTTGGCCGGGCAGCAGCACCGTGCGCGGGTCGGGTGACCACCACAGGATCGGCTGGCCGTCCTGGTACCACGGGAAGCAGCCATGGCGGTAGGCCTGCACCAGGCGCTCGGGGCTCAGGTCGCCGCCAGCGGCAAGCAGCCCGTTGGGGTCGTGCAGGGCCTTTTCCAGGGGCGGGAAGGTCAGCGAGTCGCGGGTCAGCCAGGTGAGCATGGTCTATCGTGCGGTGGGGGAGGGGAGAGGGCAGCATGGCGCGGGTGAAAAGCAGGGTCAATCTCTTTGGCTGCTTCGCGGGCACGCCCGCTCCCACAGAAACCCCACGGTCTTCAGGCTTGCGCAGGCCTGTGGGAGCGGGCGAGCCCGCGAAGAGGCCGGCACAGGCCAGGAAATCAGGCAATTTCCTGCACATTCATGAAACCGCAGGCACCATCCGCTACATTTGCTGTCACACCTGTGCAAAAACACAGCATAAGCCTTTGTCACAAAAGAAAATGCATGCTCAAATTGCAGCCATGTGAAAGTCGCCCCCGGCAAACCCCCATGCGGCGTGCCGCCATGGCGGCTGGCGGGCAGTAATGTTAAAAGTAGTGGTTCATTGGCCGCACAGCCGGCCGATCACTATTGGACGCGCACCACGCGCAGGAATAGACGCGTTTTGAAGAAATCCACCGCAACCCCAGCTCCTCTGCCTGTGCCCCTGTGGCGGCAGCAGCTGCATTACCGCCTCAAGGAAGGTGCGTTGATCGCGATCGGCGCCCTGTGCCTGTACCTGTGGATGGCGCTGCTGACCTACGACACCTCCGACCCGGGCTTCAGCCACACCAGCAACGTCGACCAGGTGCAGAACGCCGCCGGGCGGGCCGGTGCCTACTTCGCCGACATCCTGTTCATGGTGCTGGGTTACTTCGCCTACATCTTCCCGCTGTTGCTGGCGGTCAAGACCTGGCAGATCTTCCGTGAGCGCCATCAGCCGTGGGACTGGAGCGGCTGGCTGTTCTCCTGGCGATTGATCGGCCTGGTGTTCCTGGTGCTGTCCGGTGCAGCGCTGGCGCATATCCACTTCCATCCGCCGGCGAGCATGCCGTTTTCCGCGGGTGGCGCGCTGGGCGAGAGCCTTGGCGAGCTGGCGCGCAACCTGCTGAACGTGCAGGGCAGTACGCTGATGTTCATTGCCCTGTTCCTGTTCGGCCTGACCGTGTTCACCGATTTGTCGTGGTTCAAGGTGATGGACCTGACCGGCAAGATCACCCTCGACCTGTTCGAGTTGGTGCAGGGCGCCGCCAACCGCTGGTGGGAGGCGCGCAATGAGCGCAAACGCCTGGAGGCGCAGCTGCGTGAGGACGAGCCAGTCTTCAAGGCACCGCCGACGGCCGCCGACAAGCGCGAGCCTGCCAAGCCGGCGTTGCGCGAGCGTATCTTCAAGCGTGAAGAAGCGCCCGCCCAGCCTGTTGTGCAGCGCGAACCGACCCTTGCTCGTGAGCCCGTGGTGCCGCGCGAGCCGGTAGTGGCGCGTGAAGCCCTGGTGCCCCGCGAGCAGCCTGCGGGCCCGACCATCGTGCCACCGGCAGCGGCCAAGGCGCCTGAGCCGAGCAAGCGCGTGATGAAAGAGAAGCAGGCGCCGCTCTTCGTCGACAGCGCCATCGAAGGCACCCTGCCGTCGATCTCCATTCTCGACCCGGCAGAGCAGAAAAAGATCGAGTACTCGCCAGAATCCCTGGCCAGTGTCGGCCAGTTGCTGGAAATCAAGCTCAAGGAATTCGGCGTGGAAGTGGCGGTGGACTCGATCCACCCCGGCCCGGTGATTACCCGCTATGAAATTCAGCCGGCCGCTGGGGTGAAAGTCAGCCGCATCGCCAACCTGGCCAAGGACCTGGCGCGTTCGCTGGCTGTGACCAGCGTGCGGGTGGTGGAGGTCATTCCTGGCAAGACCACCGTGGGTATCGAGATCCCCAACGAAAACCGGCAGATGGTGCGCTTCTCCGAAGTGCTGGCCACGCCCCAGTTCGACGAGCAGAAATCGCCGGTCACCCTGGCCCTGGGCCACGACATCGGCGGCAAGCCGGTCATCACCGACCTGGCCAAGATGCCGCACCTGCTGGTGGCTGGTACCACCGGCTCCGGTAAGTCGGTGGGTGTGAACGCGATGATCCTGTCGATCCTGTTCAAATCCGGCCCGGAAGACGCCCGGTTGATCATGATCGACCCGAAAATGCTCGAACTGTCGATCTACGAAGGCATCCCGCATTTGCTGTGCCCGGTGGTCACCGACATGAAGGACGCCGCCAACGCCCTGCGCTGGAGCGTGGCCGAGATGGAACGGCGCTACAAGCTCATGGCGGCCATGGGCGTGCGTAACCTGGGCGGCTTCAACCGCAAGATCAAGGATGCCGAGGAAGCCGGCGAGGTCATCCATGACCCGCTGTTCCGCCGCGAGAGCATGGACGACGTGCCGCCTGCGCTGAAAACCCTGCCGACCATCGTGGTGGTGGTCGACGAATTCGCCGACATGATGATGATCGTCGGCAAGAAGGTCGAAGAGCTGATTGCCCGTATCGCCCAGAAAGCGCGGGCGGCCGGTATCCACCTGATTCTTGCCACCCAGCGCCCGTCGGTGGACGTGATCACCGGCCTGATCAAGGCCAACATCCCGACCCGCATGGCGTTCCAGGTGTCGAGCAAGATCGACTCGCGCACCATCATCGACCAAGGTGGCGCCGAGCAGCTGCTGGGCCACGGTGACATGCTGTACATGCCGCCGGGTACCAGCCTGCCGATCCGCGTGCACGGTGCGTTCGTCTCCGACGACGAAGTGCACCGCGTAGTGGAAGCGTGGAAGCTGCGCGGCGCGCCGGACTACAACGACGACATCCTCAACGGCGTGGAAGAGGCCGGCAGCGGCTTTGAAGGCGGCGGCGGTGGTGGCGATGGCGATGATTCGGAAAGCGACGCGCTGTATGATGAGGCCGTGCAATTCGTGCTGGAAAGCCGCCGCGCGTCGATCTCGGCCGTGCAACGCAAGCTGAAGATTGGCTACAACCGCGCCGCCCGCATGATCGAAGCCATGGAAATGGCTGGCGTGGTCACCCCGATGAACAGCAACGGCTCGCGGGAAGTGATTGCCCCGGGCGGCCCGCGCGACTGATGAACACCTTGCCGGGCGCCAACGATGGCGCCCGGCCTTTTCAATGCTCAATGAGGATTACCATGCGCGCGATTCGCATGCTGTTGGTTTCTGCCCTTGCTCTGGGCAGCGTTTCGGCTTTTGCCGGTGAGCAAGATGTACAACGCCTGACCCAGCTGCTGGAAAAGTCGCAGACCATCGAGGCGAACTTTTCCCAGCTGACCTTGGGGGCCGACGGCACCAGCCTGCAGGAGACTGCTGGCCAGATGATCGTCAAGCGCCCGGGCCTGTTCTACTGGCACACCAATGCGCCACAGGAGCAGGTGGTGGTGTCTGATGGCAAGATGGTTACCCTGTGGGACCCGGACCTGGAACAGGCTACCGTCAAGAAGCTCGACGTGCGCCTGAACCAGACCCCGGCACTGCTACTGTCCGGCGACGTGTCGAAAATCAGCCAGAGTTTCGACATCGCCTCGAAAGAGCAGGGCGAAGTCATGGACTTCACCCTCAAGCCGAAGACCAAGGACACCCTGTTCGACTCGCTGCGCGTGTCGTTCCGCAAGGGCCTGATCAATGACATGCAACTGGTCGACAGCGTCGGCCAGCGTACCAACATCCTGTTCAATGGCGTCAAGGCCAACCAGGCGGTGCCGGACAGCAAGTTCAAGTTCGACATCCCCAAAGGTGCTGACGTGATCAAGGAGTAACCGGAGCTCGTCATGGACCTGTTTCGAAGCGAACCTGTCGCCCAGCCCCTGGCCGCCCGCCTGCGCCCGTCCAACCTGGACGAATACGTCGGCCAGGAGCACCTGCTGGCACGCGGCAAACCGCTGCGTGAGGCGCTGGAGCAGGGTGCGCTGCACTCGATGATCTTCTGGGGGCCGCCTGGGGTGGGCAAGACCACCCTGGCGCGGCTGCTGGCGCAGTTCTGCGATGCGCACTTCGAGACGGTGTCGGCGGTACTGGCCGGTGTCAAAGAGATTCGCCAGGCGGTCGAGGTGGCCAAGCAGCAGGCCGGCCAGTATGGCCGGCGCACCATCCTGTTCGTCGACGAAGTGCACCGCTTCAACAAGTCGCAGCAGGATGCCTTTTTGCCCTATGTGGAAGACGGCACCCTGCTGTTCATCGGCGCCACCACCGAGAACCCGTCGTTCGAGCTGAACAACGCGCTGCTGTCGCGGGCGCGGGTGTATGTGCTCAAGAGCCTGGACGAGGCGGCCTTGCGCAAGCTGGTCAACCGTGCGCTGACCGAAGAGCGTGGCCTGGGCAAGCGCAACCTGCGGGTGGGCGACGACGCCTTCAAGATGCTGATGGCCGCCGCCGACGGTGATGGCCGGCGCATGCTCAACTTCCTTGAGAACGCCTCGGACCTGGCGGAAGACGGCAGCGAAATCGACGTCGAGATGCTGCAGAGCCTGCTGGGTGACAGCCGTCGCCGCTTCGACAAGGGCGGCGAGGCGTTCTACGACCAGATTTCCGCGCTGCACAAGTCGGTGCGCGGCTCCAACCCCGATGGCGCCCTGTACTGGTTTGCCCGCATGCTCGACGGCGGTTGCGACCCGCTGTACATCGCCCGCCGCGTGGTGCGCATGGCCAGCGAGGACATCGGCAACGCCGACCCGCGCGCGCTCAGCCTGTGCCTGGCCGCCTGGGACGTGCAGGAGCGCCTGGGCAGCCCCGAGGGCGAGCTGGCGGTGGCGCAGGCCATCACCTACCTGGCCTGTGCGCCGAAGAGCAACGCGGTGTACATGGGCTTCAAGACCGCCCTGCGCGAAGCGGCCGAGCATGGCTCGCTGGAAGTGCCGTTGCACCTGCGCAACGCCCCGACCAAGCTGATGAAACAACTGGGCTATGGCGACGAGTACCGTTATGCCCACGATGAACCCGATGCCTACGCCGCCGGTGAAGATTACTTCCCCGATGAGCTGGAGCCACGCCAGTACTACCAACCGGTGCCCCGTGGCCTGGAACTGAAGATTGGCGAGAAGCTGCGCCACCTGGCCGACCTCGATCGCAACAGCCCCCGCCAGCGGAGAAAGCCGTGATTGCACTCATTGCCGCCGTCAGCGCGGGCGGTATCGTCGGCACCTTGTTGCGCTTTGCTACCGCCAACTGGGTAGCGGCCCACTGGCCACGGCACTTCTATGCCGGTACGCTGGCGGTCAACCTGGTTGGCTGCCTGCTGATCGGCCTGCTCTATGGCTTGTTCTTGCACAAGCCGCTGGCGCCGGTCGAGCTGCGCGCTGGCTTGATTGTCGGCTTCCTCGGAGGCCTTACAACCTTTTCCTCTTTCTCGCTCGATACCGTGCGCCTTATGGAAAGCGGGCAAGTGCCCCTTGCCTTGGGCTATACCAGTATCAGCGTGGTGGGCGGGCTGCTCGCGACCTGGGCCGGCCTGTCTTTGACCCGATTCTGAACCAACACCTACCTATAACGAGAGAACGATATGCTCGATTCCAAACTGTTACGCGGCCAACTTCAGGAAGTGGCGCAACGCCTGGCCTCCCGTGGCTATATCCTGGATGTCGCGCGCATCGAATCACTGGAAGAGCGCCGCAAGGCGGTGCAGACCCGCACCGAGCAGCTGCAGGCTGAGCGTAACGCTCGTTCCAAGTCTATCGGCCAGGCCAAGGCCAAGGGCGAAGACATCGCGCCACTGATGGCCGACGTCGAGCGCATGGCCAACGAACTGGCGGCCGGCAAGACTGAGCTGGACGGCATTCAGGCCGAACTGGACGGTATCCTGCTGACCATCCCCAACCTGCCGGACGCCAGCGTACCGGTCGGTGCCAGCGAAGACGACAACGTCGAAGTGCGCCGTTGGGGTACGCCGACCGCCTTTGACTTCGCAATCAAGGACCACGTCGCCCTCGGTGAAGTCAGCGGTGGCCTGGACTTCGAGGCCGCAGCCAAGCTGTCTGGCGCCCGCTTTGCCGTGCTGCGTGGCCCGATTGCCCGCCTGCACCGCGCCCTGGCGCAGTTCATGATCAACCTGCACACCGGCGAGCACGGCTACGAGGAGCACTACACCCCGTACCTGGTGCAAGCGCCTGCCTTGCAGGGCACTGGCCAGCTGCCGAAGTTCGAGGAAGACCTGTTCAAGATCACCCGCGAAGGTGAAGCTGACTTCTACCTGATCCCGACTGCCGAAGTGTCGCTGACCAACCTGGTAGCGGGTGAAATCCTCGACGCCAAGCAGCTGCCGCTGAAACTGGTTGCCCACACCCCTTGCTTCCGCAGTGAAGCCGGTGCTTCTGGCCGTGACACCCGCGGCATGATCCGCCAGCACCAGTTTGACAAGGTCGAGATGGTGCAGGTGGTGGAGCCGGCCAAGTCGATGGAAGCCCTGGAAGGCTTGACCGCCAACGCCGAGCGCGTGCTGCAGCTGCTGGAGCTGCCGTACCGCGTGCTGGCCCTGTGCACCGGCGACATGGGCTTTGGCGCCGTTAAAACCTACGACCTGGAAGTGTGGGTACCGAGCCAGGACAAGTACCGCGAAATCAGCTCGTGCTCCAACTGTGGCGACTTCCAGGCACGCCGCATGCAGGCCCGCTGGCGCAACCCGGAAACCGGCAAGCCAGAGCTGGTGCACACCCTCAACGGCTCCGGCCTGGCCGTAGGCCGTACCCTGGTTGCCGTGCTGGAAAACTACCAGCAGGCTGACGGCTCGATCCGTGTGCCAGACGTGCTGAAGCCGTACATGGGCGGCGTCGAGGTCATCCGCTAAATGGATTACCTGCCGCTGTTCCACAAGCTGCAGGGCGGCCGCGTGCTGGTCGTCGGTGGCGGTGAGATCGCCTTGCGCAAGGCGCGCCTGCTGGCGGATGCCGGTAGCGAGCTGCGCGTGGTGGCGCCGGATGTCGACGGCCAGTTGGCTGCGTTGGCCCGGGAAGGTGGCGGTGAGGTGCTGGTGCGTGGCTATCAGGCAGCCGACCTGGTCGGTTGCCGGCTGGTGATCGCGGCTACCGACGACCCTGGGCTGAATGCCCAGGTGTCGGCGGATGCCCAGGCACTCAGCCTGCCAGTCAACGTGGTGGATGCCCCGGCCCTGTGCACGGTGATCTTCCCGGCGATTGTCGACCGTTCACCGCTGGTGATTGCGGTATCCAGTGGCGGTGACGCCCCGGTGTTGGCGCGTTTGATCCGCGCCAAGCTGGAGGCCTGGATTCCGTCGGCCTATGGTGAGCTGGCCGGGCTGGCTGCGCGTTTCCGGCACAAGGTCAAAACCTTGTACCCGGACGTCAACCAGCGTCGCGGCTTCTGGGAAACCGTGTTCCAGGGGCCGATTGCCGAGCGCCAGCTGGCCGGGCAGGGCGCTGAGGCCGAACGCCTGTTGCAGGCGATGGTGGATGGCGCGCCGGTGCAGCAGGGTGGTGAGGTGTACCTGGTAGGTGCGGGCCCGGGCGATCCGGACTTGCTCACCTTCCGTGCCTTGCGCCTGATGCAGCAGGCCGACGTGGTGCTGTACGACCGCCTGGTGGCACCTGCAATCATCGAGATGTGCCGCCGTGATGCCGAGCGCATCTACGTGGGCAAGCGCCGCGCCGATCATTCCGTGCCGCAGGACCAGATCAACCGCCTGCTGGTCGATCTGGCCCAGCAGGGCAAGCGTGTGCTGCGACTGAAGGGTGGCGACCCGTTCATCTTCGGCCGGGGTGGCGAAGAGATCGAAGAGCTGGCCGAGCATGGCATTCCCTTCCAGGTAGTGCCGGGCATTACGGCGGCCAGTGGCTGCTCCGCGTATGGCGGCATACCGCTGACTCACCGCGACTACGCCCAGTCGGTGCGCTTTGTCACCGGACACCTGAAGGATGGCACCAGCAACCTGCCGTGGAATGACCTGGTGGCGCCGGCGCAGACCTTGGTGTTCTACATGGGGTTGGTCGGTTTGCCGACCATCTGTGCCGAGCTGATTCGCCATGGGCGGGCGGCAAGTACCCCGGCGGCGTTGGTGCAGCAGGGGACTACGCGTAACCAGCGGGTGTTTACCGGTACTTTGGCGGACTTGCCAGAGCTGGTGGCCCGGCATGAAGTGCATGCGCCGACCCTGGTGATTGTGGGGGAAGTGGTGCAGTTGCGTGACAAGCTGGCCTGGTTCGAAGGTTCGCAGAACAGCTGAAATTGTCGGGGCCGCTTTGCGGCCCATTCGCAGCACAAGGCTGCTCCTACAGGGGTCGCGTGAAGCCCTGCGTGATTCCTGTAGGAGCAGCCTTGTGCTGCGATGGGCTGCAAAGCAGCCCCGGCTATCTCAAGCCTGCCAGATCCCTTTCCCCACCAACTTCTCTCGATCATGCGGCAAGCCAAAGTCCTGCAACGGCCCCTTAGGCACGATCCCGGTCGGGTTGATGGTCTTGTGGCTCATGTAATAGTGCTTCTGGATATGCTCCATATCCACCGTCCCCGCCACCCCTGGCCACTGGTACAGCTCACGCAGCCAGTTCGACAGGTTGTGATAGTCACTCAGGCGGCGCAGGTTGCACTTGAAGTGCCCGTGGTACACCGCATCGAAGCGCACCAGCGTGGTAAACAGGCGTACATCGGCCTCGGTCAGGTACTCACCGGCCAGGTAGCGGTTACGGCTCAGCACGTCTTCCAGATGATCCAGTTCGTTGAACACGTCGTCGAAGGCTGCCTCGTAGGCGTCTTGCGTGGTGGCAAAGCCTGCGCGGTACACGCCATTGTTCACCGCCGGGTAAATGCGCTCGTTCAATGCCTCGATGGTCGGCCGCAGTGGCTCGGGGTAGAGGTCCAGCATATTGCCGGTCAGCTCGTTGAACGCGCTGTTGAAGATACGGATGATCTCTGACGACTCGTTGTTGACGATGCGTTTCTCTTGCTTGTCCCACAACACGGGCACGGTGACGCGGCCGGTGTAATGCGGGTCATCCTGGGTATAGCGCTGGTGCAGGTACTGCAGGCCGTCAAGGTGGTCACCGCTGGACCCTTGCTGCTGGTCGAAGGTCCAGCCATTGTCTTGCATCAACCAGCTGACCACCGACACATCGATCAGTGGCTCAAGGCCTTTCAGGGCACGCAAGATCAGGGTGCGGTGGGCCCATGGGCAGGCCAGCGAGACGTAAAGGTGGTAACGGCCAGCCTCCGGGGCGGGCAGCTGATTGCGGCGCTGGGCGTTTTCGCGTTTGAACGTACCGTCCTTGCCGTTTTCATACCACTGGTCGTGCCAGCGGCCGTCGATCAAAAGGCCCATGGTGAGCTCCTGAAACAAAGTTGTTTGTCGTTGGAGCCCAGTCTAGGCCAAATCGTTCGAACAAATAGCGCAAAGATCGGGGTGCTATTATCGGCTAAATCGATCTATTCCGCGTATCCCAGTAGCCCTGCGCTGTCGTGAATGCCTGTTCGCGGTCTTGCCCCAGGCCACGCAGGGCCAGGGCCATGGTCGCGATCAGGGCCTTTTCGCCATAACTGTCTTCCACTTCACCGCGCCAGAACGCGCACAGGTGCTCGGCCTGCAGGCTGCCCGGTTTGACATGGCGGCGCTCGCTCAGTGCTGGCCACTCTTCGTCCCACGCTTCGCCCGCCGTGGTGCCGTAGAGGTGGCTGATGACATCGGGGTTGACCTCGATCTCGCCGCCATCGCCCTTGATCACCACAGCATGGTCGCCCAGCAGGCGGCTGGCCTCACGGTGCACGGCCTGGTAACCAGGGTGGAAAATGCTTTGCAGGCCACAGCGTGCGCCCAGCGGGTTAAGTACCCGGGCCAGCGAATGAATGGGCGAGCGCAGGCCCAAGGTGTTGCGCAGGTCGATCATGCGCTGCAACTGCGGCGCCCAGTCGTGCAGCGGGAAGAACGCCAATTGGTGCTGGTCGAGGGCGTTGCCGACGGCGGCCCAGTCGCGGCATAGCGGGATCTGCAGCAGGTCGAGCAGTTGCTCGCTGTACATGCGCCCGGCAGTGTGTGCGCCGCCGCCGTGCATCAGGATGCGCACGCCATTGCCGGCCAGGCACTTGGCCGCCAGCAGGTACCAGGGCAGGTGGCGCTTCTTGCCGGCGTAGGTGGGCCAGTCCAGGTCCACCGCAATGCTCGGTGCCTGCAGGTGGGCGCGCAGGGCCTCGGTGAAGCCGGCCAGCTCTTCGGCGCTTTCTTCCTTGTGGCGCAGCAGCATGAGGAAGGCCCCCAGCTGGGTGTCTTCGACCTTGCCTTCCAGCAGCAGGGTCATCGCCGCGCGGGCTTCTTCGCGGGTCAGGCCGCGCGCGCCGCGCTTGCCTTTGCCAAGAATGCGCACGAATTCAGCGAACGGGTGTTCGGCGGGGGTCTCCAGGGTAAGGGGACGAACTTCATTCAAGAGGGGCTGGGTCATATGCAGTTGGTCGGCTTGGGCAGGCCCGCCAGCTTGGCGGCAAGTTTGGCGGGGGTGCCATTGAACAGGCGGTTCAGGTGCGGGCTGTTGCCCTTTTCCGGGCCCAGCTTCAGGGCCGCGTACTTGATCAGCGGGCGCGTGGCCGGGGACAGCTGGTATTCCTGGTAGAACTGGCGCAGCAGTTCGAGGATTTCCCAATGGTCCGCCGTCAACGGGATACCCTCGCGCTCGGCCAAAGCCTCGGCGGCGGCGCGGGACCAGTCTTGCAGGTCGATCAGAAAGCCATCCTTGTCCAGGGCGATCGCCTGATCGCCAACGTTGAGCGTACTCATAGCCAGCTGTTGACCTTGTCGTAATGCAGCGACAGTTCGACGAACCCGGCGTAGTCCACGGCCTTGGCCAAGTCGTTGTCGACCGCGCGGGCTTGCACATCCTCGTCCAGGGCGAACAGGCGCTGGGCCAGGCCGGCAGCTTGCAGCTGGCGGTGCGGCTCGCTGCCGCTGCGCAGGGCATACACCGCATCGCCGCATAGCAGCAACGCGTCGTCGGTGCCGAGCAGGCGCAGGCAGCTGGCCAGGCGCTCGTCGCCAAACGGGGAGTGGGCAATTACATGCAGGGTTGTCATCAGAGCGTTACCACCTGGTCGAAACGGGCGATCAGCGCGGCAAGGGCCGCGTCATCCAGCACTTGCACCGGCAGCGCCAGGGCATCGACTGCCAGGCCGCGGCGGGTGAGGCTGTGGCTGCAGGCGAACAGCTCCTCGACACCGAACATCGGCAGCGCCTGCAGGTTGGCGGCCAGGTTCTTCTGTTGCACGGCGGTGGGTTGCTGGCCGGGAGCGAGCTGGAACACCCCGTCGTCGAGAAACAGCATGCCCAGCGGCAGGTCGAAGGCCCCGCCGGCCAGGGCGATGTCCAGCGCTTCGCGGGCTGATGGGCCATTCCAGGGGGCCTGACGGCTGATGATCAACAAGGATTTGGCCATTTCAGTCGCCTCCAAAGCAGACAAGGCGGTCGGCAACCTGCGCCGCTTCATGCAGCTGGCCAAGCCCCGACAGTTCCCAAGGTTTGGGCAGGTTCACCGCCGGGCGTTGGTAACGGTTGGCTTCGGCCTCGTCGAGCACGCCACGGCGCAGGGCGGCGGCGATGCACACCACGGCGTCCAGCTGGTGAGTCTCGATAAAGGCACGCCATTGGCTGGCCACATCCAGTTCGTCCTGGGGCGCGACCACGTTGGCCGAGGCACTGTGCACCCCGTCCTGATAAAAGAACAGCCGGGCAATCTCATGCCCGCCGGCCAGCACCGCCTCGGCGTAGCGCAAGGCGCGCCGCGAGGAGGGCGCATGGGCCGGGGAGAACACCGCGATAGCGAATTTCATGGCTAACTCATGCAAAGGAATGCCGCCATGATAAAGCAAAAAAGCCCGCGCCCGCTTGTGCAAGCGGCGCGGGCTTTCTATGTATCCGTGTGCCCTACGCGCCCCTGTGGGAGCGGCCTTGTGTCGCGATGGGCTGCAAAGCAGCCCCATGGCCCTGTCAGAAGGACACAAGACTCAAGCCTGCTCCTTGCTCTCCGGCAAGAACCAGTTCAGCACCAGCGCACAGATCCCCCCGGTAGCCACACCCGACTCCAGCACATTGCGAATCGCCGCCGGCATATGCGCCAGGAACTCCGGCACCTGCGCCACGCCCAGGCCCAGCGCCAACGACACGGCAATGATCAGCAGCGCACGGCGGTCCAGCCGGGTGCTGGCCAGAATATTGATCCCCGAAGCCGCAACCGCCCCGAACATCACCATGGCCGCACCACCCAGCACCGGCTCCGGCACGGCCTGGATCACCCCGGCAACGCTCGGGAACAGCCCCAGCAGCACCAGCATCACGGCAATCCACATACCAATGTGACGGCTGGCAATGCCGGTCAGCTGAATCACCCCGTTGTTCTGGGCAAAGATCGAGCTAGGGAAGGTATTGAACACACCGGCCAGCAGCGAGTTGGCACCGTTGACCAGCACGCCACCCTTGATCCGCTGCATCCATACCGGCCCTTCGACCGGCTGGCGCGACACCTTGCTGGTGGCGGTAACGTCACCGATGGCTTCCAGCGAGGTCACCAGGTAAATCACCAGCATCGGAATGAACAGCGCCCAAGAGAAGCCCAGGCCGAAGTGCAGCGGGGTCGGCACCTGGAACAACGCGGCTTCGTGCATGCCGGTAAAGTCCAGGCGGCCCATGTAGCCGGCCAGTGCATAGCCAACCGCCAGGGCAATGACGATGGCGCAGCTGCGCATCCACACCACGGGTACGCGGTTGAGGATCACGATGATCGCCAGCACCACGCCCGACAGCAGCAGGTTATCGCCGTTGGCAAAGGTGCCATTGGCCATGGCGCCGAAGCCACCGCCCATGCTGATCAGGCCGACCTTGATCAAGGTGAGGCCGATCATCAGCACCACGATACCGGTCACCAGCGGAGTGATCAGGCGTTTGACGAACGGCAGGATGCGCGACACGCCCATCTCCACGAACGAGCCCGCGATCACCACGCCGAAGATGGCTGCCATCACACCCTCTACCGGCGTGCCTTGCTTCACCATCAGCGCGCCGCCCGCGATCAGCGGGCCGACGAAGTTGAAGCTGGTGCCCTGCACAATCAGCAGCCCGGCGCCGAATGGCCCAAAGCGCTTGCACTGCACGAAGGTGGCGATACCCGAGATCACCAGCGACATGGAAACGATCAGGTTGGTATCGCGCGCAGAAACGCCCAGCGCCTGGCAGATCAGCAGGCCAGGGGTAACGATCGGCACGATGATCGCCAGCAGGTGCTGCAGGGCAGCCAGCAGGCCGATCAGCAGCCGTGGCTTGTCCTCCAGGCCAAGCACCAGTTCATTGGCAGGCGCCGCTGCGCCTGGGCTGTGTTCGTGTGAGCTCATTGCTGAAAGCCGCCCCGGAAGAAAAAAGGAGCGCATTCTACGGGGTGAAGAGGGATTGCGGTAGAGAAAAGCATGATGGCAGCATGATCGGCGAGCATTCGCCTGATTATCTGACTTTTTAGTCAGTTATTTGATGCTGACTTATCAGGGAAAACAAAGTCCCGGCCTACACCGTTGCCTTTTGGAATTTGCGCAATACCTGTGGGAGCGGGCAAGCCCGCGAAGAATCCACCGCGGTGCGAGGCAATGGCTAAACTGGCGTTCGCGACCAGGCGCCCCCAATTCCCCGCGCCCACAAAAAAGCCCGCCGAAGCGGGCTTTCTCACACAGCAATCAATCAGTCATCGCGACCCATGATGCCAAACAGCTGCAGCAGGCTGACAAACAGGTTGTAGATCGACACATACAGGCTGATGGTCGCCATGATGTAGTTACGCTCGCCACCATGAATGATCGCGCTGGTCTGGAACAGGATGCAGACCGACGAGAACAGCACGAAGCCAGCGCTGATCGCCAGTTGCAGGCCGCTGATCTGGAAGAAGAAGCTGGCAACGACAGCGCCCAGCAACACGAAGAAGCCCGCAGTGATGAAGCCACTGAGGAAGCTCATGTCCTTGCGGGTGATCAGCACATAGGCCGACAGACCACCAAACACCAGCGCAGTCATGGCAAACGCCGAGCTGACCACTTCAGCGCCACCGGCCATGCCCAGGTAACGGTTGAGGATCGGGCCGAGAATGAAGCCCATGAAGCCGGTGAGGGCGAAGGTGGACACCAGGCCCCAAGCCGAATCACGCAACTTGTTGGTCAGGAAGAACAGCCCGTAGAAACCGATCAGCACCACGAACACGTTCGGGTAGCCGACGCGCATCTGCTGGGCAACGAATGCCATGACACCGCTGAAGGCGAGGGTAAGCGCCAGCAGGCTGTACGTGTTGCGCAGGACCTTGCTGATCTCCTGCTGCTCGACCTGCTGGCCGTGGTGGACGGCGTAATCCTGTTCGCGCATGGCGACACTCCTTGGTAAAACCTGTGGTTTCAGACGTTCAGATGCTAGGAGTCTATCAGAGCTCCTGCAACCCGCGACACAGAGAGTTTGACAGCGTGTTTCATTACGGTATTATGGCGGCCGCAAAACGAGCTGGAAGCGTGGCCGAGTGGTTTAAGGCAACGGTCTTGAAAACCGTCGATGGGCAACTATCCTAGAGTTCGAATCTCTACGCTTCCGCCACATTCAAAGCCCTGATTATTCAGGGCTTTTTGCGTTTTTAGGGCCTGTAAAACGGGCTTCTGGAGCGGGTCTGTTCAAAGGAGTGAGTGAATGTCCATTGTGCCTTTTGCACGTCTGGTTGCAGCGCTTGGCGTTGCCGTGAGCCTTACAGCCATTGCCGAAGACAGGGTGCCTGAACCCAACGAAGCGAATTGCTCGGGTGAAACCTATGAGCAAATCCTGGCGAGCCTCTCCAAGGAGTGGGACCGCAGTGAGTTCATCGCCAACTGCAAGAGCTTCCATGCTGCCAAAAAGATGACCAAGTGGAAGTTCGAAAAGAGCCCACCTGACAGCTTCTGAGCACAGCGAAAGCCCCCGCAGAGATGCTGGGGCTTTTTTGCATTGGATTGGGGCATTTCGCGTTGCCTCAATGGCATACCAGGCGAGTGCACAAGTCAGCAACGCTCGACTTCCGCGCTGATTCAAGGAATCGTGTGTTGTTCTATGGGAGCGCGGCCAAGGCTGTGATAATGGCGGCAATGACAAGGGCCATACCATGCTGACCATCTCCAATAACGTGCATCTGCCGGATGCCGAAATCGAACTGACCTATATCCGCGCGCAAGGCGCGGGTGGGCAGAATGTCAACAAGGTGTCCAGCGCCGTGCACCTGCGCTTCGACATCCCGGCCTCTTCATTACCCGAGTTCTACAAGGAGCGGCTGCTGGCGCTGCGTGACAGTCGCATCACCGGCGACGGTGTGTTGATCCTCAAGGCCCAGCAATACCGCACCCAGGAGCAGAACCGTGCTGACGCACTGGCGCGTCTTGCCGAGTTGATCATCGCTGCCGGCAAGACCGAGAAGAAACGCCGCCCCACCAAGCCGACCCTGGGCTCGAAGACCCGCCGGCTTGAGGGCAAAGCCAGGCGGAGCACTGTCAAGGCCGGTCGGGGCAAGGTGGATTTCTAGGGCTGATGTTGAAGACCGTGTAAGCCAAAAGGTCACTTGATCAGCGGCACACCGCTCAGCTTCTGCAACTCGTCAAAGTCGATATCCGCGCAGATTTCTACCACTTTCAGCCCTTCAGGCGTCACTTCCAGTACGGCCAGGTCGGTGTAGATGCGGCTGACGCACGCAATGCCGGTCAGCGGGTAGGTGCACTCGGGCACCAGCTTGCTTTCGCCGGTCTTGGTCAGGTGGTCCATCATCACGAACACCTGGCGGGCGCCGGTGGCCAGGTCCATCGCGCCGCCTACAGCCGGGATCGAACCTTCGGCGCCGGTGTGCCAGTTGGCCAGGTCGCCCTTGACCGACACCTGGAAGGCGCCCAGTACTGCGATGTCCAGGTGGCCGCCACGCATCATCGAGAACGAGTCGGCGTGGTGGAAGAAGGCGCCACCGGTAAGCAGGGTGACGTGCTGTTTGCCGGCGTTGATCAGGTCATCGTCTTCCTCGCCCGGCGCAGGGCTTGGGCCCATGCCCAGCAGGCCGTTCTCGCTGTGCAGGAACACTTCCTTGTCGCCCAGGTAGTTGGCCACCAGGGTCGGTGCGCCAATGCCCAGGTTTACGTACGCGCCTTCCTGGATGTCTGCGGCCACGCGCTGGGCCATCTCGGTGCGGGAGAGCTTTTTGGTGATGGTCATGGCGGGCCTCAGATAGCTTTGGCAATCGAAGAAGCGGCAGCGCCGGAAACGGCAACCACGCGCTGGACGAAGATACCCGGGGTGATGATGTGTTCCGGGTCCAGTTCACCGAGTTCGACAACCTGGTCGACCTGGGCGATGGCGGTCTTGGCAGCCATGGCCATGATCGGGCCGAAGTTGCGCGCGGCCTTGCGGTAGGTCAGGTTGCCCCAACGGTCACCCTTGTGCGCCTTGATCAGCGCGAAGTCGGCGTGCAGCGGCATTTCCAGCACGTACATGCGGCCGTCGATTTCACGGGTTTCCTTACCTTCGGCCAACAGGGTGCCGTAGCCAGTCGGCGAGAAGAACGCACCAATGCCCGAACCCGCTGCGCGGATGCGCTCGGCCAGGTTGCCTTGCGGCACCACTTCCAGCTCGATCTTGCCGGCGCGGTACAGTTCGTCGAACACGTAGGAGTCGGACTGACGCGGGAACGAGCAGACCACCTTGCGCACACTGCCCGCCATGAGCAGGGCGGCCAGGCCGATCTCGCCGTTGCCGGCGTTGTTGCTGATAATGGTCAGGTCGCGGGCACCGGTTGCGATCAGGCCATCGATCAGCTCGGACGGCATGCCGGCTGTGCCGAAGCCACCGACCATGATGGTCGAACCGTCGGTGATCCCTTCCACCGCGCTGGCGATGGACTCGTACGTTTTATTGATCAAGGCGAGCTCCTGGTTGTTCCTGGAGTATGGTTGTCGGGCTGGCCGGCGCGTGTGAGGCGATGGGGCCAATCAGCGCTTAAAATTGTTTGCTGACTTTCGCTATAGCGTGCCGCAAGATAGGGCAACAGTAGAGGGGGTTTAGCGGAATTTGTCCGATTATCGAACTGTTGTGCGATGTGCGAGCAGTTCTGGTGGTTATTCGTCACATTCCGGATAAGGGCCTGATTTCATGTGATTCGCGCCTCGTTGGTGCATTCAGGGCCTGCCATAACCTTTCTTGCACAAGTGCTGTGCATTCAATGACTTGAATTCCCCATTAATCACCGCTCCCGCCGTTGGCGTGCGACTTGCTATCAGATTGCCATCCGATGTCGCGTATGGTGAAGATAATGTCGCTTTCCAGTGGTTCCATGCAGTTGTCATCCAGCGAGAAGGGCTGGCTGCCCTGGTTCGGTAAAACCGGAAAGCTCCGAATGGGCTGGGCATGTCACCTGAACCGGGCGAATTACCCGCAGATCGAGCAAACCTTCGAAGCCATCGCCCAGACCCGCATGCGTTTGTTGCATGAATGGGCGTGCGAGCACTGGGAGCACTTGGCGGAACTTGCGGAGCAACTCGCGCAAGGGTTCGCTCAACCCGACAGCACGCTGCTGCGGGACAAGCTGGCACAGGCCGAAGACTTTTCCGAGTTGTTTGTCGTCGATGCTGCGGGCAGCATCATCGCCTCGACCTGGCCACAACGTGGTACGCCACGTATCGAGCAGACTGCAGCGCTGGCCCAAGGGCTGAAGGCGCCATTTCTGCATGGCCCTTACAGCGACCCGCTGACCCTGCGCATTGGCCCGTCGTCTTCACGCTTCCACGACGAAGTGACGCTGATGTTCTACCAGCCGGTGAAGGCTGGCGGTAAAGTCGTTGGCTGCCTGTGCGGTCGGGTACCCAACGATGTTCTGGGCGACCTGATCCAGCGCGAGGCCGGGCATATTTTCGCCGAGTCGGGCGACAACTACCTGTTCATGGCGCAGTCGCGTTTCGACCCGGCCATCCAGCCTGGCACAGCCCTGTCTCGCTCGCGCTTCGAGGACGGCACTTTTACCCACGGCGAAAATCTCAAAAGTGGTGTGCACACGCCCTGGACCACCGTGCAGGTCCAGCGCCATACCGAGCTGGAACTGCGCTTCACCGACCCCTCCACACGCGAACTGCACCCGGGGGTAAGGGAAACCATCAGACGTGGTGCCAACCTGTTCGTGACTTACCCGGGCTACTCGGACTACCGCCACGTGCCGGTGGTCGGCAAGGGCGTAACGTTCCAGTTACCGGGTTCGCCCGACCGCTGGGGCATGATGTGCGAGGCGGACCTGGAAGAGGTCTACCGACGCCGCTCGCTGAGCTATGGCTTGATGAAGCCCTACGTGGCGACCATGGCCGGGTTATTCGGTTGCAACTACCTGGTGCAGCACCATGCCGGCCTGCCGCAAGGGCTGAATGACGTGATTCTGGCCGTGAGCATGCTCGGCGCCACGCTGGTGTTCGGCGTGTTCGGGCCCAAGCGCCTGGCAGCCAGGTTGAATGGCATGAGCGGCGTGCTGCGCACCATCGCCGAGGGTGAAGGCAACCTGCGTCAGCGCCTGGACACCAGCGCCCTGGGCAACGATGAGAGCGGCGACATGGCGCGGTGGATCAACAGCTTCATCGACCGCCTGGACGCGGTGGTGGGGCAGGTGGTGAAGGCCAGTCGCACGGTCGGCAGCACCAACCAGATGATGCTCGGGCGCAGCCAGGAGGCGAGTGTGAGCTCTGCCGATGTGGCGGACGCCGTGCACCAGATGATGATCATCATGGAGGAGCAGCTCGGCGAACTGCAGCAGGCCTCGGTCAGTGCCGAGCAGATGAAGCAGGCCATGGACGAGGTGGTCAGCCGTGCCCGCGAGCAGTTTCTGGCGGTGCAGGCAGGCACCCAGTCGATTCGCGATGTGGTGGCGCGTTCGTCCTCCAGCGTGCAGCGGCTCGACAGCCGCATGGTCGAGATCGACAACATCACCGGGTTGATCAGCGACATCACCAACCAGACCAACCTGCTGGCGCTCAATGCTGCCATCGAGGCGGCGCGTGCTGGCGAGCATGGCCGCGGTTTTGCGGTGGTGGCCGACGAGGTGCGCAGCCTGGCCGCGCGAACCGCGCGCGCCGCCGAAGACATTCGCCACATGGTCGAGAGCCTTCAGGGCGAAACCCGCCAGGCCGTCAGCTTCATGGAACAGGGCGTACAGGACGTCGACAACAGCCTGCGCCTTGCCGAAGATGCCTCGTCCGAGAACGTTCAACTGCACCAGGCCGTGGAGGGCATGTTCGCGATCATCCAGCAGCTCAACCGGCGTAGCGTGGAATACGGCAAGACCATCGACCAGGTCAACCAGTCCTCCAGCGAGATGCGCCAGACGGCGGTGGTGCTGCAGAGCAGCGCGCAGAAGGTGCGGGTGGATGCTGGCAAGTTGCAGAAGCTGGTGGGGCAGTTCGAGGTGAGTGGCGAGGAGAAGGGGGCAGCTGCAGCTTGAGCAAAGCACCGCATCTGCGAAAGGGTTCGTGCATGCATACAAGGTATGCCTTGCCCTCTGGCATTGCATCATGCACTGCCGCTTCAGGCATCATGTACCCAGCCCCATCCACAAAAGCTGAACCCGCAGATGCCTGACTCCATCAAACCCAACCGTGCCATCTATGACCTGGACATGCTCCGCACCGTGGTCATGGTGGCCGACTGCGGCAGTTTCACCACCGCTGCCGCACGCCTGCACTCCACCCAGTCCACGGTCAGCCAGAAGGTGCGCCGGCTGGAGGAAATGGTTGGCCAGCAGTTGCTCGACCGCAGCAACCGCGAGGTACACCCGACCGATGCGGGGGAAACCCTGCTGGGGTATGCGCGGCACCTGCTGGCAGTGAGCAGTCAACTGACCGAGGCCATGTCGGGCGGGGTGACAGTGACTGTACGCATCGGCCTGCCGGACGATTTTGTCGCAGGCAAGACGATGCAGGCGCTGGCGGCGTTCAACCGGCGTAATCCGACAGTGAAGCTGGAGATTACCGGTGGGTTGAGCCGCGATTTGATGAGTACCTACGACCGAGGCGAGCTGGACTTGGTGTTGATCAAGCAACGGCGCCATAGCCGCGAGGCGAATGCCTGCCAGCCAGAGCGCATCGAGTGGATCGACAGTGCGCAGTACCCGTGTTTCGCCCAAGACCCCATTCCGCTGGTGACCTTTCCGCCGCGGGGATTGTACCGGGATGACATGATCGGAGCGGTCGAGGCAATGGGACGCAGTTGGCGGATCGCTTTTACCAGTTCGAGCCTGGCGGGGATTCAGGAGGCGGTGGCTAACGGGTTGGGGGTTAGCCTGTTGCCGTCGCGGGTGGTGACGGGTGGGCATCGAGTGCTTGGGGCGGAGCAGGGGTTCAAGCCCATCAAGGTGTTTGAGGCGGCGATTTTTCATCGGCCTACGGCGGACCCTATGGTCATGGCGCTGGCTGAAATTCTGATCGGGATATTGCGGGCTGAGGAGGAATGAGCCTGCGCAGCCCATTGGCTGCGCCTTCGCTCAGCGTACAAAGCTCGAAACCGTGCCGCGTACCCTGTGGGAGCGGGTTTACCCGCGAAGAAGACAACGCGGTGTATGGCACCGGCGCTGCCGGTGTTCGCGGGTGAACCCGCTCCCACAGGGGCCGCGCAGGGCTGGGGTCTGTACTTTGCCTGCGATTAACGGCGCAGTTCGGTAGCAAACTGCACTGCCTTCAACTGCAACTGCGCAGGCCCGCCCCAGAACGCGCCGTGGCGCACGATCACCCGTTCATGAATGGCAGCCGCCACCGCCGCAGCGGCATTGGGTGCCTTGAACAGCACGAAGCTGGCCTCGTTACCAACTTTCAAACCATAGTCCTGTTTGCCCATCACCCCGGCACTGGCTTCTGTCGCCATTTCCAGCGCAACCCGCAGCTCGTCATCGGTATTGAAGCCCGAGCGATAGCTGACCAGCATCGCCCGCTGCAGCATGTCGCCATTGCCGTAGGGCCACCAGGCGTCCTGGATGTTGTCGTTGCCGGTAAATACCCGCACGCCGCCGTTACGCAGGCGCAGCACGGGTGGGAACGCATGTTCGCCGGGGGCGTTGGTCATGATGGAAATGCCGGCGCCCGCCAGTACTTCGGCCGTGCGGTCGACCACAGCATCGGATACGTCGCCCAGGCCATAGGCGTGGCTGACCGCCACCAGGCCTTGCATGCCCAGTGCCTGGGTGCGTGCCGCAATGCGCTCGAGCTGGGCGATGCAGATATCGCCCGGCTCGTGCAGGTGAATGTCGACCTTCACGCCATGCCGTTCGGCGATGCCGAAGACAATGTCCAGCTGGGCGTCGGCGTCGCCATCCAGTGTGGTGGGGTCGATGCCGCCGACCACCTGCACGCCTTCGCGGATGGCCGCTTCCATCACTTCAGCCGTGCCGGGGCAGCTCACCACGCCTGCCTGGGGGAAGGCCACCAGCTCGATGTCGAGCAGGTCTTTCCACTTGTCCCGGGCTTCGAGCATGGCGTGCAGATTGGTCAGGCCGGTGGTGGCGTCCACGTCCACGTGGCAGCGCATCGCCAGGGTGCCGAACGAGGCGGCTTGGCGCATCAGCGCATCGGCGCGCTCGACGATGGGTGGGGCACTGGCCAGTTCGCGTTTTTCCACGGCCAGGCGCTCGCGCAGGCTGGCGACCGGTTGGTGCGGTCGCCAGCGGTCGCCGACAAAGCTCTTGTCCAGGTGGATGTGGCCATCGACAAAGCCTGGCAGCACCAGCAGGCCTTCGAGGTCGATGGTTTCACGGGCTGGGGTGCTGGCGCGTTGCGGGCCGATGTGGCTGATGCGCCCGTTGGTTACGGCAATGTGCAGAGGCATGCCATCGGCGTCGATGGCGTTGATGAACTCACGGTCGTTCATGATCGGGCCTTTTCTACTGAGGCTTGGGTGACGTACCACGGTAGGGGGGATGCCGATAGGTCTCCAATTAATTATCAGGATCGGGTTCAGTGCATTTATGGATGCAGCCCAGGGCAGTCTGGCCTGCATTAAAAAGCCCACTGATATCGATGCCGATAATTAACTTTCAAAGCCTTCCATCTCGGCCCACGATTGCCCATGAGACCCGCCCAGCCGCCAGCTACGGCGCCTTTCAGGGCAGGTCGCCACACACAATAAAAACAAATGCCGTGTCGGGGTCCCCATGACGCAAGATTCCAAGCTGCTGCGTGCCGCGCTGATTTTCATCGCCTGTACTTCCTTCATCGTCTGTGGCGTACAACCCATCTTCATGGGGTTGGTCACGGAGCAACTGAGCCTGTCACTCGATCAGCAGGGCTGGGTGGTGTCGGTCGAGATGATCGGCATGACCCTGGGTACCTTGCTTTGCCCGGTGCTGATGAAGCGCCACGGCGGGCGCAGCCTGTGCCTGATCGTGGGCGCACTGTGCGTGGCCTTGAGCATCGCGACCGCCTTTGCCACCACCAACACCATGCTACTGATCGTGCGCCTGGCGGCCGGCACCTGTGCGGGACTGGTGTATGCCTATGCGGTGTCCACGCTGGGCCGCTTGCCCAACCAGGACCGTTCGTTCGGGTTGATGCTGTTGCTGCAAACCCCAGAGTACTCGCTGTTTTCCGCAGCGTTGCCGCTGCTGGCCGCGCAGAGTGGCACGGTGACCGCCTTGTGCGCGTTTGGCCTGTGGTACTTGCTGATCTGCGGCGCCAGCCTGGCGCTGCCGCGTCGCCCGGCGGCGTTGCTGGCCAGTGGCGAAGCCTCGCCTGCCCAGGGTGGTTCGGCGCGCACGGGGCGCACTGCGTTGGTGGGCATGCTCTTCATGCAGATCGCCATCTACTGCGTATGGGGCTTCATTGACCAGTTGGCGCGAGACCAGGGCATCAGCGGCGTCGATATCGGCTGGGCGTTCGGCCTGTCGGCCCTCGGTGGTTTGCCGGGGGCGGGGCTGCCTAGCCTGCTGGGTGCGCGGGTCAATCGCCAATTGATGATCGCCGTAGGGCTGGTGGCGGTGTTCATTTCCATCGCCATGCTCACCGGCCATACCCGCACGCCAATGCAGCTGTTCATAGCGTTGTTGCTGATCAACTTTGGCTGGGTGCTGTCGTTGTCGTACTACATGGCGCTGATCACCACCAACGACCCGACCGGCAAGCTGACGCCTTTGGTCAGCATTACCTTGATGGGGGCTGCAGCAGTGACGCCGGCACTGATTGCCATGCTGGTGGAGGGCTCCAACCAGCAGCTGATTTTCCTGTTGGGTACCGGGGCATTGGTGATTGCCTTTGCAGTTACCTGCCTGGGCGCTGGGGCCAAGCCTGCCAGGCAAGGAAGTGTGCATGATTCGACGGTTTAGCTGTAAGCCTGCTGGAGCAGTGCGGGCAGCGTGGTGATACAGCACGTTGTCTCGCAAAGGCCCAACGTCTGTGGCAGTGTTGGTTATCTGGCCAGCCCCTCAGGGACCGACATGCAAACTCGCAAAACCGGTGTTCGTGCCCAACAGGCCGACCGCACCCGGGACAACATTCTCAAGGCTGCGGTGAAGGTCTTCAGCAAGGAAGGCTTCACCGGTGGGCGTATCGAGCAGATCTCCACGCTGGCCAAGTCCAACGACCGGATGATCTATTACTACTTCGGCAGCAAGGAAAAGCTGTTCATCAGCGTGCTGGAGCATATCTACGCCAGCTTCAACCGGGCCGAAGCCAAGCTGCGCATCGACCTAGGCGACCCGGAACAGGCCCTGCGTGAGCTGGTGGCGTTCATCTGGGACTACTACGTGCGCCACCCCGAATTCGTCACCATCCTCGCCACCGAAAACCTTCACCAGGGCCAGCACGCGCGCAAGTCGCAGAACCTTAAGGCGCTGTCCGGCGAAGCAGTCGGCGTGCTGCGGCCGATCATTGAAGCAGGCCAGGCCAAGGGCCTGTTCCGCGACGACATCGACATCACCCACGCCTACCTGATGATTGCCTCGCTCTGCTATTTCTATAATTCCAACCGCCACACCCTCAGCTCGTTTCTGGCCGTAGACCTGGCCGACAAGCAGGCCAAGGCCGACTGGCTGGTGTTTATCAGCGACCTTGCCCTGCGCGGCCTGCGCCGCTGACGCTCAGTGGCTGCCGGGGTTGGCGCGCACCTGCGCGGCCTTGGCCGCCAGGCCTTGCCAGGCCGGCTTGTCGGCAGCGAAGCGCTGGCGCAGGTAAGCTGCCAGGTCGGCGACCTGGCGGTCCGACAGGCTGTCCTTGAAGCCGGGCATGTAGCCCAGGTCACGGGTGGCCGGGGTGGCAATGCCGTGCAGCACCACGCGCAGCAGGTTGTCCGGCAGGGCGCTGTGGACGTTGCTGTTGACCGCCATCGACGGGCTGACGCCAAACAGCTTCGGCCCCAGCCCATCGCTGTGGCAGGCCATGCATGCGCCTTTGAATACCCGCTCGCCGTTGCTCAGCGACACTTGCGTGTCCACCTGGGGCGCGGCCTTGGCGGCCACTGCCTGTGGCTCGCCGTCGAGTGAACCTAGGTAGTGGGCAATGGCACGCACGTCGCTCTTTGGCAGGGTGGCCAGTTCGCTGACCACCGGGCCCATTGGGCCGGCCGCCACACCGTGCTTTTCGGAGAACCCGGTGCTCAGGTAGCTGAACAGCTCGTCTTCGCTCCACGGCGTGGATGATTTGCCCAGTGCATTCAGGGCCGGGGCTTCCCAGCCATCGACCATGCCGCCCGCCAGGTAGCTGCTGCCGCCTTTTTCCGCGCCCATCAGGTTGCGAGGCGAGTGGCAGGCGGTGCAGTGGCCCAGGCCGTCGACCAGGTAGGCGCCGCGGTTCCACTGCGCACTGCGCTGCGGGTCGGGCTGGTATTCGCCGCGTTGCAGAAACAGCGCATTCCAGCCGGCCATCAGTGGCCGCTGGTTGAACGGGAAGCGCATCTGGTTGGCGGGTGCTTCCTGGCGTACCGGAGTTTGCGACATCAGGTAGGCATACAGCGCCTGCATGTCGGCGTCGTTGATGTTGCGAAACGAGGTATAGGGAAACGCCGGGTACAGGTGCCGACCGTCGCGGCTGATGCCTTCGCGCATGGCCCGCTCGAAGGCAGCGAACGACCAGCGGCCGATGCCGGTTTCCGGGTCCGGGGTGATGTTGGTGCTGTACAACGTGCCGAATGGTGTTTCCATCGCCAGCCCGCCTGTATTGACCTTGCCGCCGCTGACCGTATGGCACACGGCGCAGTCACCGGCCGCCGCCACCTGGCGCCCACGCTCGAGCATCGCGGCGCTCCAGCTGCCAGGGCCTGGCGGGGTGACCGGGGCGATTTCAGCGCGCCAGGGCAGGGCTGTGGCGAGTACGCCCAATGCAGCGCCGAATACCCCGGCCAGCGAGCCGAACCACCACTTCGAACGCTTGGTGGTCGGCTGCGCTGGCGCTTCAGGGCCCTGACCTTGGCCATCGAGGGCGGCACGCACCCGCTCCGCCGTGATCGGCAGCTCGCGAAAACGAATGCCGGTCGCGTCGAAAATGGCATTGGCGATGGCTGCCGCGCTCGGTACCGAGGCCGACTCGCCGCTGCCCATCGGCGCTTCGTGCTGACGCGGCAGCATCATCACGTCGATGGCCGGCAGTTCGGGGAAGGTCAGGATCGGGTACCCGCCCCATTCCTTGCTGGCCACGGTCGACTCTTCGAAGCTGACCTGTTCCTTGAGCACCCGGCTGGTGGACTGAATGACGTTACCGTGGATCTGGTGGCGCACGCCCTCGGGGTTGACCATCATCCCGGCATCGTGGCCGATCACCACGCGGGTGACGGCCACTTCACCGGTGCGCCGGTCCACCGCGACATCGGCCACCCATGCCGCCCACGCCGCGCCAAAACCGGGGAATTTGCTGTGGATGTAGCGTGCATAGGCAAAGCCCCTGCCGCGCAGCACATCGCCTTCGGCCTGCGCCTGCATGGGCCGGGTATGCGGCTGCCATTCGGCGCGGTCGGCGGTGGCCTTGACCAGGTCGATGGCGCGCGGGTCGGACAGGTGCCTGAGGCGGTATTCGACCGGGTCGACGCCAGCGGCAAAGGCCAGCTCATCGATGTACGACTCGTGGGCGAAGCTGTTGGGCATGGCCGACACGCCACGCATCCACGAGGCACGTACCAGTGGCGTCATGTCGTTGATGGTGACGCGCATGTGTTCGTAGTCATAGGGCGGGATCGACGTGCGGTCGCCCATTTCGAACAGCGCCGGCACCGGTTCCACGGCACCGGTCAGCAGCAGGGCCAGGGTAGGTGCGCCATTGGAGGGGTAGCTGGTCTGGAAGTCATAGGCGGCCACGCTGCCGTCGGCGTTCAGGCCGCCGTCGATTTCCATCAGCTGCGCGGTACCCTTGGGCTCCCACACATGCTCCTGCTCGCGGGTCAGCTGCACCCGCACCGGGCGCTGTACCGCGCGCGACAGCAGCACCGCGTCGGCGCACACGTCATCGGCACAGTTGCGTCCGTAGCAACCGGCGGCCTCCATGCGGATGATCTCGATGCGCTCCTCTGCACACTCCAGCAGCCAGGCGAGGTCGGCGCGCAGCAGGTGCGGGTTCTGCGTGCCGGACCACACGCGGATCGGCCCATCGGTGAAGTCGGCCAGCGCGCACGAGGGGCCGATCGATGCGTGCAGCTGGTACGGCCACAGGTAGCTGCGGCTCAGGCGCTGAGTGGCATTGGCGATGCCGCCGTCGACATCGCCCTGGTCCAGCACGGTGCGCTGTACCCGCGGGTTGTCGCGGATGGCCTGGGCGACATCGCTGAGGTCGGGCAGCTTGCCTGTGAATGGCTTCCAGCTGATTTTCAGCGCCTGGGCCGCGCGGATCGCTTGTTCTTCGCGCTCGGCCACCACGCCGACAAAGTCGCGGATGACGACCACGGCCACCACGCCGGGCAAATGGGCGATGGACGATTCATCTACCGCCAGCAGGCTGTTGCCGACGAAGTCGCCGCTGTCATGACCGGCGTAGGGCGGGCGGATCACCCGGCCGTGAAGCATGTCGGGCAGGCGCATGTCATGCACGTAGGTCAGCTCGCCGGTGGCCTTGCCGGGAATGTCTACCCGTGCAGCGCTGCGGCCGACCAGGCGGTAGTCGTCGATGGCCTTGAGCGGGGCATCGTCGGCAATGTGCAGCTGGTGGTTTTCGCCCTGTACCAGTTCGGCAAAACGCAGCGTGCTGCCATCGCTGGCGATGACCGCGCCTTCTTCGATGCGTAGCACTTCGGGCGTGCAGCCAAGGCGTTGCGCGGCCTGTTGCAGCAGGTGACGCCGCGCGGTGGCGGCTGCCTTGCGCAGGGGCACGGCGGAAATCTGCAGGGTGGCGCTGGCGATGGTCGCGCCCTGGTTGGGTGCCCGCTCGGTGTCGCCCAGCACCATGTGCACCTGGTCCATGTGCAGGTCCAGCTCTTCGGCGACGATTTGCGCCAGCGAGGTGCGGATGCCGGTGCCCAGGTCGACGTGGCCGTTGAAGGCGTAGACCATGCCGTCGTCGCTGACAGCGATGAACAGCGCCAGCTCGCGCGCCTTGACCACAGGCGTCACACCCTTGGCCACGGGGCCCGAGGGTGGGGTGATCTGGTCGACGATCAGCAACACGCCAGTCTTGGCCAGCAGCTGGTCGCGGCTGGGCACCTGTTGTGAGTGGTTCATGCTTTTCTCCGGGTCTCGGCGGCGCGGCGCACGGCGCGCAGGATTTCGACGTGAGTGCCGCAGCGGCACAGGTTGCCGGACAGTTCCTGGCGAATCTGTTCGTCGCTGGGGTCGGGGATGCGGTCGAGCAGGGCCTTGGTGGTCATGATCATGCCGTTCATGCAGTAGCCGCACTGTGCTGCCTGTTCGTCGATGAACGCCTGTTGCACCGGGTGTGGCGCGGCCTTGCTGCCCAGCCCTTCGAGGGTGGTGATGTCGCGGCCCGCAGCGCCGGCCAGGGGGATGACGCACGAGCGTGCGGCCACGCCGTCGATGATCACCGTGCACGCCCCGCATTCGCCCAGGCCGCAGCCGTATTTGGGCCCGTTCAGGCACAGGTCGTTGCGCAGGATCAGCAGCAGCGGGGTGTCGGGCATGGCGCTGACTTCGACAGGCTGGCCGTTGACCCGCAGGGAGATGGTTGTTTGCATTGTTGGCTCATCTCTGGAGGTTGCTTGCGCTACCAAAGGACTCACATGACGCGAGAGTTTCGGTAAGTACTCACTACATGAAATGAGTGAGCAAGAAGCAGGCCAGAGATGGTTTGCCGGGCGCGTCAGCTTGTCAGCCGGGGTTTTCGTCGCTGTCGATCATCTTGCGCAGCAGGTACAAAATGGCCACGCGTTCGCCGGCATTCAGGCTGCCCATGCTCAATTCGCTGATCTGCCGGGCGCAGGGGATCATTGCGTCGAGCAATGCCGCGCCGCTGTCGGTGAGTTCGACAATGACCTTGCGCCGGTCGCCCGGGTCTGGTGACAGCTGCACCAGCTCGCGCGCCTTCAGGCGCTCGACGATGCCGCGGATGGTTGCCTGGTCTACCGCGGTGGCCTTGATCAGTTCGGCCTGGGAGCTGGGGCCGTGGTCGCGCAGGGCACACAGGGTAACGAACTGGATCGAGGTAAGCTGCGGGTCGCAGGCCTGCTGCTGGAAGATCGCCGTGTGCCGCTGGTAAGCCTTGCGCAGCAGGTGGCCGACTTGTTCGGTGACGTCATAGGGTGTGGTGTCTAGCGGGGCGCTGCTGGGGGTGGTTTTCTTTGGCATGGGATGGCTTGGGCTGGGTGGAAAGGTGCTGGCCGGCCGCCAATAGCGGAGCGCCCGGCCAGTATAACCACTATCGCGCCCGTGATTCTTCTGGTGCGACCACGTCGCCGGCCAGCACCACGGCCTTGTCATCCAGGTAGATATCGCAGTTGCGCAGCGGGATGTCCAGGTGGCAGGGGGTCTTGCGCTTGCCGCCGACCTCGGTGTTCGGGCCGGTGGAGAACAGGAAGTTGCCGTAGAACGCGCGGGCGTCCATGCACATGCCGTCGTTGCGGTCGTGCAAGCCCATGGCAGTCCACTGCGCGCGCGGTTGCAGGCCCCAGCCGATGTGTGAGATGCCGTACACCTCGGGGTCGTTGAAGTACCTCATGTAGTCGCGCAGGTACTCGGCCTCGAAGCCGCCGTGGATGCCGGTGATAAAGCCTTTTTCAATCTCCAGGGTGATGCGCTCGCGGCAGTAGTTCTTGAACGGCAGGATGATGTCGCCCACATCCAGCACCAGCGTGCCCTCGGCACTGTCCTCGTTCGGCCAGGTGAACAGGAAACCGCTGGGCCAGTGGTCCCAGCGCCCTGGTTCGTCGGCATAGCCGTACTCGGTCACGGCCGGGTACTGGCCGAGCGGGGCGTGGAAGTCGCTGCCGGCCTTGGACCGCACATGCATGCTGCGCGCCTGTTTCAGCAAGGTTTCGGCGGCCAGCACCCGGCGTTTGTCGTCTTCGCTCGGCAGCATGCGCGCCAGCACTTCAGGTGGCTCAACCGCCAGCAGGATGCGCGTGCCGGTCTTGAGGATCTGCTCCTGCTCGGGCGAGTGCAGCAGCATCATGGTGTCGACGACCAGGTCGGCCGCTTCCAGCGCCCGCTGCGCCGCCAGGTTGCCGGTCAGTGCGGTGTCGCCGCAGTAGGCAGTCATGTCGTTACCCATGGCGGTCGGGTGGTTGAACGCTGGCAGCTCTACCGCATACACCTTCGCCTTCAGGCGCTGCGCGGCCTCCATCGCGGCGTTGACCGTGCGCGGGTCGGAGTAGTGGCTCTTGAGTACGGCCACGCTCTGCGTCTCGTCCACGCGGGACAGCTTCAGTACGTGCTCGAACATCTGGGTCAGTTGTGCATTGCTCACCGGCATCGGGGTTCTCCTGGGTGGCGTTGACAGGGGTGCACCATGGCAGTGCCTGGCGCTTCATCTCGGTGCAAAATAATAGCGTGTACACCCTACTTTGGCAGATGAAAGCGCATCCTGACGGCAAGCGCAAGTTATCTGTCAAACGTTACCTATTCACACATCAGCCAATGTTTGCGGTAACAGATAGCCGGTATTGGCTTTCGATCAGGCGTTTGAAAAATATTTTGTCGTGCCTCTATTCAAAGTTCATTTGCAGCGTATACGCTCTAAATCGTCAGGCGGTCGAACCGCTGGCCACATATCAGAACAAGAGGAGAGATACCCATGCGTGGTAGGCAGAAAATCGCAATCGTCGGTGCGGGTCTGGGTGGGGCGGCCGCCGCCACGTTGCTGCAGCAGGCCGGGTTCGATGTCGAGGTGTTCGAGCAGGCGCCGGAGTTCACCCGCCTGGGGGCGGGCATCCATATTGGCCCGAACGTGATGAAGATCTTCCGCCGCATGGGGCTGGAGCAGAAGCTGGAACTGATGGGCTCGCACCCGGACTTCTGGTTCAGCCGCGATGGCGGTAGCGGTGACTACCTGGCGCGTATCCCGCTGGGCGAGTTTGCCCGCCGCGAGTATGGCGCGGCCTATATCACCATCCACCGTGGCGACCTGCACGCCCTGCAGATCGAGGCGATCAAGCCGGGTACCGTGCACTTTGGCAAACGCCTGCAAAAGATCGTCGACGAAGGCGAACAGGTGCGCCTGGACTTCGCCGACGGCACCCACACCGTGGCCGACATCGTCATCGGTGCCGACGGCATCCATTCCAGGATTCGTGAAGAACTGCTGGGCGCTGAAGCGCCGATCTACAGCGGTTGGGTCGCCCACCGTGCGCTGATCCGCGGGGTAAACCTGGCGCAGCATGCCGATGTGTTCGAGCCCTGCGTCAAGTGGTGGTCCGAAGACCGCCACATGATGGTCTACTACACCACCGGCAAGCGCGACGAGTACTACTTCGTCACCGGCGTACCTCACGCGGCCTGGGACTTCCAGGGGGCGTACGTCGACAGCAGCCAGGAGGAAATGCGCGCTGCCTTCGAGGGCTACCACCCCACCGTGCAGAAGCTGATCGACGCCACCGAGTCGATCACCAAATGGCCGTTGCGCAACCGCAACCCGCTGCCGCTGTGGAGCCGTGGCCGCCTGGTGCTGCTGGGTGATGCCTGCCACCCGATGAAGCCACACATGGCCCAGGGCGCGTGCATGGCCATCGAGGATGCAGCCATGCTGACCCGCTGCCTGCAAGAAACCGGGCTGTCCGACCACCGCACCGCGTTCGCCCTGTACGAGGCCAATCGCAAGGAGCGGGCATCCCGGGTGCAGGCGGTATCCAACGCCAACACCTTCCTCTACAGCCAGGAGGACCCGGCCTGGGTCTACGGCTATGACCTGTACGGCCAGGCGCTGAAAAGCGGGGAGGCGGCATGAGCACCTTCGTCGCCGGCGGCAACGTCTGCGCCAATGGCATCCGCCAGCATTACCTGCGCTACGGCGGCAAGGGCCATGCGCTGATCCTGGTGCCCGGCATCACCAGCCCGGGGATCACCTGGGGCTTCGTCGCCGAGCGTCTTGGGTTGTACTTCGACACCTACGTGCTGGATGTGCGCGGCCGCGGCTTGTCTTCAAGCGGCCCCGAACTGGACTACGGCACCGACGCCTGTGCTGCGGACATTCCGGCCTTTGCCGCAGCGCTGGGCCTGCACAGCTACCACCTGGTCGGGCACTCGATGGGTGCGCGCTTTGCCATTCGCGCGGCTGCCCAGGGAGCACCGGGGCTGCAGCGGCTGGTGCTGGTCGACCCGCCGGTGTCCGGGCCAGGCCGCCGTGCCTACCCGAGCAAGCTGCCGTGGTATGTGGATTCGATCCGCCAGGCCACGGTGGGCATGAGCGGCGACGACATGCGCGCATTCTGCGCCACCTGGAGCGACGAGCAGCTGGCGCTGCGAGCCGAATGGCTGCACACCTGCCACGAGCCGGCGATCGTGCGGGCGTTTGATGATTTTCACAACGTGGATATCCACCAGTACCTGCCTGCGGTGCGCCAGCCGGCATTGCTGATGGTGGCCGGGCGAGGTGGGGTAATCGAGCCCCGTGACATCGCTGAAATACGTGAACTCAAGCCGGATATCCAGGTCGCGCATGTCGACAACGCCGGCCACATGATCCCATGGGATGACCTGGACGGCTTCTTCGCCGCTTTTGGCGACTTCCTCGACCAACCCCTTGTCTGACGGAGCACGAGACATGACCAAGCTATACCGCATCGGCCAGATCGTGCCGAGCTCGAACACCACGATGGAAACCGAAATCCCGGCGATGCTCAACGCGCGCCAGGCGATCCGCCCCGAGCGCTTCACCTTCCATTCCAGCCGCATGCGCATGAAGCAGGTGAAGAAGGAAGAGCTGGCCGCCATGGACGCCGAGTCCGACCGCTGCGCAATGGAGCTGTCCGACGCCAAGGTGGATGTGCTGGGCTACGCCTGCCTGGTGGCGATCATGGCCATGGGCCTGGGCTATCACCGGCAATCGGAAAAGCGCTTGCAGCAGGCCACCGCCGACAACGACGCGCTGGCACCGGTAATCACCAGCGCCGGGGCGTTGGTCGAGGCCTTGCATGTGATGAAGGCCAAGCGCATTGCCATCGTCGCGCCGTACATGAAGCCTTTGACCGAGCTGGTGGTGAACTACATCCGCGAGGAAGGCTTTGAGGTGCAGGACTGGCGCGCGCTGGAAATCCCCGACAACCTCGCCGTGGCCCGCCATGACCCGGCCAACCTGCCAGGCATCGTCGCCGGCATGAACCTTGAGGGGGTCGATGTGGTGGTGCTCTCGGCCTGCGTGCAGATGCAATCGCTGCCGGCCGTGGCCAAGGTTGAGGCGCAAACCGGCAAGCCGGTGGTGACCGCTGCCATCGCCACCACGTACGCCATGCTCAAGGCGCTGGACCTGGAGCCGGTCGTGCCGGGTGCCGGTGCCCTGCTGTCGGGCGCCTACTGAAATCGGGAGATGGACATGAGCGACGCACAAAGCGCCCGTGACAACTACCAGGGCGTATGGGGCCAGCGCATCGGCTTTGGCCGCAAACCAGCCCTGTTGATGATCGACTTCATGCAGGGCTACACCACCCCCGGCGCACCGCTGTACGCCCCGGGCGTGGTCGCGGCGGTCGAGCAGGCTGCCGGCCTGCTGGCGCTGGCCCGCGACTGCGGTACCCTGGTGGTGCACACCAACATCCGCTACCAGCCGCCGCATTTTGCTGACGGCGGCGTGTGGGTGCGCAAGGCGCCGGTGATGAAGGACATGGTCGAAGGCAACCCGCTGGCGGCGTTCTGCGAGGCCGTTGCGCCACAGGCAGGGGAGGTGGTGCTGAGCAAGCAGTACGCCAGTGCCTTCTTCGCCACCAGCCTGGCCCCGCTGCTGCATGCTCAAGGCGTGGATACCGTGGTACTGGCTGGCTGCTCCACCAGTGGCTGCATCCGGGCCAGTGCGGTGGATGCCATGCAGCACGGGTTTCGAACCATCGTGGTGCGCGAGTGCGTCGGTGATCGCCACAACGACCCGCACGAAGCCAACCTGTTCGACATCGACAGCAAGTATGGCGATGTCGTCACCCGCCAGGAGGCGATGCAGCAACTCAGGCACCTGGCCGGCTGAACGCCGGTTAGCCCTTACCAATAACAATCAAGGACCGGTGCGGGAAGCCCGTCCATGACCGCCTGCTGTCCGGGTGGTCGCCCCGCAGGAGCACTCGGGGTCTTCAGGCGCTGCCCAGGCACGCCGCGTATAGTGCGCGGGGTGCCCGGCGCGTCGAACACTGCTGGCCTTAAAACAACCACAAAGTCGCCCGCCAGGAGACAGGAAATGCCAATTGCGAATGCAACCACGGTCCACAGTGACATCGACCATGGCACTAAAGCGCTGTACAGCAAGATCACCTGGAGGCTCATCCCCTTCCTGTGCTTCTGCTACCTCGCAGCTTATCTGGACCGCATCAATGTCGGCTTCGCCAAGCTGCAGATGCTCGAAGACCTGCAGTTCAGCACAGCGGCCTATGGCCTGGGTGCCGGGCTGTTCTTTGTCGGCTACATCATTTTCGAAGTGCCGAGCAACCTGATCCTGCAGCGCGTTGGCGCCAAGCTATGGATCGCACGCATCATGATCACCTGGGGCCTGCTGTCGGCCTGCACCATGTTCGTTTCCACCACCACCCAGTTCTATGTCCTGCGTTTTCTGCTGGGGGCTGCCGAGGCCGGCTTCCTGCCGGGCGTGCTGTACTACCTGACCATGTGGTACCCCACCTATCGGCGCGGGCGCATCATTGCCTTGTTCATGATCGGGCTGCCCTTGTCGAGCGTGATCGGCGGGCCGATTTCTGGCTGGATCATGGGGCATTTCGACCAGGTGCATGGCCTGCACGGCTGGCAGTGGCTGTTTTTGCTGGAGGCGATCCCCAGTGTGTTGCTGGGCATCCTCACGTTTTGGGCATTGCCTAACCATTTCCAGCAGGCCAAGTGGCTGTCGGCTGACGACAAGGCGCAGTTGGCAGCGGACCTGGCGGCTGACGATGCCGAGGGCAAGGACAGCAAACACAGCTTTCGCGACGGCTTTTTCAACCTGAAGGTGTGGATGCTGGGGGGCATCGACTTTTCGATTTTGCTCAGCGCCTATGCCATGGGCTTCTGGATGCCGACCTTCATCCGCGATGCTGGCGTCAGCGATACCTTCCACATCGGTCTGCTGACGGCCATTCCGAGCCTGGCCGCACTGGCCGGCATGTTGATGATCGGGGCCAGCTCCGACCGCCACCGTGAGCGCCGCTGGCACATCATCGTGCCGTTCATCATTGGTGCAATCGCCATGGCCAGCAGCACGTTGTTCAGCCAGAACCTGGTGATGACCGTGGCGCTGTTCGCCATTGCCTCGGCAGCGATCATCGGCGCGGTGCCGGTGTTCTTCAGCCTGCCGGCTACCTTCCTCAAAGGCACTGCGGCCGCCACCGGCTTTGCCCTGGCTTGCTCGGTGGCCAACATCGCAGGCCTGGTGAGCAACTCACTGATGGGCCTGGTCACCGACCTCACCGGTACCTCCCACGCCGCATTGTGGGTGTTTGCCGGCTGCCTGATCCTCAGCTGCTTCCTGGTCATCGCCTTGCCGGCGAAGCTGGTCAACCGCTAGCGGCCCAGCGCTTCAAGCAACGGCAGGGCAGGCGGGCCGGGCGCCCGCCTGCCGACCCCTCTCTCGATGCAACCTGCACGTTGGTAGCCACACACGGCCGCCGCGCCGGGTTGCTGTTGTCCAAATCCAGGAGTAGCTCCATGCAAGGTTCCATTGCACCGCGTTTTTCTTCGTCTGCGTGCCTGGCCGGCGGGTGTATCGCCGCCGCGTTGTGCGCCGAGGCCTCGGCAGAGGAGGCCGGTTTCATCGAAGGTGCCCGCGCCACGCTGCAGGCACGCAATTACTTCTTCAGCCGCGATTATGCCGATATCAAGGGCGCGAGCACCCAGTCGCGTACCCTGGAATGGGCGCAGGGTTTTATCCTGAACGCAAGCTCCGGCTACACCCAGGGCACGCTCGGCGTCGGCGTGGATGTGACGGGCCTGCTTGGTTTCAAGCTCGACAGCAGCCCGCAGCATGCCAGGTCCGGGTTGCTGCCCAGCCTGGATAGCGGCAAGTCGGCGGACGAATACAGCCGCCTGGGGGCGGCGATCAAGTTCAAGGTCTCGCAAACCGAACTGAAGGTGGGCGAGTTGATGCCCAACCTGCCTGTGCTGTTGTTCAGCGATCTGCGCCTGCTGCCGCCTACCTACCAGGGCGCGATGCTGGAGTCGCGCGAGTTTTCCGGGTTGACCCTGAATGCCGGCCAGTTCCGCTCCACCAGCCTGCGCGACTCATCCAACAGCCAGAAAATGTACGCGCTGGTCAACGACCCGATCAACCCGGCGCGGCTGGCGCGCTTTACCAGTGACCGCTTCAACTACGTTGGCGCCGACTATGCCTTCAACGGCAACCGTACCAGCGTCGGTGTGTGGCAGGCGCAACTGGAGGATATCTACCAGCAGCGCTTCTACAGCTTCAAGCACGCCGAGCCGCTGGGGGACTGGACGCTGGGGGTCAATGCCGGCTACTTCGATGCCCGCGAGGACGGGCGCAAGATTGCCGGTGACTATGACAACCATGCGCTGTTCAGCCTGTTTTCGGCCAAGACCGGCGGGCATACCTTTTACGTGGGCTACCAGCAGATCGGCGGCGATGATGGCTTCATCCAGGTAGGTGCAAACACCAACCCGATGGGGAATACGCTGCCGACCTATGAGTTCTCGGCGCCGGGCGAACGCTCGTGGCAGGTGCGGCATGACTACAACTTTGTCGCCTTGGGCCTTCCGGGCCTGACGTCCACCCTGCGCTATGTGAAAGGGCGCGATGTGGACACCGGGCTGGGCTTTGAAGGGCGTGACCGCGAGCGTGACCTGGACCTGGCCTACGTGGTGCAAAGCGGGCCGCTGGCCGGGCTTGGGGTGCGCGTGCGCAACGTGATGGCGCGCTCCAACTACCGCACCGACATCGATGAGAACCGCTTGATCCTGAGTTACACGGTAAAGCTGTTCTAAAGCGGATGGCCTGTGCTGCGCGCTTCGTGTATGGGCGGCCTTGTGTCGCAGCAGCCCCAGGGTTTCAGCGAAAATGCATAAATTGCCGGGGCTGCTATGCAGCCCTGTCGCGACACAAGGCCGCTCCTACAGCTCTGGTGCATGCCTTGCGGGAGCAGTAGCGGTCACTGCAGGGTCACGGGCTTGAGGTTATCCGGCAACTGCCTGATAGCCGCCTCAATCCGCGCGATCGACCCGGCGAGGCGGTCCGCTTCCATGTCCTTGCCCTCACTTCTCAGGCGGTCGCACTCAAGGCGCAGGTCCAGCAATTTTTTCTGTAACTTCAGTGCCGAAGTGTTGAACGGGTCCATGCTTTTCTCGAGCTGTAGGCTTCCGTGCCGTTGTAGGAAAAAGGAACCGTAGCAGCTCGAATTAACTGGAGAAACTGATGTTTCATACAGGTTTGTGCCCCTGCCGCGATTCTTCCCACAGCGCACAGTAAAAAGTCCTACAAACTACGTTTCAATTCATGTGCTCTCAATCGAGCTCGACTTCCCGTGTCAGCTGCGTTCAGTCGCCTTTTGAAGGGCAGGCCACCTGCGTGGTTACAGCCGGAGCCTGTAACCCGTCTTGAAACCTCATGTAGCAATAATGTATCTGCGCCGCATCTGATCCGCTTTTTTTCCACAAACCTGAATCTGTAACCGTATCAGCTCAGGCTCGACAATATGTCCATCCCCGCATCACAACTGTAGAGGTTCCAATGGGCAAGCTGGCGCTGTTCCTGGGTGGTTTTCTGCTACTGACCATTCTGATTGGTATTCTTGGCACCATTCCGCCAAGCTGACTTCAACTGCTTTTTTCCTGCGCGGCCCGTCTATTTCAACTGACGGGCCCAATGCCTGACCAATTGGCCAGTATTCCCCCTGCTTGCACTGCTGGACCAGCGGTAGCTGCAAGTCATTCTCAAGTGTAAAAGCCTCGTGTAGTCTCCCGCCGCCGCTCATTCGGGCCGGTCTTTTTGCCGTGGAGTCGATACATCAATGGAATACAAGAAAGGCACTTCAGCCATGCTGGAGTGGCGTAGCCGTTTTCTTGCCGAAGGCACACTTGATGAGCAGGGATATGACCAGGCATTGCGCGATGCCCTGGTGCTGGAACAGGCCGGAGTGATCAGCACGGCGGAGTGGATCGAGTTGGTCAAGCTGGCAAACACGGCGTTGCTGGTTGTGCGATAAGTCGTTCTTTGCGTTGGGAAATCTGTCCACAAAAAACGTGGGTAGGTCTGTGGATAAAGTGCTGTAAGCCAGGCCCGCGGCGGGCTCTGTTAAATTGAGCAGAAATTGAACAGTCATTTCGGGGGGCTGTTTTGGCAGGCCAGGCCGGCACGGCGCAATGCCGCTAGCAGGTCGCGTACCCGCGCCGGCAGTTCGCCAGCAGGGTACACGGCATGCATTTGCGGGTCCTGGCCGCTGCTGGAAGTCAGGCGGTATTGCGGGCACACCCGGACCAGCCGCCCGGCCTTGACCTGCGCTTCGCCAACCCAGGCAGCCAGGCGGGCGATGCCTGCCCCGGCCAGGGTGCTGTGGTACACCGCGTCACCGGAGTCCAGGCGTAGCCTGGGCCTGGGCCGCAGGCTGGTAATCTGGTCGTCGCGGCAAAAATGCCAGGCCTTGAGAATGCGCGGGGCGGTGTGCAGGATCAACGCATGCCCTTCGAGCTCTTCAGGGTGCTGAGGTGTGCCGGCCACCGCCAGGTAAGCCGGGCTGGCATACAGGTGGCGCTGGTAGGCCCACAGCGGGTAGCCGATCAGCTCGCTCGATTGCGGAAAGGCCCCACGTACCACGAAATCGAACTTGCCTTGCAGCGGGTCGAGGGTTTCGTCGCAGTACCTTACGTCCAGGGTGACTTTGGGGTGGCAGCGGGAGAACTCGGCGAGCACCTGTGGCAGCACATGCTCACCCAGCAGTTGCGGCACGGCAAAGCGTATCCAGCCCTCGGCGCTACCACTGAGCGCGGCCAACTCTTCGGCCGCATCACGTTGCACATCCAGCAAGCGTTCGGCATGGGGCAGCAGGCGCTCACCGGCTTCGGTGAGGGTGACGGCGTTGGCGTTGCGGTTTAGCAGCTTGCTTCCTGCGTTGTCTTCAAGGGTTTGCACCGCACGGGTTACCGCGCTGGGTGAGCGCCCCAGCGCGCGAGCGGCGGCCACGAAGCTGCGCTTGTGTGCCACGCTGACGAACGCCTGGATTTCCCGCAACATGTCCAATGCCATTGCCTGCTCCTTGTTGCAGTTTTTGCAATATGGCATTTCAACACAAGCGCAGCACTTTGATTAGCCTTGCTGGGGTCTTCTCTGCCTGGAACCGCGTCATGATGGATGTTGCTGTGCTTTCTGTGTTCGCCTTTGCCGCCGGGCTGATCGACGCCGCAGTGGGGGGCGGCGGGCTGATCCAGATCCCGGCCTTGTTCAACGTGCTGCCCACCGCGCAACCAGCGGCGTTGCTCGGCACCAACAAGCTGGCGTCAGTGTGTGGTACGGCCTTCGCGGCGCGCTCGTTCATTCGCAAGGTGACGCTGGACTGGGGGCTGATCGTGCCGGCAGCGCTCAGCGCCTTTGTCATGTCGTTCGCAGGCGCGGCCACGGTATCACTGGTGCCGCCCAGTGTGATGCGCCCGGCAGTGCTGGTGATGATCGTGCTGATGGCCATCTACACCTTCTGCAAGAAAGACTTCGGCACGCTGCACAAACCCGCGAAGATCGGCCGCAAGGAGCAGTGCCTGGCGGTGCTGATCGGTGGCGCGATCGGTTTTTACGATGGCCTGTTCGGCCCGGGCACCGGCAGCTTCCTGATCTTCCTTTTCATCCGCTTCTTCGCCTTGGACTTCCTGCACGCCTCGGCCTCGGCCAAGGTGGTGAACATTGCCACCAACCTGGCGGCGCTGGTGTTCTTCGTGCCCTCGGGCAACGTGCTGTATGCCATCGCCCTGCCCATGGCGGCGTGCAACGTGCTTGGGGCCCTTACCGGCACCTGGCTGGCAGTACGCAAGGGCGCAGGCTTTGTGCGCGGGCTGTTCCTGATACTGCTGTGCGTGCTGATCGCCAAGCTGTCGTGGGACTTGCTGGCCGGTTGAGTCACACCACCTGGCGCTGCGCTTCGGCCTGCTCCACACGGTTGCGGCCATGGGCCTTGGCCCGGTACAGCGCCTGATCGGCGCTTGCCAGCAACGCGTCCAGGCTGGGGGCCGGGATATTGGCGTCGCAGCCGGCCAGGCCGATACTCACGGTAATCTGCAGGCGCTGGTCGGCCTGCACCACGTGCAGGTCCTGTACCGCGCGGCGCAGGCGTTCGGCGGTGAACTTGGCGCGTTCTGGCGCAAGGCCCGGGAGGATGACGACAAACTCCTCGCCGCCCAGACGCGCGAGCAGTTCATCGTTGTGCAACTGGTCTTGCAGGGTGCTGGCGAACTGGCGCAGCACCTGGTCACCGACCCCGTGGCCATGGGCATCGTTGATCGACTTGAAGTGGTCGATGTCCAGCATCATCAGGGTCAGTGGCAGTGCCTGGGCATGCTGCTGGCGGCTGTCCAGCAGCGCGTTGGCGCGGCGGGTGAAGGCACTGCGGGTGAGCACGCCGGTCAGGTGGTCGATGGTGGCCTGGTGCGCCAGGCGGGCCATCAGGCTGCGGTTGGCCTGGCTGACGCAGGCCACCACCAGCGGGCCGAGCACCAGCATGGCAATGCCCAGGCGGGCCGACATCAGCGTGGTCACCCCGGGCTCGCTTTGCGGCACGCTGAAGTGCATGAGGTTTTGCGCCACCGCCACAATCAAGGTGCTGCCGGCGGTGAGTGTCAGCAGCGAAACCATGAATGGCGAGTAGGTCCAGGCACACCACAGCAAGGCGGCAATCGGGAAGGCGATGGCACCGGGGCCGCCAAAGGCAATGCTGAGCGCCAGCGAGACCAGCAGCACCAGCAGCGGCGCCAGGCGGATGGCCTGGGCACCTCCGCGCACCAGGGCCCGTACCGAGGGCGCGGTGAGCAGCACCGGCAGCACCAGCACGCTAGTCGAGAACTGTTCGCTGAACCAGGCCAGCCAGGTGGCGCGCAAGGATTGCTCGAACCAGGGTGCAGCCATGACCGCTGCCATGCTGGCCGCCACCATGGCGGCGGCGGCACAGGCGGCGAACACGCTGAGTACGCCGTGCGGGGTGCGCATGCGCCGGTGCAGCCGTGGCAAGCGCGACAGCAGCTGCCAGAGGGTTACTACCACAGCAAGATTGCACAGGTTGAACCACAGGGCCGGCCCCCAGGCACTGCCACACAACAGGTCGGCGCCGACCATGGCCAGCCACACCAGGCTGAAGCCGGTCAGGGTGGCTTGGCGGGGGTAGCGCAACAGTACGCCGGCCACCACAGCGTTCACTGGCCAGAACAGCGACAGCGATTCGATCGGGCGTGCCAGGATGCCGCCCAGGGTGAGGGCAAAGGTCAGGCAAAGCAGAACGACATAAGGCAACAAGCGCGATTGGGCTGGAAAAACCATGAACTCGACCGGCAAGCGGAAACGAAATCCAGGACAACGCCTTGAAGCACCTGGGGCAATAACCCGCAGTGTGTTTCGTCAGCCCAGTTGATGTCAATCTGCCGCGATCGGCCGAGATAATGTCAAATTGCCTCTAATCCTTGTTGCTTTCCTTTAAAACCCGAAGAACCACGGCACCATCACGACGGTGACCACCATCACCAGCACGGTGAACGGCACGCCGATTTTGACGAAGTCGGCGAAGCGGTATTGCCCCGGCCCCAGCACCAGTGTGTTGACCGGCGATGACACCGGCGTCATGAATGCCGCCGATGCGGCCAGGGCCACGGTCATGGCAAACGGGTAGGGTGACATGCCCAGTTGCGCGGCGGTACTGACAGCTACCGGCGCCATCAATACCGCAGTGGCCGTGTTGGAAATGAACAGGCCAATCACCGCCGTGACGGCGAAAAGGCAGGCGAGAATGGCACTGGGGCCGGCGCCACCCAGCACGCTGACCAGCCCGCCCACCGCCAGGTCGATACCACCGGTTTTTTGCAGTGCCTGGGCGAACGGCAGCATGCCGACGATCAGCACCAGGCTTTGCCAATGAATGGCCCGATAGGCGCTGTTCATGTCGATGCAGCGGCCGGCGCCCATCAGCAGGCAACCGATCAAGGCCGCGATGACATTGGGCACGGCACCGCTCACCATCAGTCCGACCATCACCGCCAGGCTAAGTAACGCCTGTGGCGCGCGGGTGCGGGCTGGCGCGACCTGGTCGATCTCGGCTGGCAGGCTCAGTACCAGAAAGTCCTTGGGCTGGCTTTGCAACTGGCGCACGGCCTTCCACGGGCCGACCACCAGCAAGGTATCGCCAAGGCGCAGCTTTTCTTCCACCAGTTGCTCTTCGATAGCGGCCTGTTCGCGGCGCAGGCCGACCACGTTGAGGCCGAAGCGGGTGCGAAAGGCCAGTTCGAGAATGCTCTTGCCGATCAACTGCGAGCCCGGCGGCAGCGAGACCTCGGCCATGCCCAGCTCCTGGGACTGATCGATGAAGTAGGCTGCCTTGAAGTGCAGGGGCTCCAGTTGCATGGTCTGGCACAGGCTGCGCAGATCGTCGCGGTTGGCGAACAGGTCAAGCAGCAGCACATCGCCCTGGTGCAGTACGGTGTTGGAGTCGGCGCCGATCACCCGTGTGGTGAACTTGTGCTGGCGCTCGATGCCGATCACGTTGGCGCCGTGCCGGGTGCGCAACTCCAGCTCGCCGAGGGTATGGCCGATCAGCGGTGAATCAGGGCGTATGCGCAGGCGCCGTTCACGGCCGTTGAGCTTGTAGTCCAGCACCAGGTCCAGCAGTGTGCGGCGGGTTTCCACGCGGCCGTCCTTGCGTACTTCGCCGTTCAGCCAGTGGCGGGTCAGCAGCATGTAGCCGATGCCCAGCACCAGCACCACCAGGCCGAACGGGGTAAAGCTGAAGAAGCTGAAGCCCGCTTCGCCATTGCGCACCAGCTCGCTGTGCACCACCACGTTGGGCGGCGTGGCCACCAGGCTGAGCATGCCGCTGGTCAGCCCGGCAAACGCCAGAGGCATCATCAGGCGGCTGGGCGACAGCTGCAGGCGCGCGGCAATGCTTAGCACCACCGGGATGAAAATGGCCACCACGCCGGTGGAACTCATCATCGACCCCAGCCCGGCCACGGCCACCATCAGCAGCACCAGCAGGCGTGTCTCGCTATTGCCGGCCCGCTCGCTCATCCATTCGCCAATACGGTAGGCAATACCGGTGCGCACCAGGCCTTCGCCGATCACGAACAGCGCGGCGATCAGTACCACGTTGGGGTCGCTGAAGCCGGCCAGGGCCTGCTCCACGGTGAGGATGCCGAGCAGCGGCAGGGCCAGAATCACCATCAGCGCGACCACGTCCATGCGTGGGCGATTGATGATGAACAGGACAACGACGATGGCCAGCAGGCCGAGGACCCAGAGCAGATCTTGGTTCATGGGGAGGGGGTGTTCCTTCACACGGGGCACGATAGACAGTAGCAGTCAGTGTGCCAGCTTGTGATGAAGGGGGTGTTGATGTGCTGCAACAAAAAGGGCCGCTATGCGGCCCATCGCCGGCAAGCCAGGCTCCCACAGGATTGCATATGCCTTGCGGCCAATGCTGTCGAGGTAAGAGCTGGTTTACCGGGTATGGGCTGCGCAGCAGCCCTTGAGTCAGCTAATCAGTGACGGTGACGGCGGTGCTTCTTGCTGCCGCGGTTGTCGTCACCCAGGTGGTTGCCGAGGGCACCGCCAGCGGCGCCGCCCAGGCCGGCACCCACGGTCGAACCGGTCTTGCCGCCCACCGCGCCGCCCAGCAGCGAGCCGCCAGCCGAACCCAGGCCACCGCCGATAGCGGCTTCGGTACGGTTGCCCTTGCGTGCACCTACCGCACTGCCGGCTGCGCCGCCCACGCCGGCACCGATGGCCGCGCCGGTCTTGCCGCCGAGTTGTTGACCGACAACGTTACCCAGGACACCACCCAGGCCGCCGCCGATGGCGGCAGTACCGTCACCGGCGAAAGCGCCTTGGCACAGCAGCAGGCCGAGGGCAAGGGAAGGCAGAGTCAGACGCATGATACGAACCTCAAAGGAATCATCAGGTTAAGTTGCCGCGCAACGGGCGGCAGGTCAGGGGGGCAAAGACGCTTCAGCGATAGTCGCGGTCACCGCGGTACTGACGATTGTCATCGTCATCGCGGTCATGCCGATGGTGGTGGCGATGGCCACGGTCGCGGTCACGCCAGCCATCGTCGTCGTCATGGTAGCGATGGCTGTGGCAGCCTGCGGTCAGCAGAAATGCAGCAATCAGCGTAAGGCTTGCAAAGCGGGTCATCACGATATAGGTCCTTGATCCGCAACGGTTTACGGGACACTTCCTGAGACTGGGAATGATCCATTTGGTTTCCCGGGCGGGCAAAAAATTGTCGCTGCGGTGATGAGCGGCGTGCTTGCAGGCTGTTGTTCTGTCCCATTCGGTCATGGTCGCGCGGGCAATGTCCCTCTAAACTGTGGGGCAAGCCGCAGTCAAGACGGCAATCTGCCACTCGGTGAATCACGATGATCGCCCATACCCCCACGTTGTTCGCCGCCGTTGCACTGGTTGCAACCATTCTGGCCTTCTGCCTGTTGCTGGTCGGGCGCAGCAACCGCCGTGACAACCTGCTGCTCACCGGTTGCGGGCTGCTGGTGCATGCGCTGGCTTATGTCTGCTACACCGTCTATGCCCAGGCCCCGCTGTGGGTCAGCTACGGCCTGGGCAACAGCTTGCTGTCGCTGGCCCTGGCGTTCTACACCGCCAGCCTGTTCCGGGTGCGTGAGCAGGTGGTGCCCTGGCGTGTCATTTTCCTCATCCCCGCCTGCATGCTGGTGGGGCTGATGCTGCTGCTCGATACGCTGGAGCCGCGCATGCTGCTGGCGACGCTGGTATTGATGCTGCAGTGCTCGATGATTCTTTACTGGGCGTGGCGCCATGCCGAGCGGCCGGGCAGGGCCCACCTGCTGCTGCAGATCGGTGCGTTGATCAGCCTGGTCGGCCTGGGCATGCGTGTGGTCGCGGTGGCCAATGGCACGGCGGTGGAAATGCGTTACGACACCAGCAACCTCAAGCAGAGCATTTCCGTGGCAATCGGCACGGCGACGGTGATGATGTATTCGATCGGGCTGGTGCTGATGGCCAAGGAGCGCAGCGAGTCCCGTTTGCAGCACCTGGCCTTGCACGATGTGCTGACCGGCACATTCAACCGCAGGGCGATACTGGAACGGTTTGCCGTGGAACTGGACCATGCTCGCCAGCAACACGCCAGCCTGGCTGTGGCAATGATCGACATCGACCATTTCAAGCGCATCAACGACCTGTATGGGCATCTGGCCGGCGACGAGGTGTTGTGCCATTGCGTGCGCCAGTTGCAGCAGCGGCTGCGCCAGGGTGACAGCCTGGGCCGTTATGGTGGCGAAGAATTCCTGCTTTTGCTGCCGGGCAGTGACCGCAGTGGCGCGATGGCTGCGCTGCAAGGGCTGCGCGAGGCCATTGCGCGCAGCCCGGCGCGCTTTGCCGGTGACCAGATCGAACTGCGCTTCAGCGTCGGCTTGTGGTGTGGTGTGCCGGGCCCCAAAGACAGCACCGCCAACCTGCTGGCCCAAGCCGATGCGGCGCTGTACCAGGCCAAGGCCGCCGGGCGCAACACGGTGCACATGGCGGCGTTGATCCAGGCGGGATGAATCAGGATGCCGGCTGAATCGCCAGCACTACCCCGTTGGTGATCTGCACCAGCACGTAGTGGTCACCCATGCGTACCCAATGGCTTTCCTTCTCGGGTGCTGGCAAGCCTTTGGCTTTCCAGTCCTTGATGGCCTCCTCGTCGCGTTTGTACTGGTCCGGGGCCTTGTCGCCCACTTCAAGCGTGCGATTGTGGGTTTCCGGGGCGGTGATGCTTTCTTCGCTGGAGGGCGCGGCGCTGACTGCCAGAGGCAGGCAGGGCAGGGCGGCGAGTAGCAGATAGTGAAGCTTCATGTGGTGCTCCTGATGGCGACATACCTTATCTGCGACAGCGGCATGCGCGTGACAATTCACTCGCGATGCCCGCCAGTGCTAGAGTCGCATCTTTTTCAATACCCTGAGGATGGAACATGCGTGCGATTCTGCCGATGGCCGCAGCGCTGATGCTGGTCGGTTGTGCTTCTGCGACCATGGAGACGGCCCGCGGCGGCAAGCCGACTGCGCAGCTCGATTCGCACAAGGCGCCGGAACTGGTGGCCCAGTGCATCCAGTTCAGCTGGCAGGAAGAGAAGGTGTTCGGCGACGACGCCAGTGGTTACCTGGAACCCCGCAAGCAGGGCGGGTTCACGGTGTATACCCGTGAGGCCGAGGCGTTTGTGGATGTTTACCCCCAGGCGGGCGGGGCGCGGGTCGACTACTACGCGCAGAAGAATGACGGCGTGGCGCTGCAGCGCCGGGCAGCGGCGGCTACCTGCCTGTAAGGGCCAGCGCAGTCCAGTTGTTTGCTCGTTGGGTGTTTTTCGGCCTTTACAATTTTTAGCAAGGCAGTGGTGTCGTAGATGAGCAGATGGCGGCTAGCATGAGCCGTCACCACTCAAGGAAGACACCATGGACCGTTCACTGCAACTCAACCGCACCAGCTGGGACGAACGCGCCCCGCTGCACGCTGCCTCCAAGGAATACGAAGTCGATATTCTGGTCCAGCGCCCCGGGCACCTTTCCGAAACCGTCCGCTTCGACTTGCCTTTGCTTGGCGACATCACCGGGCTGAACACCGTCCACCTGCAGTGCCACATCGGCACCGACACCTTGTCGCTGGCACGCCTTGGCGCCAAGGTCTGCGGCCTGGACTATTCGGCGGCTTCGCTGGTGGAGGCGCGGGCACTGGCCGAGCGTTGCGCGATGCCCATCGCGTATGTCGAGTCCGACGTCCATGCCGCCGACAAGGTACTGCCGGCAGGCACGTTCGACCTGGTCTACACCGGTATTGGCGCGCTCTGCTGGTTGCCCCGCATCGAGCCGTGGGCGCGTGCGGTCGCTGCGCTGCTGAAGCCTGGCGGGCGGTTGTTCCTGCGCGATGGGCACCCGATGCTGATGGCCATCAACGAAGACCACCAGGACCGCCTGCAGCTCGAATACCCGTACTTCGAGCACGAAGCGCCGACGGTGTGGCACAACGACCAGACCTACGTCGAGACCGAACAGCGCCTTGCCCACACCGAAACCCACGAATGGAACCACGGCCTGGGTGAAGTCGTGACTGCCCTGCTGGCGCACGGGCTGCAATTGACGGCACTGGTTGAGCACCAGAGCATCCCCTGGGAGGCGCTGCCGGGGCAGATGCTCAAGGGCAGCGATGGTGAGTACCGCTTGCGCGAGCAGCCTGCACGCTTGCCCCTGAGTTACACCTTGGTGGCGGTCAAAGCCTGATCAGGACAGGTAGCCGCCGTCGACGTTGAGTGCCGTGCCGGTGGTGTAGCTGGAGGCATCGCTGGCCAGGTACAACACCGCGCCGGCCATTTCCTTGGGGTCGGCCACGCGTTTGAGCGGGATCTGCTGCAGTGCGGCGTTCAGGATGGCGTCGTTCTTCACCAGTGCAGAGGCGAACTTGGTGTCGGTCAGGCCCGGCAGCAGGGCGTTGCAGCGAATGCCGAACTGGGCGCACTCTTTGGCGAAGACTTTGGTCATGTTGATGACTGCCGCCTTGGTCACCGAATAGATACCCTGGAAATGGCCGGGGGACACGCCGTTGATGGACGCCACGTTGATGATGCTGCCGCCGCCATGCTCGCGCATCAGCTTGCCGGCTTCCACCGACATGAAGAAGTAACCGCGAATATTCACGTCCACCGTCTTCTGGAACGCATTCAGGTCGGTGTCCAGCACGTTGCAGAACTGCGGGTTGGTGGCGGCGTTGTTGACCAGGATGTCCAGGCGCCCGAACTGTTCGCGGATGCCGGCGAACACCTGCCGGATCTGTTCCATCTCACCGATGTGGCAGGCCACCGCCGTCGCCTTGCCACCCGCCGCGATGATTGCCTCGGCCACCTGTTGGCAACCGTCTAGCTTGCGACTGGAAACGATTACATGGGCACCTTGCTGGGCCAGCAGGTGGGCGATGGCTTCGCCGATGCCGCGGCTGGCGCCGGAAACGAAGGCAATCTTGCCGTCGAGGTCGAACAGGTGGGTCTTGGACATGCTGTTTTCCTTGTTATCCGTCGTCGTGGCGTTGTTCAGAGGCTGGACTTCGCGATGACCTGCAAGCTCATCTGCTCCAGCAAGCGGTTCATGTGAATGAACTGGGCGAAACGCTTGTCCTGGGTCTGGCCGTGGAAGTAGCGGTAGTAGATCTGCTGGACGATGCCGGCCAGGCGGAACAGGCCATAGCAATAGTAGTAATCGAAGTTGTCCAGCGGGATGCCCGCGCGCTCGGCGTAGTAATCCACGAACTGGCGGCGGGTGAGCATGCCTGGGGCGTTGCTCGGCTGACGGCGCATCAGTTGCACCGGCGCCGGGTCGTCGGCCTCGATCCAGTAGGCCAGGCTGTTGCCCAGGTCCATCAGCGGGTCGCCCAGGGTGGCCATTTCCCAGTCCAGCACACCGATGATGCGCATGGGGTTGTCGGCGTCGAGGATCACGTTGTCGAAGCGGTAATCGTTGTGCACGATGGCGGGTTTCGGATGGTCGGCGGGCATTTTGTCGTGCAGCCAGGCGGTCACCTTTTCCCAGGGCGGGGCATCCGGGGTCAGGGCTTTTTCGTAGCGGCTGGTCCAGCCCTCGATCTGGCGCTGCACGTAGCCTTCCGGCTTGCCCAGGTCGGCCAGGCCGCAGGCGTTGTAGTCCACCTGGTGCAACTCGACCAGGCGGTCGATAAAGCTTTTGCACAGGGCCTCGGTGCGGCTGGCGTCCAGGTTCAGCTCGGCGGGGATGTCCGAGCGCAGGATGATGCCCTTGACCCGTTCCATGACATAGAACTCGCCGCCGATCAGGCTGCTGTCGGTGCAGTGCACATACGCCTTGGGGCAGAAGGGGAAACCACTGTTCAACTGATTGAGGATGCGGAACTCGCGGCCCATGTCGTGGGCCGACTTGGCCTTTTGCCCGAAGGGCGGGCGGCGCAGCACAAAGTCCCGGCCCGGGTAGCTGACCAGGTAGGTGAGGTTGGAGGCCCCCCCGGGAAACTGGCTTATGCTCGGCAGGCCGTCCAGGCCGGGGATGTTGGCCTTGAGGTAAGGGTCGATGACGGCCGCGTCGAGTTCTTCGCCGGGGCGTACCTGGGTGGACTGGTCGGTGAGCGTCATGCGTTTTCCTTATTCTCGATCGCAAGGACTATTGGCTAATCTAATGGCCTGGCGGCGCTGGAACAAGCGTGCCAAGTGCCAAATAGGCGAGGGTGTTGCAGGTCGATCACTGCACCGAATGCAGGGCAAAAAAAAACCGAAGCCGCCACGGCTTCGGTTTTTCGATCATCCGGTGTACCCAGCCCTCAGGACGGGAACAGCTCGCTGAGTTTCATCGACAGCATCATGTCGCCTTCAACGCGCAGCTTGCCGCCCATGAAGGCCTGCATGCCGTCGGTTTCACCACTGACGATGCCCTTCAGGGTTTCGCTGTCCATCACCAGGGTGCAGTTGGCGTCCGGGTTTTCGCCTTCCTGCAGGTCGCAGGTGCCGTCTTTGACGATCAGCGCGTATTGCTTGCCTTCGTCGGTGATGTTGAAGCCGAACACCAGGTCCAGGCCGGCGGCAGCGGATGGGTTGAACTTCTCTTGCATCTTTTTGACGGCATCAGCTACGGAGGTCATGGCGCATTCCTTATAGAGTTATTTACACGTCCCCGCAGGGACACAACAAACCGGGCTCATCGATAGGTGACAAGCTCCGGTACCCTCAACAGCTGCACATGGGCCTGGCTGTTGAAGGAGGCCAGTGCCACGTCGCGGCCGCGGAACTTCAGCTGGCTGAGCGACGTGTTGATGATCTGCCAGTTCAGCGCGAACGCCTGGCTGGGGGTAATACGGGTAACCAGGTGGAGCAGGGCGGCGATGGTGCCGCCCGATGTGAAGATGGCGACATTGTCGCCGCTGCCGGCGGCATCCAGCACGCGCTGCAGGCCACCTTGTACACGGTGGGTGAACGCCTGCCAGCTTTCCAGGCCATCGTCGGCGTGTTCGCCCGCGTGCCAGCGCTGCACCATCAAGGAGAACAGGCGCTGGAACTCGCTGCGGTGCTGCGCAGCGTTGCGCAGGATGTGCAGGGCATCGGGTTCTTCTGGCAGCAGCCCGGGCAACAGGGCGCGGATGACGCCATCGGCATCGAACTCATTGAACGCGGCGTCGGTCTCAACAGCCGGCACCGGGCAGCCGCTGGCATGCAAGGCCTCCAGGGCCAGGCGTGCGGTATCCTGCTGGCGGCGCAGGTTGCCTGCCACGCAGCGGTCCAGCCGAATACCCAGTTGGGCCAGGTGCTCACCCAAGGCCTGGCTTTGGCGCACGCCCACGGGCGAGAGGACGTCGTAGTCATCGGCACCGAAGGAGGCTTGGCCATGTCGGATCAGGTAGAGGTTGCCCACGAAAGGTTCCGGCCTGTTTGGAGGTTGCTGCGAGGTTAGGATGCAGCACACGGGCTGTCAACGAAAAAACATACAAGCGTTTGAAAAGGTTGTTTGAAAGGTGTTGCCAGCGTTTACACCGGCTGGCAGCGCCTCAGGTGCAGCGGTATGCTTGCAACAGTTACGCGCCGCTTTGGCGCAGGTATTTAAGGAGTCAACGTGGAGTTTCTTGCCGAGTACGCAAGCTTTCTCGCCAAAACCGCCACCCTGGTCATCGCCATCCTCGTGGTGCTGTCGGCCATCGCCGGGTTGCGCAGCAAAGGGCGGCGCAAGCCGGGTGGGCAGCTGCAGGTCACCCGCCTGAACGAATTCTACAAGGACCTGCGCGAGCGCCTGGAGTCCGGCCTGCTCGACAAGGCCCAGCTCAAGGCCTTGCGCAAGCAGCAGGCCAAGGCGGAAAAACAGCAGAAGAAAGGCAAGGCCGAGGAAAAGGGCCGGGTCTTCGTGCTGGACTTCGATGGCGACATCAAAGCCTCTGCCACTGAAAGCCTGCGCAACGAAATCACCGCGCTGCTGACCCTCGCCACCCCGCGTGACGAAGTGGTGCTGCGCCTCGAAAGCGGTGGTGGCCTGGTGCACAGCTACGGCCTGGCTGCATCGCAACTGGCGCGCATTCGCCAGGCGGGCATCCCGCTGACCGTGTGCATCGACAAGGTGGCCGCCAGCGGTGGTTACATGATGGCCTGCATCGGCGAGAAAATCGTCAGTGCGCCGTTCGCCGTGCTGGGTTCGATCGGGGTGGTGGCGCAGTTGCCCAACATCAACCGCCTGCTGAAGAAGCACGACATCGACTTCGAAGTGCTGACAGCCGGTGAGTACAAGCGCACCCTGACCGTATTTGGCGAAAACACCGACAAAGGCCGGGAGAAGTTCCAGGAAGACCTGGACATCACCCACCAGCTGTTCAAGGATTTTGTCGCCCGCTATCGCCCGCAACTGCATATTGATGAAGTGGCTACAGGCGAAGTCTGGCTCGGCGTTGCCGCACTCAACCGCCAGTTGGTGGACGAACTGCAAACCAGCGACGAGTACCTCAGCGCCCGCGCGCGCAACGCCAACCTGTTTCACCTGCACTATGCCGAACGCAAGAGCCTTCAAGAGCGAATCGGCATGGCTGCCAGCGGCACGGTGGAGAACACCGTGGTGGGCTTATGGAGTAAACTCAGCCGCCTGCGCTAACACCTTGAACCCGTTGAAATTTTTTTTTGTTCAGGGGGTTGCAAGGTTAAAGGAATGAAGACATAATGGCGCCCATCGAAACGCAGCAAACTTTGAAAAAGGTTCAGCGTTTCAAGGAGATAGCAAAGCGCAAGCAGCTAGATCCGACCTTTGAGGCCGAGTAGCAAAGTGGTTATGCTCCGGATTGCAAATCCGTCTACGCCGGTTCGATTCCGACCTCGGCCTCCACCATTCGAAAGCCCCGCAGATTAACGTCTGCGGGGTTTTTATTTGCGCGTCAGAAAACCCAATCATTTCCGCATAATCAGGCATCGTTTCCGCATCAGGTCGTTGTTTGGTCGGGCTGACGACCTCGCCGACTCGGCGGTAGACCCGCTTCGTGATCTCTTCTTTGGAGTGGCCCAGCAGCCTGCTGGCGTGGCTAATGCCCTCGATTTCCGAGGCTGCCTTCGGTCTGATATCGCGGAACTGGAACTGCCGAACTGAGGCGACTAGGTCAGCGTTGCCGAATGACGGCACTCGTATTGATGTTCGGGTGAGGTTTTGCCGACCTGGTGGGACGCAGATGTTCTTGGGGATTTATGCCCGGTCAGGGATGGCTTTACACGAAGAGGCATTCACCTCTCAGCCAGGCGAGTCGATGACGAGGATGCTTGCTAGGGGAGTGGCTCAAGCTCGTCGCATCGCTGCCGAGGGCGCTCCTGCCGCCGATCTTCTCGCCGCCTCGAAATAGAGGGAGAGGGGTTACAGCTGGGTGCAGTGCAGGTGTACTCCTGGCGCGTTACGGCTGACTTTGAAGGGGGTAAATACTGGACAGCGGGAGTTGGCGCTGATTTCCGCTAGCACATAGCTTTCACGGAGTTTTAAACAGCAAAGCTACTTGGGTAGCTTCGCTGCTGTGAAATTAGTCAGAAGACGGTGCCGTCGTCTAGCGCGCTTTTGAGTTTGTTTTCATGAGGGTTTTTTGCAAATTCATTTACTTTTTTGTATATGATTCGATCCTTTTCATCACTTTTCGTTGCGCTGTCGAATACTTCAAGAGTGTTGCTGTCAAGAGCTTTTATGTGCATGGAGCCTTTGCTTTCATCATCCCAAAGCTCAATATATCCGACTCGTTCGCTTTGTTGTGCGTAAAGCCGATATGGCATGATCCGAACTTGTTCTTTGTCGTATCTGTATCTATTCATCCCAAAGTACAAACCGTTCACTGAGTAGTCGCTAGTAGCACCTGGGTATGGGTTTGGGATCGCAGTGATGATGAAGCCGGTGCCGTCTTCAGTAGCCCACTTGTAACCGCTCATCACTTTGTCAAGTGCTTTGATTTGAGCGCCGTAGTCTCTACTGGTTCTATCGCTAGGTAACTCTTGATACTGAAAATCAAGTTTGGCAACGGCAATGCTCGAAACTCCGAGGAAGCAACCGAGAGCGACAGCAAACTTCAACTTCATTCCATTTTTCCCTATTTTAAGCGGCTGCATCAATGCGATGGCCAAAGGCCATTCTTGCCTAAGATGTCGCCGTTTTCAACGTCGATACCAGAACATGGGCATTCACTACGGGCTATCGCTCTTGGCGCAGCGCGCCCTGAACGGCCTCAACGACGCGACGCAGGTTTGTGAATTCGTGATTTTCCTCGCCCGCATTGCGTTCGACCGGGTAGTGCCACTCATCCTCAAACAATTCAGTGAGCAGCTTGTTGTGATGCCAGCATTCGTTCGGTGAATCGACGCTGCGAAGAACGTCGATGTTGTGCCAGAGCTCGCGTGCTTCATCCTTGCTGTAGTTCGGGTTCGATTCGGTGGGGCAGTCACGCCGGCCGAAGTCCTCAAGGAACACGGTGATCGTGTCCAGCCGAGGTGCGCCGGTGATCACCAGCTTCGTTACGGTCGAGCGCTCAACCTTCAGCGGCTTGGTCGGTTTGTTTTCTGTGGGCATGGGGATACCTCGGAGCCTGGCAAGCCGGGCTACGCTGAATGTTTAATTGGTAGAGGAGGTCCGGAGATGACTACAAAGTTCGTCTGCCAGAACTGTGAGAAAGAAACGGAAGCAGAGCTGGATCACGATGAAGAATTGAACAGGCAGGCCTTCTACTGCCAGCACTGCGGGGCAAAGCATGTTTCGGTGATGGAGTCGCGTGCACCCGGCGGTCCGGTGGAGATGCAGTTCCGGGTTGTCGAAGACTAGGCTGCAACAGCCTGGGCAGTGGCTGATCGCCAAGGAGCCGCCCTCGCCGGAGAGGCGTTATCGTTGAATAGCGGAAGGCGCTGGCTGATGGCACGGCGCCACGTTTTGCGGAGGGTGGGGATGTTTGATATAACGCCCGGCCATTTCCAGGAAGGAACCTCATGAAACGCACCATCATTGGCTCAGCCATCATCGCCATGGCTGCCCTGTCCCTCAGCGGGTGCTGGGAGTCCGAGGAAGAGAAGAAGGCGCAGGCACAGCAGGAAGCCAGCGAGAATCTCTGGAACATCACTCCGCCTGATGAGAGCCAGGACAAGGGGTTCAAACCGTGAAGTCATGCCTTGCCTCAATCCTCGCTGCGGCACTCGTTATAAGCTTGGCTGGCTGCAAAGAAGACGCCGTCGACACGGCAGCCTACGAGCCGACTAGCGAACACTGTCAGCCCGACTACCTGAAAACGCTTCCAGACAACAAGGCCCGCGAAGACCTGGTCGAGAAGTGCATGACCGGTGGCTCGTACAAGAAGTCAGAGCCGAAGACCTGGTAACGTCCGGTCTTCGTCAGTCAGCGCCGCCTCATCAGGCGGCGTTTTCGTATGTGGGGAAGGCGCTGGCGTGCAGCGCTGCTGTTGTTATGCTTGGCCGCTTACCAAAGAGGGAGAGTGGTAATGCAGTTGCGTGAAAGACTTCGGGAGTTCCAGCTATGGTTCAACCCGAAGCGCAGACGGTGGGCTGGCGTGACCCTAATCGCGCTTGGGGTGGTTGGGATGTTTCTCAACCCGCAAAGCCGGTGGACCCTGGTGCTGGGAACTGGAATCTACTGGTTCTTCACGGCCCTGCCGCCCACACTCGGCGGCAAGCGTTGAGGTGCTGGCGGGCAGCGCCGGAGGGGCAGGCGGCGATCGGAAACTCTTTGCCCAGGGCCTGCTGAACTGTCGCGATGGCGCGGCAGAGGTAAGCCCAGTCAGGGTTCGGCTCCATGGCGCCAGGTCTTCGAGGTACACACTGATCGGGTCGAGGCCGTGCACCTCGGTGATCAGCAGCTTGGTGACGGTCGATGTCTCGATGTTCATGGCTTTGTCCATGCATGCGCCGCCCTCCGTGGCCGGATGCGGCATGGTGGCAGTGTGAATGGCGAAAAATTGATTTGGTCTGTGGCTGTTAGAGGTGAACAAGACTGCGTCGTGTTAGATTGCGTGCATCAAACAAGGAGGTTTAGATGAGCCAGAGCAGAGACAGCAAGATCGATAATATTGAGTTCAATGTGGCTAGCATTGAGCGCAGCAAGGCTTTCTACGGTGAGGCCTTCGGCTGGAGCTTTGTGGACTATGGCCCCAGCTACACAGAATTTAGCGATGGGCGTCTTACTGGTGGTTTTACGACCGGGGAGCCCGTGCAGCCCGGAGGCCCGCTGGTGATCTTGTATTCAACTGATCTCGAAGAGTCGCAACGTAAACTTGTTTCGGCGGGCGCCCGTATCAGTCGAGAAATATTCTCTTTCCCTGGAGGGCGGAGATTCCACTTCACCGACCCAGATGGATACGAACTGGCTGTTTGGAGTACCGATATTCCAGAGGTTTAGATTTGCCCCCGATGGTTCTATGTATGCGCCGCCCTCCGTGGCCGGATGCGGCATGGTGGCAATTTGGTTTGGTTTGGGATGGGGTATTAGGGGTGACCGGCATGGGGCCGGGCATCGTCAGAGCCATCACCGCCTCCATTGCGTACGAAGGTGGCGCCAGGCCCGATGTCGAGTAGGTCGCATACTCGACAAACATCGCCAAAATGCCCAGCCATAGAGCTGGGCTTGTTCGTTTAGGGATTTACTTGAGGTGGGGCCAGACTGGTAGAATTTGCGCCCCTTGAACCTTGAGATGGATCTTATGCGACAGTTTTTGGCAATGACTTTTGGGGGGCTAACCCCGAGCTACTACGCTCGGCAGTTATTCTTCGGCGCGCTGTTTGGGGCTTTTTTCATTTACATGAAATCACGCGCTCCACTAGGTATTGATTTCGCAACGGTAGCCATCTCGGTGGTGAGTACCTTGCTCTATCCCTATTCTCGATTTGTGTACGAGAGCGTGGTGGGCTTCATCATGGGCCGCAACATGTTCTTCGTGAATGCGCTGCTGATGCTGTTTATCAAAGTGATGACGATGTTCATCTGCTGGTTCCTGGCGATCTTCATCGCGCCACTGGGATTGCTGTACCTCTACTGGCATCACAGTAGACAGCCTTCCAACTAAATCCTCCGAGCCCAGCCTAGCGCTGGGCTTTTTCGCTTATGTAGATGACGCTGAAAGTGCAGTATGAGAGGGGCAGGGCGGCCGGAGCGAAAAGCGTAGAGGTCGCAACGCTGTTTAAAGGCCCGTCCCCAGAAGATCACAGGTACCCTGACACGGCTTCAGCGGCGGTCATCCGCACCCATTCATGAGCGCGGCCAAGTACCGGGTTTTTTATTGCCCAAACAGGCCCTCAAGAGGGCCGGTGAGAGTTGCGCGATCAAGCAGCCTGCAGCGCGGTAGGTATCACCTGGAGTCGAACTCCGAACTTGGCCAGAGCTTCTTCCAGGCTCTCGAGCTTCGAGGTGTGCTCGAAGGCGACCAAGCGCCCGTTCGTGAGCCACGATTTTGTAGTCGTACATGTTTCCTCTCATGGGGCTGACTGGACGTCTGTTCAGGGTGGTGGGGCCTCATTTGAGGCCCAGTTGCTTGATGATTTCCTTGCTGAGTCCTTCACCAATTTCCTTGGATCCGTGGCTCGGGAAGATCGTCTAGTGGTCCTTGTAGCGAATCTTGAAGTGACTGCCATTGGCTGACTTCGAGAACTTGTGGCGCGACAATCTGAGGACCACCTATGGACAACCAGCACAAGAAGATCACAGGTTACCGCGACCTCACTCAGAGCGAGATCGATGGCATGAACTCAATCAAGGCCCTGGAGGCCGATGCCAGTGAGCTGTTCAAGCAAATCGGCTAGATCGAAGGCGTGGACCAGCGTACCTTGGCCCTGGCCAAGACTAATCTTGTGGCCATCCTGCACGGTCATGCCCATGCCGAGACGCACAGGATGGTGTTCACGTAAGGATGGGCTATCGGCTAAGTGCATCTTTCGCAAAATCGACGGCGGCAGTAATAGCAGCTCTTGCTTGAGGGCTATTTCTCCAGCATGTCGATCCCAATGCGGCAGATGCTCGCGCCAAGATGTCGGTTACATCGGCTCTGCTCAGTTCGGCCAATGAGGCGATACCCATCTGCTCAAGTCTGGTGATGACCGTTGGGCCTACGCCCTTGAGTTGTAATAGTGCAGCACGTTCCTTCGGTGGAAATGGCATCAGTGAAATCCCTATCTGATCAATGGTGCTTTGTAAGATTGCCTCATGTTGGTAGTCGGTGCCACAAGCGACTGGAGGCCAAGCACTTTGGCTAGACTCCTTCCACCGGTAGACCTGCTCGAATCGCTGTGGCTCACATTGCGCCCGGCTACCGGCGTATGGGACTGGGTGCAGAGCGAGATCCTCACTGACACCGGCGGCATCCACAACCCAGATCACGCCCACCTGATGGATGCCAACATCGGCGTGCTATGGGCATCGTCCGGATTCGCTAAGCAGGGGCGGGTAGTTCTCGGCCAGGCCGAGCAGCTGATGTTCCGCGCAGGCGGGTGGCAAAAGGCTCGGCAAGAGCAGCAGATGCGGGAATGGTTTGGAGACGAGCCGACCTACCTCATCACCCTGGCCGCCGACAACTGCGCCCAGTGCTCCGACGCTCAGTTCTGCACCCGGGTCGAGCACGAGCTCTACCACATCGCCCAGGCAACCGATGAGTACGGCGCGCCCAAGTTCACCCAAGACGGTTTACCCAAGCTCTACCTGCGCGGCCATGACGTCGAAGAGTTCGTGGGTGTGGGCCAAGCCACGACGTACAGCAGCTGATCGACGCTGCAAGCCGGCCGCCTGAGGTGGCCAAGATCAACATTGCGAGGGGCATGACCCAACCAAGTACGCCGGGCGGGGCCGGTTCGATTCCGACCTCGACCTCCACCATTCGAAAGCCCCGCAGATGAAAATCTGCGGGGTTTTTCTTTGTGCGCTGAAAAACCTGATCGTGTCTGCATCAGCCCTCCACTGGGCAGGGCTGAATGGCTATCAATCTGCAGGTAGCATTCAGAGCTTGTATTGAATGGTGTAGGACGCATCGGTTCTCGGTTCTATCGTAATAGGAATACCGAAAAGCTTCCCTCGACAATCACTGACAACACAGCGATACACCGTGCCTTGCTGGAGCTGGGCCCATAAGCCTTCGTCATGTATCGCGATACCTAGTACACGGTTGTTCGGATCCTCTCTGACCTGAGCAACGTAGTGGTCCAGGTCGCACCCGAACTCGACAGTGGTAAACTCTGGATCAAAGCCGATCAGCACACCGTGCCTTTTCAGATCGTCCCTGATACGCTCAATCACGTCGTCTGCTTCTTGTTTTAGCATGATCGTTATCTCGCGGTGCTTGTACTCATCAAAACTCTAGCTGACCCTGATGATTTTCGTTGTTCATCGGTGTAATCAACGACTCACCCTCATTCCTCACATTTCCTACCGCCTTACCGACCGGATACCACCGGAATTGCGCAGCTGGCATGCAACCTTGCTCCACGATCGTCGCAGCCCGCTGCGGCGATGTAGTCGGGTCGATCCATTCCCGCGCGAGCTCAGGGGGCAATACCAAGGGCTTCCTGTCGTGGATGTCGATCAGTCCCTGATCCGCTGCTGCGGTGATGATCACAAATCCATCGCGCTCGTCTGGCTCGGTGTTCTGGTGCACTTCTGCAAGCGCAGCGAAATAGAGCGGGGCGCCGTTGGCGCTTGTGATGTAGTACGGCTGCTTGCGCTTCGGATCCGCTGGGTCTGGTATCCACTCGAACCAGCCGTTCGCCGGCGCCAGGGCTCTACCACCTGGCCACAGGTCTTTGAAGAATTTCCCTGTTAGCACCGTTTCAGCCCGGGCATTGATCGGGTCCGGCCGCTTCCCCTTCGCCCAAAACGGCGACCACCCCCACTTGACCCGATCTACGCTGAGTCCATCGTCGACCGGGCGGATGATTTCGACGCGTGTCGACGGTGCCACGTTGAAGCGGTTGATTGGCGCGTGGTCGTAGCCATTGATCACCACCAGGTCCAGCGACAGCTGGCGCAGGTAATGATCCATCGACTCATAGATCGAATATCGTCCGCACATTTTCCCACCTCTCGCCCGTCAGATTTTTCATCGCCTCGGATCTACCGGGCACCCGATGCCAGCTATAACTGTATATACATACAGTTTTGTTTAGGCCTTTCGCACTGTGGCGAGAGACGTCTTACTCATTCGCGGGTTGGTGGGGCGGGTCAAATTCAGACGGCTTGAACGTCGATGACTCAGTGCTTGTAGAGTAACGCTTCAACTACAACGCCGAACGCTGATGAATGTTCACGGCGATTAGGATAGTAGAGATGGTAACCGGCAAAGGGTTGGCACCAATCTTCCAACACCCGCACAAGGCTGCCGTCGGCTAGCTCCTTCGCCACCATGTCCTCCGGCAGGAAACCCAAGCCACATCCCGCCACGGCCGCACGCAGGATCGGCACGCTGCTGTTGAATGTCCATTGACCTTCGACACGGGCCTTCAGCTCGTGACCATCCTTTTCAAAATCCCATTGCATCAGGCTGCCATGAGTGGGTAGGCGCAAATTGATGCAATTGTGCGCCGCAAGGTCACCGGGCACCTTGGGCAATGGCCGCTTGTTGAAATACTCGGGTGAGCCCACGACTGCGATGCGCAGGGGTGGCCCGATAGGAACGGCGATCATGTCCTTGGCCACCTGATCTCCCAGGCGTACGCCGGCGTCATAGCGTTGCGCGACGATGTCGGAGAGGGCGTAGTCGACAGTGATTTCGACTTTGATGTCCGGATAGTCGGGGAGCACCTTTAAAAGCTTGGGCCACAGAATATTGTTGGCGGCATGTTCGGACGCTTGAATCCGCACACTGCCTGCCGGGGTGTCACGAAACTCGCTGACCGCGGCCAGTTCGAGTTCGATCTCATCGAACCGCGGCGCCATCGATTGATACAGCCGCTGACCCGCCTCGGTCGGCGAAACGCTGCGGGTGGTACGTGTCAGCAAGCGCACGCCCAATCGGCTTTCCAGTGCGCGCATGGTGTGGCTCAGCGCCGACTGCGAAACGCCAAGCTGAGCGGCCGCGCGGGTGAAACTGCCTTCGCGGGTGATGACCACGAAGGCTTGCAGGTCGTTTAGATTGGCGCGGGACATTGATGAGAACCTCTCATGAGGGGCGCGGGATTAATCCATGAAAGCAGGTTGCACACGTATGCGCGACCCCTCAAGAGACTGGTTACAAGGTGCGGGCGTAAAACGTGGTCAGTTTGCCAATTGCGGCATCGACATAACGCGGCACCCAGTAGGTCTCGATGTGCGTCGCACCGTCGAGGATAAACACCTCCTTGTCGGTGGTGCCGGTGGCTTTGGGCAAAGCATCCTGCGTCATGTACAGGCTGTCGGCTTTGCTGCCGACGATCATCAGCAACGGTTGGTTGATCAGCTCGATATGGTCAGTGGCGTCGAAACGCATCAAGTCGACCAGGCTGCTGGTGGTGTATTTGAAGGTCGAGTTCGGGTGTGCGTGGGTCTTCCAGTAGTACTCATAACCTTGGCGATACAGCTCGAAGGGCAGTTTGGCAATTTGCTCGTCGGTGAGGTTGGCATCGCCCGAGTACAGCACCGCGCCGCCGGCCGCTTCTTGCGCGCGGGCTGTTGACGCCTGTTGCAGGCGTTGCTGAATGCTGTCCATTTGCGAGTCGTTGTAGCCGTTGCGACGTACTCTGCCTGAGTTGAACATGCTTACTGTTGCCAACGATTTGAAGCGTTTGTCGGTTTGCGCTGCCGCCAACGAATAACCACCGCCACCACAGATGCCGAGCAGGCCCATGCGTTTGTCATCGACGCCGGCAAACTGGCTGATGAAGTCGGCCATGCCGTGAATGTCTTCGATGCGATACGCCGGCTTATCGATGCTGCGCGGCTGGCCACCGCTGGCGCCCTGATACGCCGCATCGGCCGTGATGGTGATGTAGCCCTGTTCGGCCAGGCGTTGGGCGTACAGCCCGGCGACTTGTTCTTTCACGCCACCATTGGGGTGTGCAACGACCACGGTCGGGTAGGTCTTCTTCGCGTCATAGTTAACCGGGGTGTATACGTTGGCGGCGATATCCAGACCGTTGAGTTTGTAGCTGACCGGATGGATGTTGACCTTGCCCGGTTCGTTCTTGCTGATCGCGCCGTCGTAGGCGAGGGTGAACGGGTTCTTTTTGTAATCGGCGGCCAAGGCTTCGCCCGCCGAGAGGCCGACCAATGCCGACATAAACGTGGCCTTGAGTGTGTTTTTCACCTGAAGCTCCTGAGCAATCAAAAGGGCGGCAGTTGCAAAAGTATTTGGGTCAGTCCAACTGGTTTTCTTCGAGGAATTGCGCGACCAGGTCAGCGATCTGCACGTTGTTCAGATCCGACATGGGGAAGTGGGTATTGCCATGAATGCCGATCTCCGGCAGGTGGATCAGTCGCACATCACCGCCGTGGCGATTGACCGCGTCACGCCAGAGCCGGGCCATTTTCAGGCGTGCGCGCCAACTGTCCTGGGCGGGCAGGTCGACCGCCTGCTCCGGGATGTTGTCGCCGTGAAGGATCAGAATCGGAATGCGCGTGAGGGCCTTGAATTGCTCCATCGGCACCGCCGCGCCTTGCACTGTGTCGAACGCGCTGGGAATTGGCGGAGGGACTTCACCTTGAGCGAACACGAAGCTGCTGCCTGGCTCGAACGCCACAATGGCTTTCACCTTGTCGTTCTTGATCGCGGTCAACCAGCCCGGCCCGCCACCTTGCGAATGGGTGAACAAAATCCCCGGGCCGATTTTGTCGAAGAGTGCTGATACGCCATCAGAGACCACGTCCATGTCGAACGGCCCGGTGTTCGGCGTCATCGCCCGGAAAAATTGCTCGCGGGTCTGGGCATCCTGTGCCACTTGCACACCGCTGAAGTAGTTGGGCCACAACCCGATGCGGAACTGGTTGAACCACAATTGTTCGTCAGGTACAGGCTTGATTGTGGTCTCGACCATGCTGCGCCCGGCATCGCCACGCCGCGGCTGATCGATCAGATAGACGCCATAATGGCGGCGTAGAAAGATGTTCTGAAAGCCTTCGCGACCATCGGCGGTGGTTTCCCAGGTCTTGGAAAACTGACCCGCACCGTGCCACATGACGATGGGCAGTTTTCGCGCATCCACCGGGATTTGATAGAAGGCGTAGGCGTGGTCACCGTGGTATGTCTGGCCGTTGGGCGTCATCGGTTGGTGCGGGTTGAAGGTGCCCGGTGCAGTGGTCACCGTTCCGCCGGCGGCGAAGCTGCCTTGTCGTTGAATCTGCAACGAGCCATCGGGGCTGTTCGCGCAGGCCGCCAGCAGGCTCAACAGCGCGATGCTCAGTAGGGACTTGGCAGGCGTCATGTCATTTACCCGAAGCCGTGAGGGCTTGGGTCAACGCGGTCTTGGCACGTTCAGCCGTCTGCTCGTCGCCGTGTTGTTTCAGCAGCTGCGTGACTTCGTGCAACTGCGCCGCGCTCAGACCGACGCGCAGGCTCGCCGCCATGTGCGAGCGTAATTGTGGCTCGACCCCAGGCGTTGCCGCCAGCGCGCCGATGGTCGCCAGTTCGCGGCTTTGCCAGTCGAGGTTGTCGCGCTCGAAGATGTCGCCGAACAAGTGAGTTTGCAGGTACCGGTTTATTACCGGAGCGAACTCGAACACCGGGCCTTTGACCGGGGCACCGGAAATCCTGGTTTGATTTGCGGTGCCGGCGGCCAGCAGCTCATCCCCGACCGGAATCGCCCGGCTCGGCTCACGCCCCGGCGCGTCTTCGATACCGCGCTGTTTGCGCGTCTGTACCACCGCCATCAACTCGTTCAAGGCGTTGAGGCTGCGCGGGAAGCCCACATAGGCGTACAGCTGCACCAGAATTTCCCGGGTTTCGCTGATGGTCAAGCCGGCATCGAGGCCTTGATTGAGCGCGGTGTTGAGGTTGGGTATGTCGCTGGTCGCCATGAACGCGGCGATCAGGGGAATCGTTTGTTGCTGGCGCGACAAGCTAGCTGCGCTGGCGGAGGGGCTGGCCATGGTCTGCGATGCCTCGGCTGCTTGAGTGGTAACGCTGAACATCGCCCCGACGCCCAGGCAAAGCGCCATGAGCGTGGGAAGGGTAGAGTGGTTGCGTGCGTCAGTGGTCATCGTGAAAGGCTCCATCCGTTGCGGGTCAGCGTTGTGTCGCTGGATCGTACGGAGGATGGTTGTGTCGATTAACCCCGAAATTGCGCATGGACTTCTGAGCAGAATTCATGAGTCGAAATTGCCGTCACCGCTGCAACTTCGGCGCGACCCCGCTGATGCCGGGCCTGCAGGGCGGCTGACGGTTTGTGACAGAGGTGCCGGGCGAGCAACTTCGACACATTCCGTAACTTCATTGGCCGGTGTATTGCGCCTCCGAGACCTGTTCCGCCCAGGTGACGGTCTTGCCGTCCTCGGCTTCAGCGATGGCGATGTGGGTCATGCCGTTGCTGGCCGTGGCGCCATGCCAGTGACGGGTATGCGGCGGAATCCAGACAGTGTCGCCCGGTCGGATTTGCTGACGCGGGCCGCCCTCTTGCTGCACGTATCCGACGCCTGCTGTGACGATCAGCGTTTGCCCCAGCGGATGGGTGTGCCACGCCGTGCGTGCGCCTGGCTCGAAGGTCACCGTGCCGCCGCCGATGCGCGCCGGCGCATCACCGTTGAACAGGCCATCAACGCGCACCGTGCCGGTAAAGTTTTGCGCCGCGCCATTGACCGAGGGCTGCGAGCCATTCGGCGTAACGCGGATTTCACCGGCGCCCTGGGATTCTGCTGCCATGAGTGACAAAGCAACGAGTGGTGCGATCAATCGGGTCATCGGATCAACTCCGGTCAGAAGGGAAAGTGGCGCCGCACTTGGCGCCGCGTTGGGCAGACTCAGAGTCCGGTCATTTTCAGTGCCGACTCTGGCAGGCGTTCACCGTGCACTTGAATCTGCGCAATCTGTTGGTTGATCTCGCGCAGATCGTCACCGGTCAATTGCAGTTCGACTGCGCCCAGGTTCTCTTCCAGTCGATGGGGTTTGGTCGTGCCCGGGATCGGCACAATCCACGGTTTCTGTGCGAGCAGCCAGGCCAGCGCCACTTGCGCCGGTGTGGCGTGTTTGCGATGCGCGACGGCTTTTACCACATCGACCAGCGCCAGATTGGCCTTGCGCGCTTCAGGGGAGAAGCGTGGTACATAGTTGCGGAAATCGCTGGCGTCGAACTGCGTGTGCTCGTCGATCTGACCGGTGAGAAAACCGGCGCCGAGCGGGCTGAACGGTACGAAACCGATTCCCAGTTCTTCCAGTACTGTCAGCAGCTCCAGCTCCGGGCCTCGCCAGAACAGCGAATATTCGCTCTGCACCGCCGTGACCGCTTGCACCGCGTGCGCCCGGCGAATGGTTTCCACACCCGCCTCAGACAGGCCGAAATGCTTGACCTTGCCCTCGGCGATCAGATCCTTGACGGTGCCGGCGACGTCTTCGATGGGTACCTGGGGATCGACGCGGTGCTGATAAAACAGGTCGATGCAATCAGTGCGCAGACGCTGCAACGACGCCTCTGCAACGGCGCGTATATGCTCAGGGCGGCTGTTGGTTCCGCCGCCGCGTGCGCCGGTGATCAGGTCGATATCGAAGCCGAACTTGGTAGCGATGACGACCTGCTCGCGAATTGGCTGCAAGGCCTCGCCCAGCAGTTCTTCATTGGCGAACGGGCCATACGCTTCGGCGGTGTCGAACAAGGTAATGCCTTGCTCGTGGGCCGAACGAATCAGCTTGATCATGTTGGCTTTGTCGGCAGCCGGCCCATAGGCCGAGGTCATGCTCATGCAGCCAAGGCCCAGTGCGGACACTTCCAGGCCATTGCCCAACGTGCGGATTTTCATGATGTCACTCCGTACAGAATTCGGTTAACGCGTGCGGGTGTGATCGCTCAGCCAGCCGTTCACACGTTCCATGGTCTTGCGCTCTTGCTCACTCTCCATCACAAAACCTTCCAGAACCTTTGCCTTCGGCGCGTGGTTGACCAGCACGCTGCGGCTGTTACCCAAGCCATAACCGCCGTGGGTGTTGAAGGGGATGAGGGTCTTGCCGGTCAGGTCGTGTGCGCTGAGAAATGCGCGCACGATGGGCGGGGCGGTTTCGCCCCAGATCGGGAACCCGAGATAGAGCGCGTCGTAGTCGCTGAGTGCGTGAACCTTCTCTTGCAGCTCGGGCTCGAAGCCGCTGTCACGCTCCTGACGCGCCTGCTCCACGGTTTGCAGATAGTCCTCGGGGTAAGGGTAGGCCGGGCGAATCTCGAAGAGGTCGGCACCCAGTCCACGCTGGATCAGCCCGGCGACCACGCGGGTATTGCCCGAGCGCGAGAAGTACGCCACCAGAATCCGCGAGCCTGAGCGCGGTGTTTGACTGGCGCCTTGCGTGTCGGCCAGAGACAGCAGCGGGGCGCTGGCCAGCGCGGCGATCACCGTGCGCCGCAACGGATCGTGATCGTTGCTCATCGACCGACACGCGCCTTGAGGGCCTCGGGATAACGCTCGCCCTCGATGCGGATCTGCGCCAACGCTGTATCTATTGCTTTCAGTTCCAAGGCGTCGAGCGTGATATCTGCGCCGCCGAGGTTTTCTTCCAGACGATGCAGTTTGGTCGTCCCCGGAATCGGCACAATCCACCGCGCCTGTGCGAGCAGCCATGCCAGCGCGATCTGTGCGGGTGTGGCTTGTTTTTGCTCGGCGATCTGCCGGATCAACACCACCAGGCCCTGATTGGCTTGCAGCGCCGGCTGGCTGAAACGCGGGACGATGCTGCGGAAGTCGTCGCTGCCGTAAGTGGCCTGCGCCGACACCGTGCCGGTGAGAAAACCTTTGCCCAATGGGCTGAACGGGACGAAGCCGATCCCCAACTCCCAAAGCGTCGGCAGGATTTCTTGCTCAGGCTCGCGCCACCACAGTGAGTATTCGCTTTGCAGTGCTGTGACCGGCTGCACCGCGTGCGCACGGCGAATGGTCTGCGCGCCGGCCTCCGACAGGCCGAAGTGCTTGACCTTGCCCTCGCCAATCAAGTCCTTCACCACCCCGGCGACGTCCTCGATCGGCACGTCCGGATCGACGCGGTGCTGGTAAAGCAGGTCGATGTAATCGGTCTTCAGTCGACGCAACGAACCCTCGACCGCGACCCGGATGTGCTCTGGTCGGCTGTTGAGAATCTGCTGTTTATTGTCGTCGCCGAAGGTGAAACCGAACTTGGTGGCGATGACCACTTGATCGCGCATCGGTGCCAGGGCTTCGCCCACCACATGTTCGTTCAAGTAGGGGCCGTAAACTTCGGCGGTATCGAAAAGCGTGACGCCTCGGTCAACCGCCGATCGGATCAGCGCAATGGCTTGTTGTGTGTCAGTCGCCGGGCCGTAACCATGGCTCAAGCCCATGCAACCGAAGCCCAGGGCTGACACTTCGAGTGAACTGTTTCCGAGTGTGCGCTTGTGCATTTGGATCTCCCGACATTTGGCGTTGGGAGAACACTAAGCGAGCTAACGAGTGAGGACTAGACGGTTAATTCGGCAAGGGTTCATGAGGTTTGCTCATCAGTCCCGGAATCGAGGGCCTGAAGTGCTCAGCGTCAGATGCCAGTGCAGGGTTGGTGGCGAGTATGCTGGGGAATTCAACCCACCGGAAACAGCAGGGTGGCGGCTAGCCCGCCGCTTGCTCGATTATGCAAACGCACCTGCCCGCCCATCCGGTCAACGATGGTCGCCACGATGGAAAGCCCAAGGCCTGCACCATTGGGGCTGTTACGGCTGTAGAAACGCTCGAATACGCGCGACAGGCTGGCCTCATCGATACCCGGCCCCTCGTCCTCGACGACCAGCTCGACGTGATTCTCCAGGCGCCTGAGTGACACCGTGATGCGGCCAGCGGGTGGTGAGTGCTCCACCGCGTTCGACACCAGGTTCTGCAGGGCGATGCCCAGGGCGCCGGCATCGATTGTCAGGTGATGGTCGCCTTCACCGATATCCAGCGAGGGCTCCAGGCCGCGGTCCAGTATCCACGGGGTCAGGTCGGCCAAGGTCTCGGTGGCCACTTCGGCCAGGTCGATCTCAGTACTGGCTCGCTGCCCCAACCTTGGCTCGACACGGGCCAGCGTCAGCAACTGATTGACAACCCGGGTAAGCCGGTCCACCCCACCCATCAGAAAGCCCAGCGCTTTGTGTCGCTCGGCCTCGTTGCTGGCCTCCAGCGCGTTCTGCGCGTGCAGGCGGAGGACGGCCAAGGGTGTGCGCATTTCGTGGGCGGCATCGGCAATGAACCGATGCTCACGCCGCAACAGGTCCTCGATCTGCGCCAACAGGCGGTTGATGGCGGCCTGCATGGGCTCCAGCTCCGAGGGCAGAGGCACCAACTGCAACGGCTCTAGCGAATCGGCGTGACGCCCACGGATGATGTTGGCCATGTTCTGCAACGGCCGCAGTCCCCAGCCGATAGCAGCCCAAACCAGCAGTGCCAACACCAGGCTGCCGAGCAGGAACGGGAACAGGGTGTGGCGAACGATGCGATCGATCAAGTCGTAGCGCACATCGTCACGCTCGCCCACCCAGATTACCCAGTGTCGTTCCGGCACCGGCAGCACGAAACCGCGCCATTGCTCGCCACCACTGGAAAAGTCGTAGAAACCGGGGGCCGTCGGTGGAGGGTCGATGGTCGGTGCACTGGGTGTGTGCACCAGCAGGCCAGCGCCGTCCTGCCAGACCTGGAATGCCAGCTTGCTCTCGTAGGGGTGGCCTACCCGATGGTGGCCCGCCTGGGCCAATGCCTCGTTGAATGCCTGGTACATCGCTTCACGCGAGCCACTTTGCACCGGCAGGCTCATGACGCCCTGCAGCAAGCGAGCGTTTTGAGCCAGGTGCGCGTCGTACACCTCGTTAATTTCATGGCGGCTGTCGTGATAGTTATAGAGCGCCAGCAGGCCGGTCCCCAGCAGCAGCAACAGCATCACCCGCCACAGGGTGCGTTGGCGCAGCGAGCTCATGCCTTGGCCTCGACCAGATAGCCAATGCCGCGCACCGTACGGATCAGCCCGTTGAACAGCTTTTTGCGCAGCTGGTAGATATTCACCTCCAGCGTATTGCTCTCGGGTTCCTCATCCCAGCCATACAGCAGCTGGGTCAGGCGTTCGCGGGTGAAAACCTTGCCCGGCTGCGCCAGCAACTCGTGCAACAGCATGTATTCCTTGGGGGTCAGCACCACTTCAACGCCGTTGTATTGAACTTGCTGGGTCGCTGGGTCGAGGCTGACGCCGGCATGCTCGATCATGACCTTGGCGCGGCCGGCGCTGCGCCTGAGCAACGCGCGCAAGCGTGCCTTCAGCTCGTTGAGGTCGAACGGCTTGACCAGGTAATCGTCGGCGCCGGCATCGAGGCCGGTGATGCGATCATCGAGGGCATCCCGTGCGGTGAGGATCAGCACCGGAAGGCTGTCGCCGCCGGCGCGTACCCGCCGCAGGAGTTCAATGCCATCCATGCGCGGCAATCCAAGATCCAGGATCACCAGGTCGAAGCTCTCGTGCTGCAACGCATGCAAGCCACTGACACCGTCCCGCAACCAGTCGAGGGTGTAGCCCTGCTGGCGCAAACCGTCGCAGATCCCCTCTCCCAGTGCGATATCGTCCTCAACCAGCAAAAGCCGCATGTTCAGTCCTGTTTGTCCTTGATCGCCTTGAGTAAAGCATCGATATCCGCGCGACGACCCTGATCAGCTAGCTCACGCCCTGGCCGCGGTGGGGCTTGCAAGGCTTTGTGTAGGGCTGCGGTAGCCTCCGGGTAGCGTTTTTGCCGATACAGATGATCAGCCCAGAAATAGTTGCTGTCGATACCGCCGGGGTTGATCTGCAGTGCTTTGCGCAGCATCTTGTCGGCCATCTCGGCATCACCGAAACCAATCGGCCAACCGGGCACTTGATCGTACAGCGTGCCCAGGCTGGTATAGGCCGAACCCTGCAGGGCGTTGGGGTCCAGTTTCATGGCCTGCTCCAGGCTAGCCTTCGCGGCCTTGACTTTGCCTAGCGCGCCAAGGCCACCGGTGGCCCCCGCCCAGCTGCTGTTGATGATGCCCTCCCAGATCAATGGCTCTGGGGTACCGGGATACTGGTGAACGAAGGCCGTCGCGTCACTCGCCAGCTTTTCGAAGGCGTCAGCACGTTTGTCCTTCGGTAACTGGTACTGGATCTGCGCCCAGCGCTGCTGTAGCTCACTCAGGTGCTGTGTGCCGGTCTGATCCAGCGCCCAGGTGAAGGGTGCGAATGCCAGCAAGCTGGCGATGAGCAGTCGCTTCATTTGATCGACTCCTTGGAGTGGCTGCCGATGTAGCGGCGAATGACAGGCAATTGTTTGCGCAGTGCTCGGTCGACTACACCCGGCAACATGCCGTTAATGCGCACGAAGAGCTTTTCCGGCCAGCCCAGGTAAAGCTCGCTGCGTTCAGACTCCACGGCCTGAAGCACTGCACGGGCGACATCCGCCGGGTCGTCCATGCCGACTTTCAACGCTTGATTGAGCGCTGTCGCAGCACTGCTATTCATCGCGGTGCGGGTCGCCCGGGGCGCTGCATAGAGCACATTCACCGTGGTGTCGGCCAACTCGCGCCGCAGCGCTTCCGAAAAGCCACGCAGGGCGAATTTGCTGGCGCAGTAGGTGGCATAGCCGGGGTAGCCTATCGAGCCATAGGTGGATCCGACATTGACCACCAGCGCCTTGGGCTGGGTGCGCAGCAACGGCAGGCAGCCACGTGTCAGTTGTATCGGCGCCTTCAGATTGATGTCCAGCAGCTCATCGAGCTCGTGCTCGCCCAACTGATCGAGCAAGGCGAAGCGGTTCACCCCGGCAGCGTTGATCAGGACGTTGACATTGCCCATCTCGCGGGCTCGACCGACCACTTGCTCGCGCCCTGCCTGGCTGCGCAGGTCAGCTTCTTGCCAACGCAAACGGTCCGGATACCGATTCATCAGGCCAGCCAGCTTGCCCATGTGCCGGCTGACCGCCAGCACCTGGGCACCGGCAGCGCACAATTGCCCGGCAAGTTCCAGTCCAATACCCCCGCTGGCGCCGGTGAGAACCACCACGGATTCAGGCAATCGCATGACGCACCTCGTGCTGCGCGGCGCGCGGCAAGCCCTGGAACATCTCGGTGTACAAGCGGTAGACGACCTTTGCGGCGTGGATGACAGCCTGCTGGTCGCCCTCGTCATCGAGGCGGTCCATCAACTGCTTGTAGGTCACCATGTGGTCCTGGTCGAGCGCACCATGGGAGCTGAGGTAGCTGAACGCCTGGCCAGGCAAGCCCAACGTGCTCTGGATGGTGGCCGCCGCCTGCGTGGCCAGGGCGATGCTGGTGCCTTCCAGTACGTTGACCATGCCGAACAGCCCGACAGGGTTACCGCGTGCAATCAGGTCGTAGAGGTAGGCGACCATCAGCTCGATTGGTAGCGCTGGCCGACCATCACGCACGGCTTCCCAGTTGCCGCCGCAGGCGTTGATGTCGTTGAGGATCCACTGTTCGTGGCCGTACTCCTCATCGATGTATTCGCACACGGCACCGCGCAGCCATTCCAGGCGCGACGGCAAACGCGCGCCACAGGCCATCATCAGCGGCACCGTATGGCGGACATGGTGGTAGGCCTGGGTCAGGAAGGCGACGTAGCTGTCCAGGCTGACCTGGCCGGCCAACGCGTCCCGGATTACGGGCACTGCGAACAACGCCTGACGCTCCTCGGCAGTTTGTGTTTGCAAAGCATCGAAAAATGACATGGTGAACCTCACAACGCGATGTCGGATAACAGGGTGTGGTAACGCTGCAGGATCGCCTCGCGCCGTGGGCGGCCGTTGGCAGTCAGGGTTTCATCAATGGGGCTTAGCGGGGCCGGCAAACGGCGCCAGGCATGTACATGGGCGTAATCGGGCAGTTGCGCGTTGCAGTGCCGTACGGCCTGCTCGATAGCCTCGTCGCTGGCGGCGGGGTCCAGTGGCCAGAGCAGCGCCAGGTTGTGCGGCAAGGCTTCGCCATGCACGAATGCCTGTGCAATCACGCCGCCCTGAGTCAGCTCCGACTCAACCCACTCCGGGTTGACGTTACGACCGAAGCTGGTGATGAACTGGTGCTTACTACGCCCGTCAAGGTACAGATAGCCCTCTTCGTCGAGGTGACCGAGGTCGCCCGTCGCCCACCATTCGCCGGTGACCGGCGCCTCTTCCAGGTAACCCAGCAAGGTCGAGCCAGCCACCAGCACCTCGCCGTCGTCAGCAATGCGCACCTGCACATGGGGCAAGGGCTTACCGACGCTGCCAGGGCGAACGGCCCCCGGTCGGTTGAGGGCAACCACAGAGGCGCATTCGGACAAGCCATAGCCTTCGAATACTGGCAAGCCCACGGCATCGGCCCGAGCCAGCAGGTGGGGTGATACCCGGGCGCCGCCCACGGCCACGAATCGCAGTGGGCCAACCCCCATGAGCCTGCGCTCGATAGCAGTGACCAGCCCCATCAGCAGTTGCGGCACGAGGATCAGACTTTGTGCACCGCTTAGGGCAATCGCAGCGAGCAAGCGCTTGAAATCCACCTGGCTTGCGCCGCCCATGCCCAACTGTTGCTGCGGGTAGAGCTGGACGCAGGCGCCCGCCATGAGCGCGGCGTATACGCCGAGGTTCTCCAGCAATACACCCAGTGGCAGTACCGCCAGGTATTGCTGAGGCTCGGTTGGTCGGCTTGCAGCTTCCAGCTCCCGCGCTACCCGCAGCATGGCCTCGGCGCCCAGGCATACGCCCTTGGGGCTTCCGGTACTGCCGGAGGTGTAGGTGATTTTTGCGGTGCCCGCCGGCAATTCAGGCGCGACGACGCCATCACGCGTCAGAAAGCCTTCTGCCGGCTTTTGGGTAAACCCTTGCTCAAGGAGAAGGGCGGTCCACTGCGTCTCGCACAGCACGCTCGTGGCACCACTCTGCTGCAGGCAGTGCCGGAACTGAGCCGGGCTGAAGAACGGCGGTACGATCACACAAGTGCGCTCGGCGAAAAGAGCCGCCAAGTCCCAGAAAAGCAGCTCAGGCCCGTTATCCAGCACCATGACGAACGTGCCCGCTGGCCTGGTCAGCAAGCTGGCTACACGGAATTCGACCTCGTCAAGCAATTGCCGGTAGGTGAAACACTGCGCCGGGCCCCGAACAGCTACAGAATCGGGTTTTTGCTGGGCATGCTGGAGCAACAACGCGTGAAAGAGATGCAGTTCATGCGGCATGACCGGTCTCCTGGGCCAGCTTGGGAAACCCAAGGCGTTGGAACACCCCCGCCCGGGTCAGGGCATCGAAGCCATGGCCGATGTTGCCGGCGAACACCTGTGGTCGTTGGTCGTAGTACGTTCCCCACTGATTAGACTGCCCCTGCAAGCGCTCAGGATCAGCCGCAGCCAGTACGGTAGGCATCAAGCCCAGCCGTTGAAAGCTGTTGATCAGTGTCGCCGCGCCGGTGAATGCCACCCACTCCAGGCCACGCGAAGCCAACAACCAAGTCACGGCAATGATCATGATTCGGGCGCTGCCAGCGCTGAGTGAGGCCAGGTTGCCCACTTCGACCATGCCTGTACGGTCCAGGGCAACACCGGCGACCTGCGAAACAGCGACCTCCAAAGGAGCGTCCAGATACCGCTCGAGAAACAGAGCCCCGTCGCAGGCTGGTCGCATGCCGGCCGCTGCGATCAGGCGTCCGTGGCTGTCATGCAATGCCAGCAGCTCTGGCAAGTAGTGCTGCACATCCGCTTGGTGCACGGTGGCAAAGCACTGGTGGATGAAGTGCTCCAGATCCTCGCGTGAAGCGTCGCCTGCCAGATGAAGCGACAACTGCGCGTGGTGGTCGGCATGACTGCCTACAGGAAGCGGGAGCAGGCTGCTCCATTCAGATTCGCTCATAAAACTCCCCCGATTGGGTTCGACGGAGAGAATTATCAGGCGCGAATCTGAAGGGAATCTGAAGTCAAACAGCACAAAGCGTCTGAGATCCGGATTAGTCGCAGGAGATCGAGCACTCGGTCACTGCCCCCGCTGCGTGTTCAACTGGATGACAGTGAAAGCCCGATGCAGGCACCAGCGCGCTTTGGCCAAATGGATCCCGTCAGTCTATGCCAGGCCCCCCACTGCATCTTGAGCACTTATCTTGAACCTCATCTCTGAGGCGATGGTCATCAGCAAGAGGGCGAGTGATATCGTCTCGGCGCCCTCATCAAATATTGAAACGTTCTCAAGCTATGGTGAACTCAAGCCCAATCCAACATTGATGGAGTCAGGAAATGGATTATTCCAGCATGGTTGAATCGTTGGACAAGATGCTCAAAGACGCGGCTACAGCACAATCCGGCTTGCAGGCATCAAGTGGCGGCTGTCATCGATGGATTCGCTGCCATTCGTCCGCGACTTCGCCCATCGTTGAGGGTGCCCCGGTTTTGATCCATGCCATAAAGGTACGGTCGAACTTGAATGACGCGCCACATTCACTGAGCAGAAACTGACGAACCTTCTGCGTGTTGCGGTAATGCTTGTCCAGCGGGGTGGCTCTGGTGATCGGGCCGGCGTGCCAGTCGAAGCTCATGGTCTGTTCCTTGACTGTTGAGAAGGCAAAAAGCCCGTAGAGGATCATCTACGGGCGTTGTGGTCGTGCGGAATGATCAGCTTTGAGGCAATCAACCTTCGAACTGGATCACCATACGCCCTTTGATCTTGCCTTCCAGCATCTCGTCGAAGATCTGGTTGATATCCTCGATTGGCCGCAAAGTCACCTTTGGCACCACTTTGCCTTCAGCCGCAAACTGGAAAGCTTCCTGCAGATCCTGGCGTGTCCCTACCAGCGAGCCCACCACTTCGATGCCATCCAGCACCAGGCGGGGAATGTTCAGGTCCATGGATTCCGACGGAAGCCCGACGGCAACCAGTCGCCCGCCAGCGCGCAGGGCGTCTACGGCCGAGTTGAACGCGCCTTTGGCGACGGCAGTCACCACGGCGGCGTGGGCGCCACCGGTCTTGGCCAGGATAACCTTTGCGGTGTCTTCGTTGAGCGGGTTGACCACCAAGTCTGCGCCCATTTCGCTGGCGAAGCGCAGTTGCTGCTCATTGACGTCGATGGCAATCACTTTGGCGTTGAAGACGTTCTTGGCATATTGCAGGGCCAGGTTGCCCAGCCCGCCGAGGCCGTAGATGGCAATCCATTGGCCTGGGCGGATGTTGGAAATTTTCACTGCCTTGTAGGTCGTGACGCCGGCGCAGGTGATGCTGCTGGCGGCAGCGGAATCGAGGCCGTCGGGTACTTTGACCGAGTAGTCGGCCTTGACGATGCAGGCTTCGGCCATGCCACCATCCACGGTGTACCCGGAGTTCTTCACCTCGCGGCACAGGGTTTCGTTGCCGCTGTTGCAATACTCGCAATGCCCGCAACCCTGGTAAAACCAGGCAACACTGGCACGGTCGCCCGGCTTGAGCGAGGTGACGCCCGGGCCGACTTCCTGAACCACGCCGATGCCTTCGTGGCCCAGCACTACGCCGGTCTTGTCACCGAAATCGCCATTTTTCACGTGCAGGTCGGTGTGGCAGACACCGCAGCATTGCATCTTCAGCAGCGCTTCGCCGTGTTCGAGTGGGCGCAGGGTTTTCTCTACCACGTCCACGCGACGGCCTGGTGCAACAACAGCAGCTTTCATAAGAGCCTCCGTGTCTATCCGAGTGAGCTTGGGTTATCGCTGGGTTAGCATAGCCCTTGCCGGGTCGGGCAAAACTGCTTCAGGTCATGCTTCAAGAACACGTCGCAAAAGAAAAGCCCGCGGCAATGATGCGGCGGGCTGCAAAAACGTACGGAGCGGGGCCAGTGTGCCAACCCGGTTGTCAGTATTTCGTGAAGCTCAGGTCATGAGGCTGTCATGCTCCCAAAGCCATAAAAAAGCCCGCCATGAAAGGCGGGCAAAAGACGTTTGAAGGGAGAGACTGCAGGCTGCGCGTGGCCGGTTAACCCAGGATTAAGCGGCAACACATTGACCTCGGAACCTGATACGCCTATACAGGCCTGCCATCACCCCAGGAGCCAGCATGCACGACGAAGACGACCTGCACGAACCCGAGCACGATCACCTGCTTGACCATGAATTTCTCTACGACGACATGGAGCCCGAGGCGGATGCCCAAGGCGCCGAGGATGAAGTGGAAGAAGACGAGGAAACGCTGGATGACCTCGATGACGAGGAGCGTGATCACCCAGCCTGGTTCGATGACTGCGAAGACGACTGACTCAGCGCCCGTCCACCGAAAAACGCCCTGGGCCGCTCACGGCCAGCAACAGCAGGCCGCCCATGATGCCCATGTTTTTCAAAAACTGGGTCATGTTGGCGCTGCGTTCGGGGTCGACCATGTTCCAGAACGGGTGGCCCAGCAGCGCGGTGCCCAGCACGAACAGCGCGAACAGAAACGCCAGCGGACGGGTGTAGAAGCCCAGGATCAGCAGGATGGCGACGACAAACTCCATGATTACGGCAATTGCAGCCGCCAGCATGGGGGCAGGGGCGCCTAACGACGTCATGTAGCCAACCGTGCCATCAAAGCCGGTGAGCTTGGCCCAGCCAGACAACACGAACAGGATCATCAGCAGTACGCGGGCGATCAGGATAATGATGTCGCGTTGGCCATCGAACAGGGAGTAGCGCATGGTGGCGTTCCAGTGGACGGGGACACGTTCCACTCTAGCAGCTGCGCAAGATATTGCTGGCAGGCAGCAAAAAGGCGCCGCAAGGGCGCCTTTTCAACGAAGTTTGGTGCGAGTGGCGGGACTCGAACCCGCAAGGCTCACGCCGACAGATTTTAAGTCTGCTGTGTATACCAATTCCACCACACTCGCACGCTTGAAAGGGCCGCAACGACCAGCTCGCTTCTAAGCAGAAGGGCTTTGCAATCAAGCGCGCTTTATAACCCATTGTTATAGTTGAGTCAACTGCAGCACCTATGATCAACAGAATGAAGGGTCGAACCACTGGATAATTGACACCTTGCTGTCATTACGCCACTGTTGCCCCCTTTATTGGATCCAAGAGTATGCGGCGATGGCTCAGTCCGACGCTAGCGAGCGTGTAGTGCGCCCACGGCTGCTCTGGCGGCTGCTGTTTGCGCTGGTGATCGTGTTGGGGGCGTTTCTTTACCTCAGCCTGATCAGCCTGGGTGGCTACCTGTTGATGCTCGGTTTCGATGCCGAGCACCCACAGCCGCAGCGGTGGATGGCTCTGGCTGGCGGCGGGGGGATCATGCTGGTTGGCCTGTGGCTGCTGAAAGTTGCCATGCCACGCCGTATCAGCCCTGCGTTGGTCGAGCCTGAACGCTGACCATTGGTAGCCACAGGGTGCCGTTGGCGGTTACCCTCGGCTAAGCTCACATCGTCCCTCCTGCTGTGCCAGTGGAGTTTTCATGGTTTCAGCTGACTGTCTCGATCACCCTGCCATACCTGCCCAGCGCTATGAACAGCTGGTGCAGTCGGTGGTGGATTACGCCATCTATATGCTCGACCCGACCGGCCATGTGGTGTCGTGGAATGCCGGCGCGCAACGGATCAAGGGCTACCGCGCCGATGAAGTGATCGGCCAGCATTTCTCGCTATTCTTCACCCCCCAGGATTGTGCCGACGGCCGCCCCGAGCGCTTGCTGCGCCAGGCGCTGGAGCAGGGTGTGGCGCAGGATGAGGGCTGGCGGGTGCGCAAGGATGGCACACAGTTCTGGGCGCTGGCGGCGCTGGACGTGATCCGCGATGACCAGGGCCAGATCATCGGCCTGGCCAAGGTCACGCGAGACATCACCGACCGTCGCGAGTCGGCGGCGCAACTGGACGCCGTGCGCGCCCAGCTGTTCCAGGCGCAGAAGCTGGAAGCCTTGGGCCAATTGACCGGGGGGCTGGCGCATGACTTCAACAACATGCTGACCATCATCATCAGCTCGGCGCGCCTGGCGCTGGCCAGTCAGGACCCGGCGCGTATCCAGCGCATGCTGCAGCACATTCTCGATGCGGGGCAGCGGGGCACCGAACTGACCCAGCAGCTGCTCAGCTTTGCCCGTCACCGCCGCCTCGATGTGGCGTGCGTCGCACCGCAAGACCTTGTCGCCGCCACCCGTGGCCTGTTGGAGCACGCACTGCCCAGCTCGATTGAACTGCAGGTGCAGTTGCAAGCGGGCTTGCCGTTGATCGAAGTGGATGCCGGGCAGTTGCAGATGGTGCTGCTGAACCTGCTGTTCAATGCCCGCGATGCCATCGCCGGGGAGGGCCGGATAGGCCTGACGGCCGAGGTGGTCGAGTTGGCTGGCGAGGTGGAAGGGCTGCAAGGCAGCTTCGTGCGCTTTGTGGTGGAAGACAGCGGCGAAGGGATTGCACCAGAAGTATTGCCGCGCATCTTCGAGCCATTCTTCACCACCAAGCCCTTTGGCAAGGGCACTGGCCTGGGCCTTAGCCAGGTGTATGGTTTTGCCAGGCAGAGCGGTGGCGCCATTTGTGTCGCCAGTGAGCTCGGCCAGGGAACTTCCATGCAGCTTTACTTGCCAACGTATCAGGACAAGACCAACAGCCCATTCGACAGGTAAGCATCATGGCGCAGGCACTCAGGCGGTTGGTGACAGGTATCGAAGGGCTCGATGCGCTGCTGAAGGGCGGCCTGGTAGCCGGCGCCTCCTACATCATTCAAGGCCCGCCGGGTGCCGGCAAGACCATCCTGGCCAATCAGTTGGCCTGTGGGCACGTGCGTACGGGCGGCCGGGTGCTGGTCGCCACCTTGCTGAGCGAGTCGCATGAACGGCTGTTCCAGTACCTGTCCACCCTGGACTTTTTCGACCCGACGCTGGTCGGCGACCAGATCCAGTTCGTCAGTGCCTTCGACACCCTTGAGCAGGAAGGGCTGGATGCCGTGGTGCGGCTGCTGCGCCAGGAAATCGCCCGGCAGCAGGCCAGCCTGTTGATTGTCGATGGCGTGCTCAATGCCCGGGTGCGCGCCGAAACCGCGCTGGATACCAAGAAGTTTGTCTCCGAGCTGCAGGGCCATGCGGCCTTTGCCGGCTGCACCGTGCTGCTGCTTACCAGCGCACGGCTGGACGAGGGCAGCCCGGAGCACACCATGGTCGACGGGGTGATCGAGCTGGGTGAGCAACTGGTGGGCAGCCGCGCCGTGCGCCATATCCAGTTGCGCAAGACCCGCGGCAGTGGGGCGTTGTCGGGGCGCCACGAATGCCTTATCGATGAAAGCGGCATGCACGTCTACCCGCGCCTGGAGGCGTTGTTCAGCCACCCCAGCCAGATGGGCAGTGCCACTCCGGCGCGCGTCGGCAGCGGTGTGCCATCCCTCGATGAGATGCTCGATGGCGGCTTGGCCATGGGTTCGGTCAGTCTGTTGATCGGGCCGTCGGGTATCGGCAAGACTTCACTGGGGCTGGCCTTTCTTGGCGCCAGCACCAAGCAGGCACCGGGGTTGCACTTCGGCTTTTACGAAACGCCCGACCGCCTGCGCAACAAGGCCGCATCGCTCGGTTACGACTTTGCAGCCATGGAGCAGGAGGGTAGCCTGCAGTTGTGCTGGCAACCGACTACCGAGGGGCTGCTGGACCAGATCGGTGCGCGCCTGCTTGAGCGTGTGGAGGCCCATGGCAGCAAACGCGTATTGATTGACAGCCTCGGGGCGTTCAGTCGCCTCGCTGTCGACCCGACGCGGCTCAATGCGTTTTTCCGTGCCATCGCTGGCGAGCTGCGTGCGCGTGATGTGAGCGTGATGCTGACCTGGGAAATGCGCGACATCTTCGGCTCCGAGATCAGCGCCCCGGCCCCGGACCTGTCGAGCATTGTCGACAACCTGATGCTGATGCGCTTCGTCGAGCTGGATTCGCAACTACGGCGCATGCTGTCGATCCTCAAAGTGCGTGACAGTCACCACGACCCTGCCTTGCACGAGCTGCTGATCGGGCCGCAGGGCATTACCCTGCGCAGGGCATTCGAAGGTGCCTGCGGTGTGCTCTCGGGTACGCCGACACCGCAGGGGAGTGGGTGACGGATGAGCCAATGAACACCATCCTGATCGTAGATGACGAATACCTGATTGCCGATATCCTCGGTTTTGCGCTGGAGGACGGAGGCTATCTGGTGGAAAAGGCGAGCAACGGCAGCAAGGCGCTGGAGGCGTTGAGGGAGAAACGCGTTGAGCTGGTGATCACCGACTACATGATGCCGCTGCTCAACGGTGAGGAACTGGTACGTGCCATGCGCGAAGACCCGACGCTGTGCGAGTTGCCGGTCATTCTGATGAGCGGCGCGCAGGCCAGCCAAGGATGCCCGGCCCTGTTCGCCGCAATATTCGACAAGCCGTTCGACATGGACGAGATGATCGCCAAGGTGCGTCAGCTACTGGGCACCTGAGGCTGGCGGTCGAGCGCGTCCTTGCACGCTTGAGAGGGTAGGCTCAGTGTGAGTCGTCGTGCTTTTCCGGGGCTGGGCTACCGGCCTGGATGCGTTTGAAAATTTCTTCGCGATGGACCTGGACATCTTTCGGTGCATCGATCCCGATCCTCACCTGCATCCCTTTGACGCCCAGAATGGTGACTTTGATGTCATCGTTGATGACGATGCTTTCGCCAACCTTGCGGGTGAGTATCAGCATGTAGTTCTCCTTGGTGATGTAAAAAACCGCTGGGCCAGTTGCCGCGGCGGTGGGAGCGTGTCCCTCTTCCTTCTCATTAAAGACGCTTTCGGCGGATAGTAATTCCCCGACAGACAAATTCTGTTGCGTATCTTCAGTTGCAGGTGCCGAAACAAACCGCCAGCGGTTTGTCGGCCAAGGTGCTCGATGGCAAGAATAGGGGGCTTGGCGGCCAATGGGAAATTTCTTCGCATCATCGCCTGAATAGACAGGCTTAATGGCCATCCTGTTCCTCAAGTGCCTGAAGAAATAGCAACAATGCCACTTCTTCAGGGTCCAGGCCCTTGCGCATACGGCGCTTCGGCAAGTTGCCCAGCCGCCCCAGGGCATAGTGTTCAAGTACGGCCGGGTGAATGTAGCAGCGCCTGCAGACTGCGGGCGTGTTGCCCAGCCGTGTAGCCACCTGGCGGACGATGGCAGCGACCTGGCGCTTTGCCTCGGTCTCGGGCTCCCAGGCCAAGGGCCTGAGCAGGTTCAGGGCCAGGCTGCTGCCGGCCCAGGTGCGGTAGTCCTTGGCAGTGAAGTCGGCGCCGGTCAGCTCCTGCAGGAACTGGTTGACCTCGCTGGAGCCGATGCTGTGGCGCTGGCCGTTTTCATCCAGGTACTGGAACAGCGCTTGGCCGGGCAGTTCCATGCAGCGTTTGAGCAGGTTGGCCAGGCGCCGGTCGGTGAGGGTGACGTCGTGCTCGACACCCCGCTTGCCGCGGAACTGGAAACGGATACTGCTGCCCTTGACCTGAACATGGCGGTTGCGCAGGGTGGTCAGCCCGTAGGACTGGTTGTCGCGCAGGTAGCGCTGGTTGCCGATGCGGATCAAGGTGTGGTCCAGCAGGCTCACGACCAATGCCATGACCTTTTCCCGGTCCAGGCCTGGCCGTGCCAGGTGGGTTTCCAGTTGCGCGCGCAGTTTTGGCAAAGCCTCGGCGAAGGCCAGCATGCGCCCGTACTTGTGCTGGTCGCGCAGTTCGCGCCACTGCGTGTGGTAGCGGTACTGCTTGCGGCCACGGGCATCGCGACCGGTTGCCTGCAAATGGCCCTGCGGGTCGGTGCAGATCCACACATCTGTGTAGGCAGGCGGAATCACCAGCGCGGCTATGCGCGCAAGGGTGGCGCTGTCGCGCACCCGCTGGCCATCGGCATCCAGGTAAATGAAGCGGTCGCGCCAGCGTCGCCGGGTCAGGCCCGGCTGGCTGTCGTCAACGTAGTGCAAGCTGCGCGGCAGGGGGCAGTCGAGCATGGCGGGCAGGCCTCGATCAGGTCATTGATCAATGGACAACACCCGCGCGCAGGATGCTCAGCCCAGTAACGCCACCGACTTTATCTGGGCGAACAGCAGTTGGCCCGGGTGCAGGCCGAGCTGGTCTGCCGAAAAGCGCGTGATGCGCGCGAGCAAGGCATTGCCGGCGGCATCCAGGCTGACCAGCACATGGGCAGGGTTGTCGGCCGGGCGGCTTTCGCGCACCTGCACCGGCAAGCGGTTGAGGATGCTCGATGTGCTGTCGGCCGCCAGCGCCAGGCTGACGTCACGGGCCTGCACCTTGACGCGCAAGGTGCTGCCCATCACGTGGGCCGGGTGGGCGATGCGCAGCACCGGCCCTGAGCCGCCGGGCAGGCGCAGGTCGAGCAGGTCGTAGTGCGGGTCGTGGCCGACCACCAGGCCTTCGAACACCACGCCAGCGTCCTCGCCCTGGGCCAGCGACAGGTCGAGGCGGGCCAGGGTTTCGCCAATCGGGCCGCTGGCGACCACCAGGCCTTGCTCCAGCAACACCAGGTGGTCGGCCAGCCGCGCCACTTCATCCTGGGCGTGGCTGACATACACCAGCGGAATGTCCAGTTCATCGTGCAGGCGCTCAAGGTAAGGCAGGATCTCACGCTTGCGCGGCCCGTCGAGGGCCGCCAGCGGCTCGTCCATCAACAGCAGGCGTGGGCTGCTGAGCAGGGCACGGGCAATGCCCACCCGCTGCGCCTCGCCGCCAGACAACGTCGCGGGGCGGCGTTCCAGCAAGTGGCCGATGCCCAGCAACTGGCAGGCGTGGTCCAGGCTCACCTTGCGTTCAGCCGCCGCCACCCGGCGCCAGCCGAATTCCAGATTGCCGCGCACCGACAGGTGCGGGAACAGGCTGGCCTCCTGGAACACGTAGCCCACTGGCCGCAGGTGCGGGGCCAGGAAGTGGCCGCGGCCGCTGTCTTCCCAGACTTCGCCGTTAACCTCGATGTAGGCGCTGGCGGCCCGTTCCAGACCGGCCAGGCAGCGAAGGCAGCTGGTCTTGCCGGAGCCCGAGTGGCCGAACAGCGCGCTGATGCCGCGCCCGGGCAGGTGCAGGTCAACGTCCAGGGTAAAGTCGTCGCGCGCCAGGTTCAGGCGCGCCACTATCGATGCTGTCATTTCAGCTCCAGCCAGCTTTGCCGCGGCGTCCGGCGTACAGCAGGAGCAGCACCAGGAAGGAAAACACCAGCATGGCACCGGCCAGCCAGTGGGCTTGCGAATACTCCATGGCCTCGACGTGATCGAAGATTTGCACCGAGACCACGCGGGTCTTGTCGGGGATGTTGCCACCGATCATCAGCACCACGCCAAACTCGCCCACGGTATGGGCGAAGCCGAGGATGCTGGCGGTGAGGAAACCGGGGCGGGCCAGCGGCAGCACCACATGAACGAAAGTGTCCCATGGGCTGGCGCGCAAAGTGGCGGCGACTTCCAGCGGGCGCTGGCCGATCGCGCCAAATGCATTCTGCAGCGGCTGCACCACGAATGGCATGGAATACACCGTCGAACCGATCACCAGGCCCGTGAAGCTGAACACCACGCTGCCCAGGCCCAGCGCCTGGGTAGCCTGGCCGAGCCAGCCGTGCGGCCCGAGGGCGATCAGCAGGTAAAAGCCGATCACCGTGGGTGGCAATACCAGCGGCAGAGCCACCACCGCACCCACCGGCCCTCGTAGCCATGAGCGCGTACGCGCCAGCCACCAGGCGATGGGGGTGCCGATAACCAGCAGGATCAGGGTGGTCAGGCTGGCCAGTTTGACGGTCAGCCAGATTGCACCCAGGTCACTGGCGTCCAGTGGCATCAGAGTTCATAGCCGTAGGACTTGATCACCGCAGCGGCTTTCGGGCCTTTGAGGTATTCGACCAGCGCTTTGGCGGCCGCATTGTCCTTGCCTTTGTTGAGGATCACCGCGTCCTGGCGGATTGGGTCGTGCAGGTTGGACGGCACGATCCAGGCGGAGCCGTTGGTTACCTTGCCGTCCTTGTAGATCTGCGACAGGGCGACGAAGCCCAGCTCGGCATTGCCGGTGGAGACGAACTGGAAGGCCTGGGTGATGTTCTGGCCTTCGACGATCTTGCCTTTGGTGGCTTCGGTGAGCTTCAGCTTGTCCAGCACCTGGGTGGCGGCCAGGCCGTAAGGTGCCGCTTTCGGGTTGGCGATGGACAGGTGTTTGTAATCGTTTTTCTTCAGTACGTCACCCTTGGCATCTACGTAGCCTTCCTTTGCCGACCACAGGGCCAGGGTGCCGATGGCGTAGGTGAAGCGCGACCCAGGGACGATTTCCTTTTCTTCTTCAAGCTTCTTCGGGGTGCTGTCGTCAGCGGCGAGGAACACTTCGAACGGTGCGCCGTTCTTGATCTGTGCGTAGAACTGCCCAGTGGCGCCGTAGGCTGCGACCAGTTTGTGGCCGGTGTCTTTTTCAAAGTCTTTTGCGATGGCCTGGATCGGGGCTGTGAAGTTGGCTGCGACCGCGACCTGAACCTCATCGGCCCAGGCAGTGTTGAAGGCGAAGAGGGTGGCCAGGGCGGTGACGGCCAGGTGGGATGGGCGGATACGCATGCAGACAGCTCCTTGGGGTTATCGTTATGTGCTGAACTATATAGCGATAGGCCATTTGCCGGGAAGGGGCTGGGTGATGCATTTGCAGGCTCGGCCTCTTCGCAGCACAAGGCTGCTCCTACAGGAGCAGCCTTGTGCTGCGAAGAGGCCGAACCTGTATATGAAGATGCCTAACGATTAACCAGGGCCAGTGCCTTTTCGGCGATATCCCGGGTCAGCTCCCCCGCAGGTACGTGCCGCCCCAGCCGCAACGCCTGCCCCGACCACAGGTTACTGAAGTCACTGTTACCTTGCGGATCGGTGATCGCCCGCAATGGCATCAACGCTCCACCCGCCAGCGGGAAGCGCGGTGCCAGGTCGCTCATCGGCCCCAGCTCGCGCATGATGCGGTTGTTGATGCCGCGCGCCGGGCGGCCGGTAAAAAGGTTGGTCAACGCCGTGTCGCTCGCGGGCGCGCTGTCCAGCGCCAGGCGATGCGCCGACGAAACCTTGGCCTCGGGGCAGAACAGGTAAGCCGTGCCGATCTGCACTGCCGAAGCGCCCAGTGCCAGCGCCGCCACCAGGCCACGGTGGTCGCCGATACCGCCTGCGGCAATCACCGGCACGCTGACCGCGTCCACCACCTGCGGCACAAGGGCGAAGGTGCCGATCTGGCTGGTAATGTCGTCGCTGAGGAACATGCCCCGATGGCCGCCGGCTTCATACCCCATGGCGATGATTGCGTCACAGCCATTGCGTTCCAGCCAGACCGCTTCTTCTACCGTAGTGGCGCTGGACAGTACCTTGGCACCACTGGCCTTCACCCGTTGCAGCAGGTCAGCCTTGGGCAGGCCGAAGTGGAAGCTCACCACCTCCGGGCGCAGTTGCTCGATCAGCTTGCAGCTTTGTTCGTCGAACGGCGCACGATTGGACACTGGCGTGGGGGCCGTGAAATCAGCACCCGTTTCGTTGTAATAAGGCTTAAGGGCCTGCTTCCAGCGGGCATCGCGCTCGGCATCGGGCGCTGGCGGCTGGTGGCAGAAGAAGTTCAGGTTCAGCGGGCGGCCCGGGCAAGCGTTTCGAAAGGCTGCGATCTCGCCCCGTACTTGTTCGCCTGTGAGCATGGCGCAGGGCAGGGCGCCAAGCCCTCCGGCGTTGGCCACGGCGACGGCCATCGCCGACCCGCTGGCGCCGGCCATGGGCGCCTGGAGGATGGGCAACTCGATGCCCAGCAGATCGAGGATACGACGGTCGGGCCAGTTGCTCATGCAGTTCTCCTTGGCGCGCAGCCTTACAGTGCCTTGCTCACCTGAATATCGCTGATCTTGTCGGCGTCGTCGCCGTGGATCTTGCGCAGGGCATCGAGTGCCTGTTCCTGCGACGCGTCGGGCATGACGGCGAAATCCCAGCGGCGCTGGCCGTCGAGCTTGTATTTGATGACGTACTTGATGTTCTGGGTCATGGCAGTCTTATCTGAGTTTCGACGACGAGCGACGGATGATCTTGATCTTGTGGCTCAAGGTGGGCTTGCGCGTAACCGAGATCGGGCGGGTGGTCACGGTGTCGATGGTGATGTTCCAGAAGCCGGTGCTGGGTACCGTGATCTTGGCCGGGAAGTCAACGAACTGGCCGCCATGGTAGGTGTGACGGCCGCCGTTCTTGAAGCTGCGGAAATTGGCGTCGTTCATCAGGCGGATGTTGCAGCGCTGGGAGCATTCGATAACGACGATGTCGTCCTCGTTGAGGTGCTCGCGCTGGTGTACGAATTTCATGTGATGCTCCGCAAGGTTTGGATCTGTAAAGGCAAAAGATACCACGATGTGCCGTTACACTGGCGCGCTCGATGGCCAGGCCCCGATAAATCTGCCAATGCAGGGAGCAAAACCGCCTGGCTGCGGTCGAACAGGATTCTTGAAGGCTGAGGTGCTCTAAATGAAGTGGATGGTGGCGGTGGTGTCTGTGGCGGCGCTGGGCGGTTGTGTCAGCGTTTCGGAGCTGGAGCAATCGCACGAAACGCTGGATGTGATTTCTGGCAAGACCCCGCGTGAATATGCCGACTGCATCAAGCAGAAGCTGGCCGACACGCGCGATCCGCTGGTGGAAGAGCCGCGTGGTGACGGCCTGCGCCTGATCGTGCCGCAGAAGATCAGCTCGGGGGTAGGGCCGGCGGCACTGGTGGACATCGACAAGCGAGGCAGCGGCAGCAGCATCAAGCTGCGTGAGCGGCTGAACAACTTCCCCCTGCGCCTGGGCGATGTCCGCACCGCGGCCACCCAATGCATCTCCGGGCATTGATCTGAGGCAACGGACCTTCCTGTCTTTGCTTATATGTTTTAAGCCTAAACATATAACAAAAGAAAGGGAGATTCGTGATGACACCGTTGAGACGCGTCGTGATCGGCAGCCTGCTGATCCTGGCCTGGCCCATGGCGCATGCCGCCGATGGCCAGAAAGTCTTCACCCAGGGTGGGGCAAACCCCGCTGCCATGGCTTGCCTCGGGTGCCATGGCCCCGACGGCAAGGGCATTGCCGCCGCCGGCTTTCCGCGCTTGGCCGGGCTACCGGCTGGTTACCTCAGCAAGCAACTGCATGACTGGCGCAATGGCAGCCGCAAGCAGCCGGTGATGGAACCGCTCGCCAAGGCCTTGAGCGAAGATGAAATCAAGGCGGTGAGTGCCTACCTGGCCAGCTTGCCGGCAGACCCCGCCGGCAACCTGTGGCGCCAGCAGATTGCCGATGACCCGACCACCCGCATGGCCCTGTACGGCGACTGGAACCGGCAGATACCGGGCTGCGTGCAATGCCATGGCCCTGGCGGCGGCGGGGTTGGCGAACACTTCCCGCCTTTGGCCGGCCAGCCTGCCAGTTACCTGGTGGCGCAGCTCAATGCCTGGCGCGAGGGCAGCCGCAGCAATGACCCCAACCAGCTGATGGTCGGCGTGGCCAAGGCCATGACCGATGACGAGATCAAGGCTGTCGCCGAGTTCTTCGCCCGCTCCGCCAGCCAGGAGGTCACGCCATGAAACCCTTGATTCCAGCCTTTTTACTGGTGGCCATGAGCAGCGTCCAGGCCGCCCCGATCGCCATGGAAGACCAGTCGCAGCTGAAGGTACCCGGCGTGCAGGCCGCGCCGCAGTTTGTGCCGCCCGCCGAAAGCGAGTTGCCCGACAATGCCTTTGGCAAGATGGTGCATGAGGGCCATGCCCTGTTCGTCGATACCCGCCGGCTGATGCCCGAGGCCGTAGGCAACGGCATGAATTGCAGTAACTGCCACCTCGACCAGGGGCGCCTGGCGCATTCCGCGCCGATGTGGGGCGCGTACCCGATGTACCCCGCGTACCGCAAGAAGAACGACAAGGTGAATACCTACGCGGAGCGCATCCAGGGGTGCTTCCAGTTCAGCATGAACGGCAAGCCACCTGCCGCCGATAGCCCGCAGATGACGGCACTGGCGACCTATGCGTACTGGCTGTCGACCAAGGCGCCCACTGGCGTCGAGATTGCCGGGCATGGTTACCCGGAGGTGCCGCAGCCCGAGGGCGGCTATGACTTCAAGCGGGGCCAGCAGGTGTACGACGAGCAATGCGCGATTTGCCATGGCGACAACGGCCAAGGGCAGAAGGTGGCCGGTGATTACGTGATGCCGCCGCTGTGGGGCAAGGACTCCTACAACTGGGGCGCTGGCATGCACCGCATCAACACGGCGGCGTCGTTCATCAAGTACAACATGCCGCTGGGCAAGCCGGGCAGCCTCAGCGATCAGCAGGCCTGGGACGTTGCCGCGTGGGTCAACCGCCATGAACGGCCGCAGGACCCGCGACTGGTGGAGGGCTCCATCGAGAAGACGCGGGTGAAGTTCCATGCCAATGACGGCGTGAACCTGTATGGTCAGAAGGTAGATGGGGTGCTGATCGGGCAGGGCACCGGTAGCTGATGCAGCGCCTGTGCCGGCCTCTTCGCGGGCGAACCCGCTCCCACAGATCTGTGCAGAGCTCAAGCCTGATGCGGTACCTGTGGGAGCGGGTTTACCCGCGAAAGGGCCGGTACAGGCACCCTGATTTTGCTGTCATCCGCCCGTCATGTATGACGGTAATATTTACGATCCCCCGGAACTATCTACACTGGGTTATCTCTATGATGGCATCGGTCGCTATCAGGGGCATTGTAAGGTAAGTGCCGCCTGATTAGACTGCGCCGAATTCCACAGGCCTAGCCTTTGTTAAGGACGTATATGATCAAAAAATGCTTGTTCCCGGCGGCCGGCTACGGCACTCGCTTCCTGCCCGCTACCAAAGCCATGCCCAAGGAAATGCTGCCGGTGGTCAACAAGCCACTGATCCAGTATGGCGTTGAAGAAGCATTGGACGCCGGTCTGAACGAAATCTCCATCGTGACCGGTCGCGGCAAGCGCGCCCTGGAAGACCACTTCGACATCAGCTACGAGCTGGAAAACCAGATCAAGGGCACCGACAAGGAAAAATACCTGGTGGGTATCCGTCGCCTGCTCGACGAGTGCTCGTTCTCCTACACCCGCCAGACCGAAATGAAAGGCCTGGGCCACGCGATTCTCACCGGCCGCCCGCTGATTGGCGACGAGCCGTTTGCAGTGGTGCTGGCGGACGACCTGTGCGTCAACCTTGACGGTGACGGTGTGCTGGCGCAGATGGTCAAGCTGTTCAAGCAATACCGCTGCTCGATCGTCGCGATCCAGGAAGTCGACCCGCAGGAAACCAACAAATATGGCGTCATCGCCGGCGAAGAGATCCGTGACGGTATCTTCCGTGTGGACTCGATGGTCGAGAAGCCCAAGCCTGAAGATGCGCCGTCGAACCTGGCCATCATCGGCCGCTACATCCTGACCCCGGATATCTTCGAGAAGATCGAGCAGACCGAGCCGGGCAAGGGTGGCGAGATCCAGATCACCGACGCGCTGATGAAGCAAGCGGCCGAAGGTAACGTGATTGCCTACAAGTTCAGGGGCAAGCGTTTCGACTGCGGTGGTGCCGAAGGCTACATCGAGGCGACCAACTTCTGCTTCGAGAACTTCTACAAGGCTGGCAAGGCTTACTGATTGGCCCAGCTGGTACGAGAGCCACCCTTCGGGGTGGCTTTTTTGTTTGCGGCGGCCAACGGCGTTATGCTGGGCGCCTGCCGAGGAGAGTGAATACATGGCCTACGATTTTGATCTGTTCGTGATTGGTGCCGGGTCCGGCGGTGTGCGCGCAGCGCGCTTTGCCGCGGGCTTTGGCGCGAAAGTGGCGGTGGCCGAAAGCCGCTACCTGGGGGGGACCTGCGTCAACGTCGGCTGTGTGCCGAAAAAGCTGCTGGTGTACGGCGCGCATGTCGCGGACGAACTGGAACAAGCCGCAGGTTTCGGCTGGACCCTGGAAGAAGGGCACTTCGACTGGGGCACCCTGATTGCCAACAAGAACCGCGAGATCGAGCGCCTCAACGGCATCTACCGCAACCTGCTGGTCAACAGTGGCGTCACCCTGCTGCAAGGCCACGCACGCCTGACCGGCGCCAATGAAGTGGAGGTGGAAGGCCAGCGCTACACCGCGGAGCACATCCTCATCGCGACCGGTGGCTGGCCGCAGATCCCGGACATCCCGGGCAAGGAACTGGCGATCACCTCCAACGAAGCCTTCTACCTCAAGGACCTGCCTCGCCGGGTGCTGGTAGTGGGTGGAGGTTATATCGCCGTCGAGTTCGCTGGCATCTTCCAGGGCCTGGGGGCCGACACCACGCTGCTGTACCGTGGCGACCTGTTCCTGCGCGGCTTCGATGGCTCGGTGCGCACACACCTGAAGGAAGAGCTGGAAAAGCGCGGCCTCGACCTGCAGTTCAATGCCGATATCCAGCGTATCGACAAGCTTGAAGATGGCAGCCTCAAGGCCACCCTCAAGGATGGCCGCGAGCTGGTTGCAGACTGTGTGTTCTACGCCACAGGGCGGCGCCCGATGCTGGACAACCTGGGCCTGGAAAACACCGGCGTCGAGCTGGATGCGCGTGGTTACATTCGTGTCGACGAGCAGTACCAGACGACTGCGCCTTCGATCCTGGCCATTGGCGATGTGATCGGCCGTGTGCAGCTTACCCCGGTGGCCCTGGCCGAAGGCATGGCCGTGGCGCGGCGCCTGTTCAAGCCGGAGCAGTACCGCCCGGTGGACTACCAGAACATCCCGACGGCGGTGTTCAGCCAGCCGCCTATCGGTACTGTTGGCCTCACCGAGGAGCAGGCGCTGGAGGCCGGGCACAAGGTGCAGGTGTTCGAAAGCCGCTTCCGCGCCATGAAGCTGACCCTGACCGACATTCAGGAAAAGACCCTGATGAAATTGGTGGTGGATGCCGAGACTGACAAGGTGCTGGGTTGCCACATGGTTGGCCCTGACGCTGGCGAGATCATCCAGGGCCTGGGCATTGCCTTGAAAGCCGGTGCGACCAAGCAGCAATTCGACGAGACCATCGGCGTGCACCCGACGGCGGCCGAAGAGTTCGTGACCATGCGTACAGTCACCCGCTGACGCTCCTTTCTGTGGGAGCGGCCTTGCGTCGCGATAGGGCCGCGCAGCGGCCCCAGGATTCAGCGCGGGGTGTACAGATTGCTGGGGCCGCTATGCGGCCCTTTCGCGACGCAAGGCCGCTCCCACAAAAAGCGCTCCTCGTGCAGCTACTGCGTTCGCAATCCTTTGCTCAGCCCATTCCCTTCTATTAATTAACCCGGGTTATAGCCAAAACCAATCACAAGCATGAGCTTTGCCAATGAGCCTTCAGCGGGATGATTAGTTAGGATTCTATCCATCAACTGATTCCAACCCCATGAAGGAGCGTCTCTCATGCCAATCATCAACAGCCAAGTCAAACCGTTCAACGCCACCGCCTACCACAAGGGCGAGTTCGTCCAGGTCAGCGAAGCCGACCTGAAAGGCAAGTGGTCTGTCGTGTTCTTCTACCCGGCTGACTTCACCTTCGTCTGCCCGACCGAGCTGGGCGACCTTGCCGACAACTACGCCGAGTTCCAGAAACTGGGTGTGGAAATCTACGGCGTGTCCACCGACACCCACTTCACCCACAAAGCCTGGCACGACACCTCGGACACCATCGGCAAGATCCAGTACCCACTGATCGGTGACCCGACCCACGTCATTTCGCGCAACTTCGACGTGCTGATCGAAGAAGCCGGCCTGGCCGATCGCGGTACCTTCGTGATCAACCCGGAAGGCCAGATCAAGATCGTCGAACTGAACGACGGTGGTGTAGGCCGCGATGCTGCCGAACTGCTGCGTAAAGTGAAGGCTGCCCAGTACGTTGCCGCCCACCCAGGCGAAGTGTGCCCGGCCAAGTGGAAAGAAGGCGAAGCCACTCTGGCGCCATCGCTGGACCTGGTAGGCAAGATCTAAGGTCATGCCCATAACGCGGGCGGTAAGCAGCCGCCAAAGCTGAAATACCTACCGCCCCGTCAAACGCCCGGGCGACATCGCCTGGGCGTTTTTGTATCCGAGTTTTGAAAAAAGGAATCGCCCGTATGTTGGACGCCACGCTTAAATCGCAACTGAAAACCTACCTGGAGCGGGTCACCCAGCCGATCGAGATCGTAGCCTCCCTCGACGACGGCGCGAAGTCCCGCGAATTGCACGACCTGCTGGTGGAAATTGCCGGTTTGTCGAACCTCATTACCTTCAGCGCGGACGGTACCGATGCCCGTCGCCCGTCGTTCTCGCTGAACCGCCCGGGTAGCGATATCAGCCTGCGCTTCGCCGGCATACCCATGGGCCACGAATTCACTTCGCTGGTGCTGGCGCTGCTGCAAGTCGGCGGCCACCCGTCCAAGGCCAGTGCCGAAGTGATCGAGCAGATCCAGGCGCTGGAAGGCGAGTTCACCTTCGAAACCTACTTCTCGCTGTCGTGCCAGAACTGCCCGGACGTGGTCCAGGCGCTGAACCTGATGGCAGTGCTCAACCCTAATGTGCGCCATGTGGCCATCGACGGTGCGCTGTTCCAGGACGAAGTGGAATCGCGCAAGATCATGGCGGTGCCAAGCGTCTACCTGAACGGCGAAGTGTTCGGCCAGGGCCGCATGGGCCTGGAAGAAATCCTCGGCAAGATCGACACCAGTGCCGGTGCTCGCCAGGCCGAGAAGATCAACGCCAAGGACGCTTTCGATGTACTGGTGGTCGGTGGTGGCCCGGCCGGCGCGGCAGCGGCCATCTACGCCGCACGTAAAGGCATCCGCACCGGTGTTGCTGCCGAGCGCTTCGGCGGCCAGGTGCTCGATACCCTGGCCATCGAAAACTTCATCTCGGTGCAGGAAACCGAAGGGCCGAAACTGGCCACGGCACTGGAAGAACACGTCAAGCAATACGACGTGGACATCATGAACCTGCAGCGCGGCGAAGCGCTGATTCCGGCCACCGATGGCGGCCTGCATGAAGTACGCCTGGCCGGCGGTGCCTCGCTCAAGGCCAAGACCGTGATCCTGGCCACCGGCGCCCGCTGGCGCGAAATGAACGTGCCGGGCGAGCAGGAATACCGCGGCCGTGGCGTGGCTTACTGCCCGCACTGTGACGGCCCGCTGTTCAAAGGCAAGCGCGTGGCGGTGATCGGCGGCGGCAACTCGGGCGTGGAAGCGGCCATCGACCTGGCCGGCATCGTCGCCCAGGTGACGCTGATCGAATTCGACAGCCAGCTGCGTGCCGATGCAGTGTTGCAACGCAAGCTGCACAGCCTGCCGAACGTGAAAGTGATCACCAGCGCGCTGACCACCGAAGTGCTGGGCAATGGTGAGAAAGTGACCGGCCTGCGCTACAAGGATCGCACTACGGATGAAACGCACGACGTGGCGCTGGAAGGCATCTTCGTGCAGATCGGCCTTCTGCCGAACACTGATTGGCTGAAGGGCACCGTCGAGCTGTCGCCGCGTGGCGAGATCATCGTCGATGCCAAGGGCCAGACCAGCATCCCGGGCGTGTTTGCCGCCGGTGACGTGACTACCGTGCCGTACAAGCAGATCGTGATTGCTGTGGGTGAAGGGGCCAAGGCTTCGCTGGCAGCCTTCGATCACCTGATCCGTACTTCGGCTCCGGCATAAGCCTGCACTGGCCCTGTCGCCGGCAAGCTTGCACCCACAGGTGATCCCAGAATTCGAAACTCTGGTGTACCTGTGGGAGCTGGCTTGCCGGCGATAGGGCCTTCGAAGGCTGAGGGTGTCTATGATTAGTGCAGATCCCCTCAGGAATCACACCCATGACCCTGATCAGCCGCGAACCCTGGTGGTTAGTTCCCCCAAAGCCCGGTCAGCAAGAGCAGGACCTGCACTGGGGCTACCTGGAAATCTACGCCGACGGCCGCACCGTGTTCGTCGACCAGCGCCCCAGTGACCGGGAGCTGGCCGAACGCAAGAGCTGCCGAAACTTCCCCGACCGCGAGCCGTAAAGGCTCAGCCTTCCAGCTCGGCCAGGCGCGCCTCCAGCGCCGCGATGCGGGCTTCAAGGGCTTCGATGCGGTCTTCCGAGACACTGCCGCCACTGCTGCGCGCGCCACCTTCCTGCTGGCGTGCAGCGAGGATTACTTCGATTTCAGCCGGGTCGCCCAGGGCGTGGGTGTAGCGGTCTTCGCGCTGGCCGGCCTGGCGTGGCAGGTGCAATGCCAGACCGCGCGAGATCAGGCGTTCCAGTTGGTGCTGGATCTGCTCGGTGTCGTCGAAGTCGTGCAGGCGGTTGCTGCGGGTAAGCAGTTCGTTGAGGGTTTGCGGGCCACGCAGGAACATCAGGCCCATCAGTATCAGCTGCGCTGGCACCAGCTCCAGTGCCTTGTCCACCCTTTGTTCCCAGCGGTCGGCACGGCTGCCCATCTGCAGGCGGGTCATGTCCTGCCCTTCAAGGGCGCGCAAGGCCTGGCCGACCTGGCCTTGGGTCAGGTTCATCACCGGCTCGCGGCTGGTCTTCTGGTTGCAGGCCAGGAGCAGGGCATTGAGGGTGAGCGGGTAGCTTTCCGGGCTGGTGGCCTGCTTTTCGATCAGCGAACCGAGAATGCGGATCTCAACGCTGTTGAAGCGGCCTTCACCTGCGGTTTCGTGTTCTGACATGGCCCTGTCTCATTACTGGGGAAAGGCCACTAGCCTAGGTAATGCGCCTGGCTTAAGCAATCACTGGCATCATTGCTTGCCTGCAAGGGGCCGCACAGCGGCCCCTTGGCCTTCAAGCGCTACGCCGCTCTTCGGCTTGGCAAGCCGCCGCTGTGAACAGCACATCGGTCGACGAATTCAGCGCCGTCTCGGCCGAGTCCTGCAACACACCAATAATGAAGCCCACCGCCACCACCTGCATGGCAATTTCGCTGGGGACGCCGAACAGGCTGCACGCCAGTGGAATCAGCAGCAGCGAGCCCCCGGCCACGCCCGAAGCACCGCAGGCGCACACCGCCGCCACCACGCTGAGCAGCACCGCCGTTGGCAGGTCCACCGGGATACCCAGGGTATGCACCGCAGCCAGGGTCAGCACGGTGATGGTGATGGCCGCGCCGGCCATGTTGATGGTTGCGCCCAGCGGGATCGACACCGAATAGGTGTCTTCATGCAGGCCAAGGCGCTCCGACAGTGCCAGGTTGACCGGGATGTTGGCCGCCGAGCTGCGGGTGAAGAACGCGGTAATGCCGCTTTCGCGCAGGCACAGCAGGGTCAGTGGGTAGGGGTTGCGGCGGATTTTCCAGAACACGATCAGCGGGTTCATCACCAGCGCCACGAACAGCATGCAGCCGATCAGCACAGCCAGCAGGTGCAGGTAGCCGAGCAGCGCGTCGAGGCCAGACTGGGCAAGCGTGGAGCTGACCAGGCCAAAAATGCCCAGCGGGGCGAAGCGGATGACCACGCGCACGATCAGGGTCACGCCATTGGACAAGTCTTCGACCACGGTACGCGTGGTTTCGCCCGCATTGCGCAGGGCCACGCCCAAGCCGATGGCCCAGGTCAGCACGCCGATGAAGTTGGCGTTGAGCAGGGCGTTGACCGGGTTGTCGACCGCGCTCAGCAGCAGGTTCTGCATCACCTCGGTGATGCCGCCTGGCGCGCTCAACGTTGCCTCGCCAGTGCTCAGCACCAGATTGGACGGGAACAGCATGCTGGCAACTACAGCCACCACCGCTGCGGCGAAGGTGCCCAGCAGGTACAGCCAGAGGATCGGGCGGATGTGGGTTTCCTGGCCGTGGCGGTGGTTGGCGATAGACGCCATGACCAGGACGAACACCAGTACGGGCGCCACGGCTTTCAGGGCGCTGACGAACACCTTGCCAAGGAAGGCCATGTCGCGGGCGATGGCCGGCGCGAGCAGGGCAAGGGCGATGCCGGCGAGCAGGCCGATGACGATCTGCGTCACCAGGCTGGTGCGGTTGAGGAGGCGGAGAAGGGGGGTCATGTGCAGCGGTATCTCGAAATCTGGAAAGGGCGCGACTTTACCATAGAGTACTTGTGGGGCTGTTGCGGCCTGTTCGCGGGTAAACCTGCGAACAGGCCGCCGCAATCACCAATGAAACAACTCCCGACGCGCCCCCTCGGTAATCGCCACGATCCCCGGGTGCTTGACCTTGCGTTCCACCGAAATGGCATAGAACGACTCGTGCACGGCCTCGGTCTGGCCGATCAGCGTCACGCCATACTGGCGGCATACTTCTTCGGCGATCACGCTGGGGGCAACGAAAATGCCGCTGCCCGACTGGCCGAACGCCTGCATCAGGGCACTGTCATCGAATTCGCCCACGATACGTGGCTGCACCTGTTGCTCACTCAGCCAACGTAACAGGCGGCTGCGCACCACGGTCTCCTGGCCGGGAACCAGCAACGGGGCGTCCTGCAGGCAGGCCGGGAAGGGGCCCTCCAGGCGCTGTGCCAGCGCCGGCGTGGCGAAGAAGCTCAGCCCGCACTCACCCAGCTTCTGGCTATAGCCCTTTATGTCCAGGTTGCCGGGCATCGGGCTGTCGGAAATCACCAAGTCCAGGCGCTGGATGGCCAGGTCGGCCAGCAACCGCTCAAGTTTGTCTTCGCGGCAGTTGATGCGCAGCACTTCATCCAGCTCCATGGTAGGTGCCAGCAGGCGGTAGACGATGGATTTGGGCACCACGTCGGCCACCCCCACGCGGAACAGGATCTGCTCCTGCGGGCCTGCGCGCAGCATGGCTTCGAGCTCGCCGCCAATCTGGAACATCTGCTCTGCATATACCAGCGCCTGGCGGCCGGTCTCGGTCAGCTCCAGCTGCCGGCCGGCGCGCTGAAACAATTCAAGGCCGTAGGTTTGCTCGAACAGGCTGATCTGCCCGCTGATGGTCTGCGGTGTAAGGTTCAGTTGTTCGCTGGCGCGGGTAATGCTGCCCGTCTTGGCCACGGCCCAGAAGTAATGCAGCTGGCGATAGTTGAGCACCGTCGGTCGTCCCGATTCGTAAAAACCGAAGTATACGCCATGAAAATACGAATTTTCCTGAACTATCAGCGTCTTTAGAATGCACCGCATCAGGCGCCATGCGCCGACGGGACATTTCAAGCGAGGACACCATGCTGCAACTCAAATCCATCGGTACCCCATTGGTGCTGGCGTTGGCCCTGTTCACCCTGGCAGGCTGCGACCAGGCTGAGAAATCCGCCCAGCAGATGCTCGACCAGGCCGCACAGTCGGCCAAGCAGGCGATTGACGACACCAACAAGGCCGCTCAGCAGGCGTTGAACGAGGCCATCGGCGGCGAAGGGCAAAAGCCTGAAGATGCCGACAAGAAAAAAGACACCCAGGAAATCTGACCCTAAACCGCCGCTGCAGGATTTGAACAATGGAATACTTGCTGGAACTCGCCGCTAGCCCCACCGCCTGGGTTGCCCTGGCTACGCTGGTCGCCATGGAAGTTGTACTGGGCATCGACAACCTGATCTTCATCTCCATCCTGACCAACAAACTGCCCGTGGAGTACCGTTCCAAGGCACGACGTATCGGTATCAGCATGGCGTTGGTCATGCGCCTGGCCTTGCTCAGCACGGTGGCCTGGATCGTACAGCTGACCGACCCGGTGTTCGAAGTGTTCGGAAACGCCTTCTCCTGGAAGGATGTGATCCTGATTGCCGGTGGCCTGTTCCTGCTGTGGAAGGCGACCAAGGAAATCCACGAAAGCGTTGACCCGCACGGTGCGAAAGAAGAAGCCAAAGTCGGTTCGACCATTACCCTGGGCTTCGCTGCGGCAATCTTCCAGATCCTGCTGCTGGACATCGTCTTCTCGGTCGACAGCATCATCACCGCTGTGGGCATGACCGAGCACTTGCCGATCATGATCATTGCCGTGATCACGGCAGTCATCGTCATGATGGTGGCCGCCGACCCGCTGGCCAACTTCATCAATGACAACCCGACGGTGGTCATGCTGGCCTTGGGCTTCCTGATCATGATCGGCATGACGCTGATCGCCGAAGGTTTTGGCGCTCATGTACCGAAGGGGTATGTGTATGCGGCCATGGCGTTCTCGACCGTGATCGAGATGCTCAACATTTTTGCTCGCCGGGCGCGATTGAAGCGTGAGGCGGCTGAAGGTTGATGTAAAGAAGGTTGATGCAAAAGGCGGGGCGCATTGCGCCCCGTTCGCGTTTTATGAAGTCTTAATGCACCCCGGCTGGCCGCCGTGCCCGGCGCACAGGTTGCGGCTTGGCAGGGGCCTGCGGTGGCAGGTGGTGGTGGGAATGGCGCCGCACGATGCGCAGTACGCCCCACAGCATGGCGGCTGCAACGCTTAGCCACATGCCTACCAGCATGAAAATTGCCATGGTCAGGCTCATCTGTGCCTCCATCTCTACGGCAAGCGCTCGATTGGCCAGCGCTGCCTTCCAGACACTGCTTTAGTCTAGCCCTTCGCCTGTGACGTTCCATCGAACAAAGGTCTATCTCTGAGTCCGATTCGCTCCAAGCCGCTGTCGGACTATACCCGCGCCGCTGTCGGACCTATGATCGGTGGCCAGAGCCGGGCGCTGCCTGCCTGGCGTTGGAACAAGCGAGTGTCCATGCAGCAACATTCCATCAAAGCTGCCCCCCGGCGGCTGTTGGTCGCCTGTCTGATGGCGGCCACCTTGGCCGGCTGTGCCAGCGCACCGCCTGCCAACCTCAAAGGCCTGCCGCAGCGGGTTGAGATCAGCAGCGTGCCGTTCTACCGTGGCAACGCCAACCACAGCGGTGCCATGGCGCTGGCAGCGGTGCTGTCGCAACAGGGCGCACCCATCACCCCGGGCTTGCTGGACAAACCGTTGAACCTGCCACAAGGCGCCGAAGCGCTGGACACTGGCATCCCTCGCGTGGCGCGGGACTATGGCATGGTGGTGTACCCGTTGGACAAACAACTGGACGCACTGCTGGCCCAGGTGGCGGCGGGCAACCCGGTGTTGCTGCGTTACGAGGAGGGTTCGGCCTGGTGGGGTGAGCCACGTTATGCGGTGCTGATCGGCTATGACCGCTACAAGCAGCGTGTACTGCTGCGCTCGGGCATGCACCGGCGGCAGGTGATGGCGTTCGATGACTTTGCATCGGCGTGGGCGAAGCAGGGGAGTTGGGCGGTGCTGGTGCAGCCACCGCGGCAGTTGCCGGCCCAGGTGGACCGCCAGCGGTGGTTACAGGCTGCGGATGATCTGGCGCGGGCGGGGCAGGAAATTGCGGCGAAGCAGGCTATCAGCAGCCTGAACAAATAGCGGTGCCAGCTCCCACAGGTAGCGCACTGGGTTCGACGCCTGTGCGGTATCTGAGGGAGCTGGCTTGCCGGCGATAGCGCCAGGCCTGCTTACATCAGAAGCCCAGGCGATCGCGCAGGCTGTAGTACCAGGCGCCAATGGCGCTGAACGGCACACGCAGCATCTGGCCACCCGGGAACGGGTAGTGCGGCAGGCCGGCGAAGGCGTCGAAACGCTCAGCCTGGCCGCGCAGGGCCTCGGCCAGCACTTTGCCCGCCAGGTGGGTGTAGGTCACGCCGTGGCCCGAGCATCCCTGCGAGTAGTAGATGTTGTCGCCGATACGGCCAACCTGGGGCAGGCGCGACAGCGTCAGCAGGAAGTTGCCGGTCCAGGCGTAGTCGATCTTCACGTTCTTCAGCTGCGGGAAGGCCTTGATCATCTTCGGACGAATGATCGCCTCGATGTTGGCCGGGTCACGCGCGCCGTACACCACGCCACCGCCGAAGATCAGGCGCTTGTCGCTGGTCAGGCGGTAGTAGTCGAGCAGGTAGTTGCAGTCCTCGACGCAGTAGTCCTGCGGCAGCAGGGTGCGCGCCAGCTCTTCGCCCAGCGGTTCGGTGGTGATCACCTGGGTGCCGCATGGCATGGACTTGGCGGCCAGTTCCGGCACCAGGTTGCCAAGGTAGGCGTTGCCGGCGACGATGATGAACTTGGCGCGCACCTTGCCTTGTGGGGTGTGCACGACCGGGTTGGCACCGCGCTCGATGCGGATTGCCGGGGTTTGCTCATAGATGATGCCGCCCAGCGACTCGACCGCAGCAGCTTCACCCAGGGCCAGGTTCAGTGGATGGATGTGGCCGCCGCTCATGTCCAGCATGCCGCCGATATAGCTGTCGCACGCGACCACTTCACGGATGCGCTTCTGGTCCATCAGCTCGAGCTGGTTGTGACCGAAGCGTTCCCACAGGCGCTTTTGCGACTCCAGGTGACCCATCTGCTTGCTGGTGATGGCGGCGAACACGCCACCGTCTTTCAGGTCGCACTGGATGTTGTACTTGGCCACGCGCTCACGAATGATGCGCCCGCCTTCGAAGGCCATGTGGCCCAGCAGTTGCGCTTGCTTGGGACCGACGGTGCGTTCGATGACGTCGATGTCGCGGCTGTAGCTGTTGACGATCTGGCCGCCGTTGCGGCCCGATGCGCCGAAGCCGACCTTGGCCGCTTCGACGATGCTCACCTTGAAGCCGTTCTCCAGCAGGAACAGGGCGCTGGAAAGGCCGGTGTAGCCGGCGCCGATGATGCACACATCGGTTTCCACCTCACCCTGCAGCGCCGGACGTGGCGGCACCGGGTTGGCCGAGGCGGCGTAGTAGGACTGGGGGTAGGGGGTGTTAGCCATGCTGCAGGAACCTCGTGTTTTATATTTTTAACGAATGTACCGATGCTATCAATAATAATAAACACCCGCTAGTCGTCTGGTGAAAATCCTTTACGGCGGACCTGCCGGCGCCTCTCTATATAAAGAGTTTAAGATTCAGTAGGTTAGCTCGAAAAAAAGTGTTGACATGGTTTTTCTAATGCGTAGAATGCGCACCACACGACAGGCACATAGCTCAGTTGGTTAGAGCACCACCTTGACATGGTGGGGGTCGTTGGTTCGAGTCCAATTGTGCCTACCAAATCGAAGAAGGGGTGATCCGAAAGGGTCATCCCTTTTTTCATTGTCCATTTCGCGGGCGTCGAAACCGCGGTATGGGCAGGCAGCGCTCATAGTCGAAAGTTTTTGATTTTTCTCAAAAAAAAGCTTTACAGGTACGCATTGCATCACTAATATGCGCACCACACGACAGGCACATAGCTCAGTTGGTTAGAGCACCACCTTGACATGGTGGGGGTCGTTGGTTCGAGTCCAATTGTGCCTACCAAATCGAGAAAGGGCGATCAGAAATGATCGCCCTTTTTTCATGTGCGCGTGAATTAGCGTGTAACGTTTGGTCGCGGTTCGGGGCATACCCCGGCGTGCTAGAATCCGCGCCTTCGAAACTGGAGGTACACGCGTGCGCAAACTGGCTGTGGTAATGGCAGTGCTCGCCCTGGCGGGCTGTGAGAACGAGGTCGAAGGCGTGCACAAGCAGGTGGCCGAACACCTGCACAACCCCAAGACCGCCAAGTTCGGCAACGTGCGGATCGACACCCAGGGCACCATCTGCGGCCAGGTCCGCGGCAAGGACGACGCCGGGCAGTACGAAGCCTACCGCAGCTACGTGGCCATCAAGCGCGACGGCCAGTACGACATCATCGTCGACGACAACGGCAACAACCTGCGCATCCGCGAAGTGTGCGGTGGCGCCGACCTGCAGCGCCGTGCCGATGCACTGGCTGGGCAGCCGGCACCAGAAGGCTGGGATGTTGAAGTGATCCAGGGCGCCAACATGGGCGCGCTGAGCGACATGACCGCGCGGCTGATCGAAAAGGGCATCCCGTCTTCGGTGGAATACCGCAACGGCAAGCCGGTGGTGCTGCTGGGGCCGTTCCCTACCCGTGAAGAAGCGCAAGCGCGCAAGGACGAAGTGATGGCCAAGCTCGGCACCGATTCGGTTGTGATCCAGCACGGCGCAGCCCGCTAGAACTGCAGCAGTGGGGTGGGAGCCCGGAGCCTTCGCGGCACCTGTGGGAGCGGGCATGCCCGCGAAGAACCCGGCGCGGTGTATGGCACCGGCGTTGCCGATGTTAGCGGGCATGCCCGCTCCCACAACATTTGCCTTCATAAGGCCGCGCCAACCGGGTGTGTGTAGCTTTGTCAGGCGTGAGTTAGACATTGTTCACACAAGTTTGGCTATGCTTGGGTGGAAGATGCCGAACGGGGAGGGGCCTCATGTCTACACTGGAGCGGGCCATTGCCGTGGCCGCCAGAGCGCATGAAGGGCAATACGACAAGGGTGGGGTGGCGTACATTCTCCACCCGCTACGCGTGATGATGCGGGTGTCCACGCCCGAGCAACGGATTGTCGCAGTGCTTCACGATGTGATCGAGGACACCCCGCTGACGTTGTCCGACCTGGCGCGCGAGGGGTTTGCGCTGAAAATCCTTGCAGCCTTGCTGGCGCTCAGCCGCCGTGAGGGCGAGCCCTACCAGGACTTCGTGGCACGCCTGGGCGATGATCCGCTGGCGCGCACCGTCAAGCTGGCCGACCTGGCCGACAACAGTGACCTTTCCCGCATTCCCTGCCCTGGCCCCGCGGACCTGGCGCGGCTGGCCCGTTACCGGGAAGCCAGCGCCTATTTGCAAGCACTGGCCTAATGCTCAACCGCACGCCTTGAGGTTGACCGGGCCCACAAACTCGTTACCTCGTCCCATCACACAGGCTACCTGCTGGTTGCGTTGCCGCTCCCATGCCTGCGGCGGGTAGGTCTTGTTCCAGGCCTCGTACAACTGGCGGTCCTGCCTGGACAGGCGCAGGTTGTACTGCTTGCTCATATAGAAGTAGGTGCGGGCGATCATGCCGCGGATCGACGGGCGTGGCATCACCTTCTTGGCCTTGAAGTCGACCTGGGTCAGGCAACTGCCATACTGGCCGCGCTGTTCTGGCAGCCAGCCGAAACTGAAGTTGCTACGGTCGCCGTTGACCTCGCCGATGCTCGGCACCAGGTTGTGCAGGTCGGCTTCGGCGCGTTTGTACACCTCGTCATGCTGCGAGCACTGCTTGCGCCCGCCGCTTTGCCAACATTGGCGCTGATGGCCGATCTGCCAGGCCGGTACGATGTGTTCCCACTCGATGCGCGAAGCGCGCTGGGCATTCTTGCGCGGGGCATAGCCGCAGGACGCCAGGTCGACCTTGTTACCCTTGTATTTGCAGCCGCAATAGAATTCGGTCGATTGCGGCGCATAGAGCTTCCAGGCGACCTTCTTGGCCTCCTGGAAGGTGCGCGGGGCGTCGGCTTGTACAAGTGGAGTGGTCAGTAACAGGCAGGCTGCCGCGAAAAGCGAAACTCTCATGCGCGGTCAGTCTTCCTTTGGTACGGTCCAGAAAACCTGCACGCCGCCGTCGTCACGGTGGGCGAGGGTGACGTTGTCGTTCTCGGCGATTTCCTCGAGCAAGGTTTCCCAGTCATCCGGGCTTTCCTGCTCCAGGCGAAAGATCAGCGCCGCACGGCTGCGCTGGGCGGTGGGGCTGTTGATGATCTTCTGGATGCGTACACCCAACTGTTCATAGCTGCTCGGGGTAGCGGAGGCGGTGCTGGACACAGGAAATTCCTTGTTTTGCTGTATGCGTATACAGTATTTCAGCGTAAGTAAATTCGCAACTGCTTGCCAGGAAAAATCCTGCGTTCGCGCTGCCGCTGCTGGTCTGGTGTAATACCGGCAATTTCTGGAAGCTGCGCATGTATCGATTTCTTTCTCGTTTTCCTTCATCTCCAAGCCTGGTCCTGCTGTTTGCAGGTGGCATGAGCGCCAATGGCGGTGCCAAGGCCAATTCACCCGATATAGTCATCATGGACCCGCTGGTGGTGACCGGCGTCTATGCGCCCACCAGCACATTCGACCTGCCGTTTTCGGTGGATACCGTTGACCTGTCCCACGGCACGGATGGCCAGCTTGGCGTCAACCTGTCGGAAGTGCTCAGCAAAGTACCTGGGCTGGTGGTGCAGAACCGGCAGAACTACGCGCAAGACCTGCAGATTTCCTCGCGGGGTTACGGTGCTCGCTCGGCCTTTGGCGTGCGCGGCATAAAGCTGCTGAGTGACGGCATACCGGCCAGTACGCCCGACGGGCAAGGGCAGGCCGCCACGCTGAACCTGGACGTGGCCGACCGGATCGAAGTGCTGCGCGGCCCGGCAGCGACGCTGTACGGCAGCAACGCCGGTGGCGTGATCCAGATGTTTACCCGCGACGGGCAGGGGCCTGCACGCGTGGGTGCCGAAACCACCTTTGGCAGCGACGGCTTCAACAAGAACCACCTGTCGGCAGAGGGCGGCAACGACACCGCAGGTTTCGTGCTGGATGCCTCGCGCCTGGATACCGATGGCTATCGCGACCACAGTGCCGCGCGCCGTGACCAGACCTTCGCCAAGGTCAATTTCAAGCCCGATGAAGACTCGCGCATGGCGCTGATCTACAGCAGCCTGGAGCAGAACAACACACAGGACCCGCTGGGACAGACCTGGGATGCCTACAACCATGACCCACGCTCCACAGCGGCAGTGGCCGAAACCTACAACACCCGCAAGAGCATCGACCACCAGCAGCTAGGCATGAACTACGAGCGCTACTTTGGCGATGCCACGCTGCAGTTCAACCTGTATGCAGGGCGGCGCAGCGTGGTGCAGTATTTGTCCATCCCCAGAACGGTGGCCTCTAACAGCCAGCGTGGCGGCGGGGTTGTGGACTTTGATCGTGAATTCCACGGCGGCACCCTGCGCTGGATACAGCCGGTCGCGGATGTGCCCGGCAATCTCACCTTCACCCTCGGCGCTGATTACGACCAGAGCAAGGACGACCGCCGCGGCTACCAGAATTTCAGCGGTGACCAGTTGGGCGTGAAAGGTGAGTTGCGCCGTGACGAGAAAGACACCGCAACCAGCCTGGACCCGTACCTCCAGGCCCATTGGGAAATCGGCAACTGGACCAGCGAGCTGGGGTTGCGCTACACCACCATGGAAATGCGTGTCGACGACCATTACCTGGCCAACGGTGACTCCAGCGGCTCGAAGAAGTACCAGCAGGCCACGCCGTCACTGTCGGTGATGTACGCGTTCACGCCGGACCTGCGCGGTTACGTGAGCGTCGGCAAAGGTTTCGAAACCCCCACCCAGGCCGAGATGGCCTATGCGCCGGGCTTGGCCTAAAGCTTCAACTTCGGCCTCAAGCCTGCCACCAGCATGCAGTACGAAATGGGTGTGAAGTACCGGCTTGGCGAGCGCACGCGCCTGAATGCGGCGGTGTATGAGATTCATACCGATGACGAAATCGTCGTTGCCAGCGCTACGGATGGTCGAACCAGCTATCGCAATGCAGGGCGTACTGTACGACGCGGCTTTGAGGCGAGCCTGCAAAGTGACTTGAGCGAGCAGTGGCAGACCACCCTGGTGTATACCCGCACCGATGCCCGCTATGCCGATGACATCAGCCAGACCATCGAAAGTGGCAACCGCCTGCCCGGTGTGCCGCTGAACAACCTGTTTGGCGAGCTGGTCTGGAAGCCGGTGTCGTCCATCAGCATGGGGGTTGAAGGGCAGTACCGCAGCAAGGTGTATGTGGACGACAGCAACAACGCCAAGGCCGCACCTGCGTATGCGGTATTCAACTGGCGGACCCGGTTCGAGCAACATGTGGGGCCCTGGACGTTCCACCAGCTGCTGCGGCTGGACAACCTGTTTGACCGGCAGTATGTGGGGTCGGTGATTGTCGGCGACGGCAACGGGCGTTATTACGAGGCAGCGCCTGGGCGGTCGTGGTATGCGGGGGCGGGGTTGGAGTACCAGTTCAGGTAGCCGGCAACATCCTCACCAGGCAGGTAGCGCGGTGTATTGCACGGGCTTGCCCACTCCCATTTGTGTCAGGCGAAACGCTCGAAGCGGTACGGTGACGGGTCGATCAGCGGGGTGGCCTGGGCCACCAGGTCTGCCGCCAGCTGGCCAGCAGCAGGCGAGGTGCCGAAGCCATGCCCGGAAAAGCCGGTGGCCAGGGTCAGGCCCGGGATACTGGCCACCGGGCCGATGACCGGGTTGGAGTCGGGGGTGACGTCAATCGTGCCGGCCCAGGCGCTGGCGATACGGGCCTGTTCGAACACCGGCCAGGCCGCTTTCAGGTTGCGCATGGCCTCGTCGTTGAGTGCCGGGTTGGCGTGCGGGTCTTGTACCCGTACACGCTCGAAGGGGGTTACATCCGTGGCCTTCCAGCGCCGGGCCAGGGCCAGGTCCTTGAAGAAGTACTTGCCAAAGCTGATGCGCAAAAAGTCCCGCTGGGCACGCAGCTGGGGCAGGTAACGCTTGCCCAGCAGCAGGTGATCGAGGGTGAGGAAGGCGTCCAGCGCGCCGCGCTGGGTGATGATGTAGCCGCCGTCCTTGTGCTTGCGGAAGGAAAAATCTGGTGCGCCAACGGCGATGTCGGTTGGCCCGTCCATGGGCTCTGTGCGCAGCACGGAACAGGTCAGCGGCAAGGTCGGCAGGTTGATGCCCAGGTTGCCGAGGAACTTGCGCGACCACAGGCCACCGGCCAGCAACACCTGGTCGCAGCGGATTTCACCTTGCTCGGTGACCACCCCGCTGACACGGCCGGCTGCGGTGACCAGCGTGCGCACCGCGCAGTTCTCCACTACCACTGCACCTTTGGCGATCGCCGCCCGGGCGATGGCGCTGGCGGCCAGGGTCGGTTCGGCGCGGGCGTCGGAGGGGGTGAAGATGCCACCTGCCCAATCCGCCCGACCACCCGGCACCATCCGGTCGATTTCCCGCGTGCTCAGCAGGCGCGAATCCAGGCCCAGCGCCTCGACGCTTTTCAGCCAGCCTTCATGCATGCCCATCTGCGTGTCGTTACGGCCGATGAACATGATGCCGGCTTGGCGATAGCCAACGTCGCTGCCAACCCGTGCGGGCATCTCGGCCCACAGCCGATCAGCCGCCAGTGCCAGGGGAATGTCATGGGCGTGGCGGTTGGTCTTGCGCACCCAGCCCAGGTTGCGCGACGACTGCTCGCCAGCGATGCGCCCCTTTTCCAGCACCACCACCGGTATGTTGCGTTCGGCGAGGCTCAGTGCGGCGGTGAGGCCGATAATGCCGCCACCGATGATCACCACGGTAGTGGCGTCGGGGTGGCGGGTGCTGGTTTGCACAGGGGCGATCGTGGGAGACATGGCTTTACTCTTTGTTGTGCGTGCAGGGGGAGTGTTCAGCGCCAGCCGGCGGCCTCACTGGCCAAGGCGGATCAGGGTCACTTGCGCTTGCCCTGCACCGCGGTAGGCGGTGACCTCCAGCTCGACCTTGTAAACGGTGGAGCCCAGCGGCGGGCAGGTGACCGTGGTGGCCGGGTCGATGCCGCGGAACTTCTCGCCGATCACGTCCATGACCCGTGGTACATCGGCAGGGTCCTGGATGAACACACGTGAGTTGATGACATCGGCCAGGCTGGCATCGACTGCGGCCAGCGCGGTTTCGATGTTGGCGAACACCTGGTGGGTCTGTTCGATGACGTCCTCTGGAATGACCTGTGTCTGCGGGTTGCGTCCGGCGGTGTTGGAGACGTGAATCCAGTTGTCCACCGCCACCAGGCGGGAGTAGCTGGCCATGTCTTCGAATTTGGAGCCGGTTTTCAGTTTGATGATCTGTGTCATGGGCTTTGCCTTGTTATCCGGTTGCGGGGGATCAGCTGAGAACGGGGGTTTCCCAGAGGTTGAGCTTTACGCCGATGCCTTGCTCGAGCGCCTTGCGGTACACCACGGTGCCCCAGGCCACGTCTTCGACGGGCATGCCGCCCACCGACATCAGGATGATTTCGTCGTCATGCAGGCGGCCCGGTGCGTCGCCGCTGATGATCTTGCCGATGTCTTCCACCTGCTCGGCGGCCAGCGTGCCTTCGGCAATCATGTCCATGAAGCGCACACCTACCAGCGGTACGTGGTTGTGCGCAGGCTTGGGCAGCTCTTCGAACCAGGCCTCGTAGAGGCCGGTGTTGTCCACCACCTTGCGCACGTCGTCCTGCTCCATGCCGGCGTCGATACTGCACGGGGCTGGCATGGCCAGGAACGCGCCAGGCTTGACCCACTCGCGGCACACCAGCGGGTACTGGCTGGGGTCGCCGACTTCGCCCGAGCTGCAGTAGCTGACCAGGTCGGAACCGCGTACCACTTCTTCCAGGGTTTCCACCACCTGGACATGAGTGATTTGCGGGAAGCTGGTTTTCACCCAGGCGACGAAGGCATCCAGGTTCTTCTGGCCACGGCCCTTGACCTTGAGGGTGTCGATCAGCGGGCAGACGGCCATGAACGCAGCGACCGTGGTCTTGCCCATCACCCCCGGGCCGGCCAGGCCGATCACCTTGGCGTCCTTGCGCGCCAGGTGGCGGGCGCCGACGCCCGGGATGGCGCCGGTGCGGTAGGCCGACAGCAGGTTGGCCGACATGTGCGCCAGTGGCGCGCCGGTGTCGGCATCGTTGAGGGTGAACATCAGGATCGAGCGGGGCAGGCCTTTCTCACGGTTGGCGATGTTCGAGCCGTACCACTTGGCGCCTGCGGTCTGGAAGTTGCCGCCGAGGTACGCCGGCATCGCCATCATGCGCCGGTCGGCGGTGGGCTTGGGCATGTTGGGGAATGGCGAGTGCTCGGGGAAGGTAATCATCGCGCCGTGCGAGTCGCTGTTCGGGCCGGCCATGCGGTAGTCACCCTGGTACAGCAGGCCGAACATTTCTTCCATGGTGTCGACACAGGCCGGCATGTCGGTGACGCCGGCACGGATCATGTCCTGCTCGGACAGGTAGATGAAGTCAATTCTGGTATCGAGGGTCATGGCGGGTCTCGCAGGGCTGGCTGCCGTCGGATTTGTTGTTGGTTTCGAGGCAACCAGTTTCGCTAACGACTGGTAGGTCGTCTTGTGTCTGCCTGCCAGCCGAGTTGACCGTCAGTGCCAGGGCTTCAATGGCCCGCGAGCGAGAAGCTGGCCGGGGTGTCGCGCAGGCTGAGGGCGGTCAGCAGGCACACCACCAGGGTGCATAGGGCCAGCAGCGCGGCCCATGCGGTCGGGCCGTGGTTGAGTACCACTGCGGCCAGCGGGGCGGCGCCGGCAGACGCCGACAGCTGGATGGCGCCCAGCAGCGCTGCGGTGGAACCCAGTGCCTTTTCTTGCGAGGCCATCACCAGCGACATCAGCGTCGACTCGGCTATCCCCAGGCCGAACAGGGCTATCACCATGCCGCCGGCCACACCTGGCAGCCCCAGGCCGGTCAGTGCACCGAGCAGGCTGATGCAGGCACCGCCGGCCATGCACAGCACGCCCACCCGAGTCAGGGTATTGAGGCCCAGCCGGCTGATCAGGTGGCTGGCCGTCATGGCGCCGAGCAGGATCGACACCCCGGTGGCGCCAAACAGCAGGCCGAAGGCCTGGGCGCTCAGGCCGTAGTGGGCCTGGTACACCAGGGTGGCACCGCCGATGTAGGCGAACAGGAAGAAGAATACCGCAGCCACCGCCAGGGTCGGGCGCAGGAAGCGGCGGTCGCCGAGGATGGCCAGGTAGGTGCTGCAGGCGTGGCCCAGGCGCAGGGGTTCGCGTTTGCTGGGCGGCAGGGTTTCGGGCAGGTTCAGCAGGCTGTTGACCAGCACCGTCACGCCCATGCCGGCGAGTACCAGCATTACTGCACGCCAGCCGAAATGTGCGTCGATCACGCCGCCCAGGGCAGGTGCCAGGATCGGTGCGACGCCTTCGATGGTCATCAGCAGGGCGAACAGTCTGGTCGCGGCCACGCCCTGGCTCACATCACGCACCATGCTCATGATCACCACCAGGGTCAGCGCACTGCCCAGTCCCTGGAAAAAGCGCAGCATGATCAGGGTGCCGAGGCTGGGGGCTGCGGCTGCGCCCAGCGAGCACAGGATGAACAGCAGCAGTCCGGCCAGCAGCGGCTTGCGCCGGCCATAGGCGTCGACGATGGGGCCGAAGATCAGCTGGCCGGCGCCCATGGCCAGCAGGAAGAAGGTCAGTGTCAGCTGTATGCGGGTGAAGCTAGCCTGATAGTGGCTGGCGATTTCCGGCAGGCTCGACAGGTACATGTCGACGGCGGAAGGGCCGAGGGCGCCGATCAGGCCTAGGCCCAGGGCGAAGCTGAAGGGTATGGGAGGGGAGGGATTGGCTTGCATGGTTTTCTCTGGCTGATTTTTCGCCTACCGACCGGTAGGTTTTCGAATATTATTCGCCGAGTCGGCCAAGGTCAAACCCTTGCGCAAGGCCACTGATTCCTGTGGGAGCGGGCATGCCCGCGAACACCGGCAAAGCCGGTGCCACCGAGTCGCCTTCTTCGCGGGCATGCCCGCTCCCACATTGACCGCAGAGGTTGGTTACGGTGGTTGCGTCAGAACGGCACAGCCACGGTCAGCTGGCTATACACATTGGTACCATTCCCGCCCACCTGGTTGCCGCCGTTGCTCTCGTCCTTGCGCGGCTGGTAAAGGCCCACCAGCGGGCTGATGATCAGGTGCTCGTTGACTGCCCATTCCACATACAGGTCCAGCTCCCGCGCATCGAGGTTGAGGCTGTCGCGGGTGCGTACGGTGTCGAAGTCGAAGTACAGCGCCCCGACTGTGAGGTTTTCCAGCGGTGTCGCCTTCACGCCCACATGGTGGATGCCCGTGTTGCTGTTGAAGGGGCCGGCGTAGTTGGCAGCGACTTCACCCTGGAACCAGGTGCCGTAACCGCTGGACAGGCCGCTGAACAGCGCGTCCCAGCCTGCTGAGTAGCGTGTGTAGCGGTAGGTAACCTGCGGTGCCCACGGCAGGTCGGCGAAGGTGTAGCCGGCCTGCAGGTACCAGGCTTGCTCGGGGCCGTCGGTCTTGTCCTGCCAGGCGTATTCGAAGGCGAAACTGGCATTGTCGATGCCGGCGTTGCCTTCGCCGCGCACGCTGTACACGTCCATGCCTTCGCGGGCTTTCTGAAAGTCGCTGGCCCATTGGTCGGTGACGTCGATGCCGTGAACCCAGGTCAGCCCCAGGGTGCCCAAGGCGTGGGTGTAGTCCAGCGTGCCGGCGGCCAGTCCGGTTTCGGCCTGGGCGCGGTTGTCGGATTTCAGCCACAGCAGGCTGCCATGCAGGCCATCGCTGCCCCCCAGGCGCAGCATTGCGGTGCGGTCGAAGGCGTGGCGGGCGGCCAGGTAGTAGGCCCCGCCGCGGTCCAGCGCACCGTCGGCGACGCCGTTGCCCAGGTTCGGGCCGTCGTCGTTGATCAAAAAACCACTGCCCAGGCGAATGGTCTGGCGGCCGGCGGAAACGTCCACTCCATCCTTGCCCAGCACCGGGAACAGGTCGGCCGAGCGCCAGCCGAGGAAGGCGTCTTCGATCTTGGTGGTGCGTTCGGAGCCATCGGTGTTGCCGGCCGCATCGCCATCGCCCCAGGTGGCCGAGCTCACCCAGTTCAGGCTGCCGTACAGCGTGCCGTTGCCGGCCAGGCCCTGGTCACCGCTGAGGCCATACTTGATAAAGCCTTCACGCCAGGTCGAACCCCCTGTGGTGCCGTCGTAGTTCTTGCGGCTGTTGAACATGCCCCATACCGCCAGCATGTCGGCGTTCAGGTGGCTGTCATCGTCGGCGTACAGCTCAACGGCCGGCGCGGCCTGGCTGGCCAGCAAGGTTGCCAGGGCCAGGCTGGACAGCGTCTGTGGTTTGACCATTTGCACATCCCTCGTTTGTTCTCGGCCACCTTCACAGGGGCCTTTGTTGTTCGGGGGCACCCTCGGTTCTGGCGAGGGGCCATCGCGGTTGGCGGCGATGGCCTATTAGGGCGTGTGCGGTGGGGCGGGGTCTTGTTCGTGGCTGCCAAGGCGCTTGCACGCCTTGGCCACAGGCGCGGTCAGTAGCGGATCATCACCGACTTGAGCTCGGTGAAGTCATCGATGAAGGCCGAGCCGAACTCGCGGCCAATGCCGGAAGCCTTGATGCCCCCAAACGGTACAGCCGGGTCGAGCAGGGTGTGCATGTTGACCCACAGGGTACCGGCCTGGATTTGCGGGATCATGCGCATGGCCTTGCCCAGGTCGTTGGTCCACAGGCTGGCACTGAGGCCGTAGGGCGAGGCATTTATCAGGTGCAGCAGTTCGTCTTCGTCGTCATAAGGCAGGAAGGTCGCCACCGGGCCGAAGGTTTCCTGAGTGAGCAGGGTGTCGCTGGCCGACCGGGCGAGGACTACCGTGGGTTCGACGAAACAGCCGGGGCCGTCGCCCAGGGTGCCGCCGTGAATGATCTGGCTGCCTTCGGCGCGGGCGATGGCGAACAGTTCGGCCAGCTTCTGCTGGTGCGGCTTGTTGGCCACGGGGCCGAACTGGGTGGCCTCGTCCAGTGGCGAGCCGATTTTCAGTTGGCCCAGGCGCTGGGACAGGGCGTCCAGCAGCGGGTCGATGCGCGACCGGTGCACATAGAAGCGCTCGCCCGCGGCGCAGATTTGCCCCGAGTGCAGGAAGCCGGCCTCGATGATGCCATCGAGCGCTTTGTCCACGGCCACGTCGGGCAGGAAGGCCACCGCGTTCTTGCCGCCCAGTTCCAGTGTCGCGCGGGTCAGCTTGGCGCCCATGGCAGCCTGGCCTACGGCGATGCCAGTGGGCACGGAGCCGGTGAACGAGACCTTGTCGGTACCTGCGTGCTCGATCAGTGCCTTGCCCACCAGGCCACCACCGGTCAGCACGTTCAGTGCACCGGCCGGCAGGCCTGCTTCGGTGGCCAGTTCGGCAATGCGCAGCAGCGTCAGCGGGGTGAATTCGCTGGGTTTGAGGATAATGCTGCAGCCGGTTGTCAGGGCCGAGGCCAGCTTCCAGATGGCGATCATGGTGGCGAAGTTCCACGGCACGATGCCCACCACCACGCCAATCGGCTCGCGCAGGGTGAAGGCGCTGTAGCGCTCACCGGCGAACGAGGGCAGCGACGGGGTGATGGTCTGGCCGGTGATCTTGGTCGCCCAGCCGGCGTAGTAGCGCAGGAAGTGCGCGGCCTGCTCTACTTCGAAGGCACGGGAAATGCCGATGAGCTTGCCGGATTGCAAGGTTTCCAGCTGCGCCAGTTCTTCGCGGTTGGCTTCCAGCAGGTCGGCGAGCTTGAACAGCACTGCGGCGCGGGCGGCGGGGCTGGTGTGCGACCAGGCGGTAAAGCCTTGGCGCGAGGAGCTGACGGCATGGTCGACATCGGCCTGGTTGGCGTCGGCGATGTGGGCGATGGTATGGCCGTTGGCCGGGTTGACCACGGCAATGTTCGACGACGACTGGCTGGCGAGGTGCTGGCCGTGGATGAACACGCCATGCTCGCGGGCCAGGAAGGCCGTGACGGCAGGTAGGAGGGTGATGTCGCTCATGCAGACTCCGGGGCAGGTGGCCAAAGTTTGCAGCTTAATAAGCGGGGCAGTGCGGTGCTTGTGCCTGCGTGACAGGTGCATGACTGTGGCTGCCAACCGCACTGGGTAAGCCTTGTGGGAGCGGCCTTGTGTCGCGATAGGGCCGCAGAGCGGCCCCGGCGATGTTGGCGGCGAAGCTGAAAATGCTGGGGCCGCTTCGCGCCCCTATCGCGACGCAAGGCCGCTCCCACAAAAAAAGCGAGCGTAGGCCGGGCTGATTGCTGGCAGGCAGCAACAAGCCCGGCGGCAGCCATCGGCAAGACGCCATGCCACCGGCAGCGCACAGTAATCACTCGTTCAACGCCACAAAAACAAGCCGGGGCATACGATGTCACTCAATAACAAGCTCACCGAGCACCTCAACCGCGGCACGGTCGGTTTCCCCACCGCACTGGCCAGCACTGTCGGGCTGATCATGGCCAGCCCGGTGATCCTCACCGCGACCATGGGCTTTGGCATCGGCGGCAGCGCCTTCGCCGTGGCCATGGTGATCGCCGCACTGATGATGCTGGCGCAGTCCACCACCTTTGCCGAGGCTGCGTCGATCCTGCCGACCACGGGCTCGGTATACGACTACATCAACTGTGGCATGGGCCGCTTCTTCGCCATTACCGGCACGCTGTCGGCCTACCTGATCGTGCATGTGTTCGCCGGTACCGCCGAAACCATCCTGTCGGGGGTGATGGCGCTGGTGAACTTCGAGCACCTCAATACCCTGGCGGAATCCGCCGGCGGTTCGTGGCTGCTGGGGGTGTGCTTCGTGGTGGCGTTTGCGGTGCTCAATGCCTTTGGCGTCAGCGCCTTCAGCCGCGCGGAAGTGGTCCTCACCTTCGGCATGTGGACCACCTTGATGGTGTTCGGCGTGCTTGGCCTGATCGCCGCACCCGCAGTGGAACTGGACGGCCCGTTCGGCGTGTCGCTGGTGGGCACCGACCTGATGACCATCCTCTCGCTGGTCGGCATGGCCATGTTCATGTTCGTTGGCTGCGAGTTCGTCACGCCGCTTGCCCCCGAACTGCGTCGCTCGGCCTGGGTGCTGCCGCGTGCCATGGCGCTGGGCCTGTTTGGCGTGGCCAGCTGCATGTTCATCTACGGAGCGGCGATGAAGCGCCAGGTGGAAAACGTGGTGCTGGATGCCGCCAGTGGCGTGCACCTGCTGGACACGCCCATGGCCATCCCGCGCTTCGCCGAGCAGGTGATGGGTGATATTGGCCCAGTGTGGCTGGGTATCGGGTTCCTGTTCGCCGGCGCGGCCACCATCAACACGCTGATGGCCGGTGTGCCACGCATTCTTTACGGCATGGCGGTGGACGGCGCGTTGCCCAAGGTGTTCACCTACCTGCACCCGCGCTTCAAGACACCGCTGCTGTGCATCCTGGTGGTGGCGTTGATCCCTTGCCTGCATGCCTGGTACCTGGGCGGTAACCCGGACAACATCCTGCACCTGGTGCTGGCCGCCGTGTGCGCCTGGAGCACCGCCTACCTGCTGGTGACCCTGTCGGTGGTGATATTGCGCATTCGCCGCCCGGACCTGCCGCGTGCCTACCGCTCGCCGCTGTTCCCGTTGCCGCAGATATTCTCCAGCAGCGGTATCCTCATCGGCATGGCGTTCATCACACCGCCGGGCATGAACCCTGCCGATGTCTACGTGCCGTTCGCCATCATGCTTGGCGCCACTGCGGCCTATGCATTGTTCTGGACGCTGTGCGTGCAGAAGGTCAACCCGTTCAAGCCGGCGCGGGTCGAGGATGTGCTCGAGAAAGAGTTTGCTGCCGAGCCTGGCCACGCCGTGGAGCACGTGCTGCATGATCAGAAATTTGCGTGAACGCTTGCTGGCGCCCCGGGCGCCTTCCGGGTATCGCCCAGGCGCCACGCTGGCATGCCTGGCGCGCAACCTGGGGCAGCAGAACCTGGTGGCGGCCGGGGTGATCCACGACCCGGCCCAGGGTTGGCAGGCCAGGGTGCACGAACGCGTCGAGGCCCACCTGCTGATGCACATCGTCACCTGTGAGTTCCAGCTGCAGTTGCCTGCTCCGCAAGGGGGCGAGGTCAGCCTGGAGCTGCGCCATACCGGTGCACTACGCCGTACCGGTCTGGCCTGTGTGTACCGCAAGGGCGAGCGGGCGCGCTTCGCCCGACTGCGCGACCGGTTGCTGCAGCAGGCCGCACTGGTGGCGGCGCTGATGCCGCTGGATTTCAAGCGCCTGACCTTGGCCTGGCGCGACGGCCAATGGCTGCTGACGCTGGAGCACATGGGCGGTAGCGAAGTGGTCAACCGCATGCCGGCGTTTCGCCGCTACATCCCCATCAGCCCGCAACAGCGGGCGCACCTGATGGCCAGCCTGGCCCAGTTCAACACTTTGCTGCCCAACCTTTGACGCAAACTGGCATACGCCTTGCTGTATCTAGCGACGAATGATGACAGTTGTGCGCACATAGATAACATGTTAACAATGTGCGCATAAGAACAAATCCTGCGTCGAGGGCAGCCATGCATACTCAACAATCCAACCGTCAGGGGCTGGAACGCTGGACCACGGCCATGCAACAGATCTGTGGCCGTTTCGAGACGGAACTTGCGTCCAATCACTCGCTGTTCATCGGCGAGATTTCTACCTTTTCCCGTGCCGGCTTGCCGCTGGCCAACCTGCGAACCAATGCCGGCAACATCCGCCGGCTGGGCGAAAACCCGACCCTTGACGATGACCAGCATTGTTTCCTGGTCAGCCAGCGTGCGGGGCATTCCACCGTGTCCCAGGGGGGCATGCAGGTCAGCCTGGCGCCGGGTGAGCTGCTGCTGATGGATTCGGTCGGGCGCTGCGAAATCACCCCCAGTGGGTTGATCGAACATGTCTCGCTGGCCCTGTCGCGTGAGCAGGTACGCAAGTATGTGCAAGGCAGCGGCCCGATGTTTGGCAAGATCTCCTCGAGCAACGCCTGCGGGCGCATGCTGCATGTGCTGATGGACCAACTGTGCAAGGACGGCAATGTAAGCGGTGATGGGGCCCAGGGCGACGCGCTGCAGACCGCCTTCATTGCCCTGCTGGAGCCGGGCTTCGAGCGCCATGGCGAAGCGCTGGGCAACCTTGGGGCCTTGAACGGGGCCAACCTGCGGGGCTACGTGCAGCAGGTGATCGACGAGTCCCTGTCACAGCCCGGGCTGACCCCGTCCAACCTGGCCGGTCGCCTGAACATCTCTGTGCGTCACCTGTACCGGCTGTTCGAGGAGGAGGGCGATAGTGTGTGCCGCTACATTCAGCGGGCGCGCCTGAAGCGCAGTGCGGATGACCTGGCCAACCCGTTCTTCAGGAGCGAGTCGATTACCTCGATTGCCTACAAGTGGGGGTTTACCGACTCGGCGCATTTCAGCCGCTCGTTCAAGAAACAGTTCGAACGCTCGCCCAAGGACTACCGGGCGCAGGCGATGGTTTGAGTGTGATGGTGCTGCTTGTGCGGGCCTCATCGCCGGCAAGCCAGCTCCCACAGGTATTTCACGCATCCTCAGGCCTGTGATGTACCTGTGGGAGCTGGCTTGCCGGCGATGAGGCCCCCAAGTCACTTGGCGGCGGTTCAGCGACGGCCGTTGAAGTAGCCCGACAGCTGGTGCACGGTCTTGCCGGCAGTGAGCAGCAGCGGGCGGAAATGGTCCTTGCCGAGGATGCGCGCATGCTTGACCGAGCTGACCAGGTCATAGCGCTTCGATCCCTCCTGCATACCCTCGGCGAGTATCTTGCAAATGATGTGGCTGGGCGTGACGCCAAAGCCGGAGTAGCCCTGCACATAGAAAGCGTTGGGGCGGTTGTCGAGGGTGCCTATCTGCGGAAACAGGTTGGCACTGGTGGCCATCGGGCCGCCCCAGGCCAGGTCGATGCGCACGTCTTTCAGGTAGGGGAAAATCTTCAGCATCAGCGCGCGGTTCCACGCCTTCAGGTCCAGCGGGAAGTGCTCGACGAAGGGCGTGGCGGCGCCAAACAGCAGGCGGTTCTCGCGGGTGACCCGGTAGTAGTCGATCACCGGGCGGATGTCGCTGTAGGCCCCGCGTATCGGGCTGATGCGCTCGATCAGCTCATCCGGCAATGGCTCGGTCATCATCTGGAAGGCATAGGTATTTATAGTGCGTGCGTGCAACTGCGGCTCCAGCTCGTTGAGGAAGCTGTCGCACGCCCACAGCAGCTTGCTGGCGCGTACCGAGCCACGGCCGGTGCGTACCGTGATGCGCTCGCCGTAGGTCACTTCCAGGGCCGGGCTGTGTTCGAAGATGCGCGCACCATGGCCGACCAGTGCCTGCGCTTCGCCCAGCAGCAGGTTCAGGGAATGCACATGGCCACCGCCCATGTGCAGCAGGGCGCTGCTGTAGGCGTTGCTGCCGATGATCTGGCGCACTTCGCTGCCACCGAGAAAACGGATCTCGTCGCGGGTATTGATCGCCTTGAAGGCCTTCTCCCATTTGCGCAGGGTCTGTTCCTGGCGGCGGTTGAAGCCCATGTAGCCATAGCCGTGGCAGAAGTCTGCGTCGATGGCGTAGCGGGCGATGCGGTCCTTGATGATGCCGGCGCCCAGTTCGCTGATTTCGAAAATATCCCTCACGCCCTGATCACCGACGCTGCTGCGGATCTTCTCCAGGTCGTGGCCGATGCCCGCCATGATCTGCCCGCCGTTGCGCCCGCTACCGCCGTAGCCCAGATAACGGCCCTCGAGCACGACGATATTGGTCACGCCTTGTTCCGCCAGCTCCAGGGCGGTGTTAATGCCGGAGAAACCGCCACCGATCACCACGACATCGGCCTCGATGTCGCGTTCCAGGGTTGGGAAGCTCAGGTTGTACTTCTTGGTCGCCGAGTAGTAGGTGGGGCTCTCGAGGGTGATCATGACGCCGCCTGCTGACTGGAAATGGGTAGAAATCATTCTATTAATGTATTAATGATTGTGCACTGGCATACTCGCCGGTTTGCTATTTCCAGCCTCCTTGAGCCCGCATGACCACACCAAGACCCTCCCTGACCCTGACCTTGCTGCAGGCGCGCGAAGCCACCATGGCGTTCTTCCGCCCGGCGCTGAATGCCCATGACCTGACCGAGCAGCAATGGCGGGTAATCCGTATCCTGCGCCAGCAAGGCGAGCTGGAAAGCCATCAGTTGGCGGAGCTGGCCTGTATCCTCAAGCCCAGCATGAGCGGGGTGCTCAAGCGCCTGGAGCGTGACGGCATCGTGGCGCGGCGCAAGTCGCCGGAAGACCAGCGCCGGGTGTTCATCAGCCTGACCGAGGCTGGCCAGCAAGCGTTTCTGGCGATGAGCGAGGAGATGACCCGCAACTACGACAAGATCCTCGCCCAGTTTGGCGATGACAAGCTGCAGCAGCTGATGCAGCTGCTGGGTGAAATGAAGAAGATCAAACCCTGACGCGCCAGGCGTCAGCGGTTGAGTGACAGCGAGTCTTCCAGCACTTTCAGCAGTGCTGCCGCGCGCCGCTCATAGGCGTCGGGGCCTGCGTACATCAGCTCTACATACAGGCTGTCGATGATGCCCAGGTAGGCATCGGCATACAGCGCCAGGCGGCTGTGCTGCTCATGCGCCCAGCCGTGGCGAGCTTGCAGGGCCACGCTGAACCCTTCGCGTATGCCGTCCAGGTATTGTTCAAAGCCCGAAGTGACAATCGGCTTGATGCCCGCCGGGGGCAGGAACGCCGTGCGCAACACGAAGCGCAGTTCGGCCGAGTCGCGATAACGTTCGGCCAGGTGCAGGGCCAGCCAGTGCCCCGCCGCCAGGCCGTCGCGGGCTTCCTGCGCAAAGCCGTGCTCGACAAAGGCCGTTTCCTGCACAAGCGCACGCTGGAACACCTCCACGAACAAGGCGTCCTTGTTGGCGAAATGCGCATACAGCGATGCCTTGCGCATGCCCGCCAACTGGGCGATTTCGTTCAGCGAAGAGGCGTCATAACCGTACTCGGCGAAGTGGCCGACGGCGGCATCGCACACACGCACCGCAGAAGGGGAAAGGTCTTTCAACAGCATCACTCCGTCAGGGGCGCGGCGGGCCGCGCGCGTCTTGAGGGTGGGATTGTGGTGATCGAAAATGCACGGGTCAATGCTTGTCGCAAGGCAATTTCCGGGCGCCATGGAAAGTGCAATGTTCCCCTCGTAACGTGCATTCCGCCACCCAATCGCCGCTCACATACTGATCGCGTCTTCGAATCCAATAAGAAAGAGACCGCTCATGAAAAAGCCAAACCCCCTGCTGGAAGACCTGAAGTCCGTCCTGCCGACCATTGCCGCCAATGCCATGCGTGCAGAGCAGGACCGCGGTGTGCCGGCAGAGAATATCGCCTTGCTGAAAAGCATCGGCATGCACCGCGCTTTCTTGCCCAAACACTTCGGCGGCATGGAAATCACCCTGCCGGAGTTCGCCCAGTGCATCGCCTTGCTGGCGGGGGCCTGCGCCAGCACAGCCTGGGCCATGAGCCTGCTGTGCACCCACAGCCACCAGATGGCAATGTTCTCGCCCAGGCTACAACAGGAGGTGTGGGGTAGCGACCCGGATGCTACCGCCAGCAGCAGTATCGCGCCGTTCGGCCGCACCGAAGAGGTTGAGGGTGGCGTGTCGTTCAGCGGCGAAATGGGCTGGAGTTCCGGTTGCGACCACGCCGAATGGGCGATTCTCGGTTTCCGCCGAAAGAATGCCGAAGGCGCTCAGGATTACTGCTTCGCCATCCTGCCTCGCAGCGACTATGAAATCCGTGATGACTGGTATGCCGTGGGCATGCGCGGCAGCGGCAGCAAGACCTTGATCGTGCGTGATGCCTTCGTGCCCGAGCACCGCATCCAGAAGGCCAAGGACATGATGGAGGGCAAGTCGGCGGGCTTTGGTTTGTACCCCGACAGCAAGATTTTCTTCGCCCCGTATCGCCCGTATTTTGCCAGCGGCTTCTCCACGGTCAGCCTCGGCGTTGCCGAGCGCATGCTGGAGGTGTTCCGCGAGAAAACCCGCAACCGCGTGCGTGCCTACACCGGTGCTGCCGTGGGCGCCGCCACCCCGGCGCTGATGCGCCTGGCCGAGTCGACCCATCAGGTGGCCGCTGCCCGGGCATTGCTGGAAAAGAGCTGGGACGAAATTGCCGAGCACAGTGCCCGTCACGAATACCCGTCGCGTGGCACGCTGGCGTTCTGGCGTACCAACCAGGGCTACGCCGTGAAGATGTGCATCCAGGCCGTCGACCGCCTGATGGAAGCGGCCGGTGGTGGCGCCTGGTTCGAGAGCAACGAACTGCAGCGGCTGTTCCGCGATTCGCACATGACCGGTGCCCATGCCTACACCGATTACGACGTGTGTGCGCAAATCCTCGGCCGCGAGCTGATGGGCCTGGAGCCTGACCCGGCGATGGTCTGAGCCGCCACTTGTTTTCACCCATCCCCTACAAGCACAACAACAAACAGGGCAGGCTGCCAGGCCTGCCCGGGAGTCTTGCATGTCCAAAGAAACCTTCGATTCACGTGCCTTCCGCCGCGCCCTGGGCAACTTCGCCACCGGCGTGACGGTGGTGACTGCCGCCGGCCCCAGTGGCCGCAAGGTCGGCGTTACCGCCAACAGCTTCAACTCGGTGTCGCTGGACCCGGCGCTGATCCTGTGGAGCATCGACAAGCGCTCCACCAGCCATGAAGTGTTCGAAGAGGCCTCGCACTTTGCCGTGAACATTCTGGCTGCGGACCAGATCGACCTGTCCAACAACTTTGCCCGCCCGAAGGAAGATCGCTTTGCCGGTATCGACTACGAGACCGGCACTGGCGGTGCGCCGTTGTTCGCCGATTGCGCGGCGCGCTTTGAGTGTGAAAAGTACCAGCAGCTGGACGGTGGCGATCACTGGATCCTGGTGGGCAAGGTAGTGGCCTTTGATGACTTTGGCCGCTCGCCGCTGCTGTATCACCAGGGCGCCTATTCAATGGTGCTGCCGCATACCCGCATGACCCAAGGCGCAGAGGGGCAGGCACCGAGCAGCCACTTCCAGGGCCGCCTGCAGCACAACCTGTACTACCTGATGACCCAGGCGTTGCGTGCCTATCAGGCTGACTACCAGCCACGCCAGCTGTGCACCGGCCTGCGCACCAGCGAGGCACGCATGCTGATGGTGCTGGAGAACGATGCTGGCCTGAGCCTGAACGACCTGCAACGCGAAGTGGCGATGCCGGCGCGGGAGATCGAGGAAGCGGTCGCCAACCTCAAGCGCAAAGGGCTGATTGCCGATGACGAAGGGCGAGTGCGGCTATCGGTGAAGGGCGTGGACGAGACCGAGGCGTTGTGGACCATTGCCCGGCAACAGCAGGACAAGGTGTTCGGGCAGTTCAGTGAACAGCAGCTGGAGACTTTCAAGACCGTGCTCAAGGCCCTTATCAACATCTGAACATCGCTTTGGATGGCACCGGCTGTGCCGGTGTTCGCGGGTGAACCCGCTCCCACAGGTCCAGCGCCAGTAGCAACTTCGGCGCGGTCCCTGTGGGAGCGGCTTTAGCCGCGAACACCGGCAAAGCCGGTGCCATCCAACCAGAAGCCTCAGTAGACACCACCCCCGGCACTGGGGACTACCACTGTATCCTTGAACTTCCCCGCCAGCTCGCGCAGCCCGCGCATCAGCACCGTGGTATCCACACCCACCGCCACAAATGCCGCACCCAGCTCGATGTAGCGTCGCGCCAGTTTCTCGTCCGCGCTGAGAATGCCGGCGGCTTTGCCCGCCTTGCCAATGCGCACGATCGCGTCTTCTATCGCCGCCTGCACCTCCGGGTGCCCGGGGTTGCCGCGATGCCCCATGGCCGCACTCAGGTCTGCAGGCCCGATGAACACGCCATCCACACCTTCCACCGCAACGATCTCGTCCAGGTTGGCCAGGCCTTCCTTGTTCTCGATCTGCACCAGCAGGCACATTTGCTCATCGGCGTGGTCCAGGTAACCGGGCACGGTATTCCAGCGCGAAGCCCTCGCCAGCGCGCTGCCCACCCCGCGAATGCCCTTGGGCGGGTAATGCATGGCCTTGACCAGTTGCCGCGCCTGTTCGGCAGTCTCCACCATCGGCACCAGCAAGGTTTGTGCGCCGATATCCAGCACCTGCTTGATCAGCGCGGTATCGCCGATCACCGGGCGGATCACTGCCTGGCTGGGGTAGGGTGCCACCGCCTGCAACTGGGCGAGCATGCCGCGCAGGTCGTTGGGCGCGTGTTCGCCGTCGATCAGCAGCCAGTCGAAACCGGCATTGGCCGCCAGCTCGGCGCAGTAGGCATCGGCCAGGCCGAGCCACAGGCCGATTTGCGGTTCACCGCTGTGCAGGCGTCGCTTGAAGTGGTTGATGGGCATGTCCATGGGCAGGTCCTTAAACGAAGCGGCAGGCGATGGAGCCGAGCATGTCGTAGTCGACGTGGAAGGTGTCACCTGGGCGAGCGGCGACCGGGCGGGTGAACGAACCCCCAAGGATGATCTGGCCGGGCTGCAAGGTGACGTCGTACGGCGCCAGTTTGTTGGCCAGCCAGGCAACGCCTTTGGCCGGGTGGTTGAGCACGGCAGCGCTGACCCCGGATTCCTCGATCACGCCATTGCGGTAGAGCACCGCCGGCACTTTGCGCAGGTCGATTTCGGTGGGGCGCACGGCCCGCCCGCCCATCACCACGCCGGCATTGGCGGCGTTGTCGGAGATGGTGTCGAACACCTTGCGGGTGGCCTGGGTTTGCGGGTCCACCTGCTGGATGCGCGCGTCAATGATTTCCAGCGCCGGGATCACCCACTCGGTGGCGTCCAGCACATCAAACACGGTGATGTTCGGGCCCTTCAGCGGCTTGCCGAGGATGAACGCCAACTCCACTTCAACCCGCGGCACGATGAAGCGCTCGAAGGGGATGTCGCTGCCTTCGTCGAACAGCATGTCGTCGAGCAAGGCGCCGTAGTCGGGCTCGGTGATGTTCGACGATACCTGCATGGCGCGCGAGGTCAGGCCGATCTTGTGGCCCACCAGCTTGCGCCCGGCGGCGATCTTTTTTGCCACCCAGGCGCGCTGGATGGCGTAGGCGTCTTCGATGGTGATTGCCGGTTGCTCCAGCGAGAACTGGCGCACTTGCTCGCGGGAGCGTTCGGCCTGGTCGAGGCGGTCGGCGGCGTGCTGGATGAAAGCGTTGTCTAGCATGGGGGCGGTCTCTTGATTCAAGGGTTGACGATGGCAGCCTGGGTGCGCAGCACCAGCAGGCCGCCCAGGGCGATGAAGACGGCGAGTACGTACAGGGCCAGGCTGGTGCTGTGGGTGGTGTCGCGCACCCAGCCGATGAAGTAGGGCGTGAAGAACGAGGCGATGCTGCCCAGCGAGCTGATCAGGGCAATGCCGGCGGCCTGGGTACGGGCGTTGAGGAACGCCGGCGGCAGTTGCCAGAACATCGGCAGCGCAGCGCTGGCGCCCATGCCGGCCAGCACCAGGCCGGCCATTACCGGCAGCGCCTGCTCGGGGGCAATGGCCGCAATGGCGATGCCGATGGCAGCCATCAGCAGCGGTACGCACAGGTGCCAGCGGCGTTCGCGTTGGCGGTCGCTGGAGCGGCCGCACGCCAGCATGAACACGCAGCCGGCCACGTACGGCACAGCGCTGAGCAGGCCGACACTGGCGTCGCTGGCCACACCGGCACTGTGAATCAGGCTGGGCATCCAGAACGCAAGGGTGTTCACCGCCAGCATCACCGCGCAATACACGGCCACCAACAGCCACAGCGCACGGCTTGCGAAAATGGCGCCGAACGAGGTTACGGGCTTGCGCTGTTCTTCCTCACCGAATTGCGCGCGCAGCGTGGCTTTCTGCTGCTCATCCAGCCAGCTCACCTGCTCGAAGTGCTCCGGCAAAACGGCCAGTACCACCAGGCCCAGCAACACCACCGGCGCCCCTTCGAGCAGGAACATCCACTGCCAGCCACGCAGCCCGGCCGTGTCGTGCATGAAGGCCAGGATGGCCCCGGACACTGGCCCGCCGACCACTCCGGCCAACGGCACGGCAATGGCGAACAGCGCGGTGACCTGGGCGCGGCGCCCGGCCGGGTACCAGCGGTTGAGGTAAACCAGAATGCCCGGGAAGAACCCGGCCTCGGCCGCGCCCAGGGCAAAGCGCAACAGGTAGAACGCGCTGCTGCTTTCGATCAGCAGCATGCTGGTCGACAACAGCCCCCACACCACCATCAGGCAGGCGATCCAGCGGCGTGGGCCAACGCGGTCGAGCATCAGGTTGCTGGGGACGCCGAACAGCGCATAGGCAATGAAGAACAGCCCGGCACCCAGGCCATAGACCGTGTCGGACAAGTGCAGGTCCTGGCTCATCTGCATCTTGGCGAAGCCAATGTTGATGCGGTCCAGGTGGGCGAACAGGTAGCACACCAGCAGCAGCGGCATCAGCCGCCAGGTGACTGCCCGATGGGTACTGTCGGCCCGTTCAGCGTTTGCCTCGCACGGCGAGGCTTGTTCGAGTGTGCTCATGTTTTTGTACTTGTTCTGTAATGAGTCGGGGAGGGCGTGGTTTGAGCCGGCGCGCTAGCGGTTGAACAGTGGGTGCAAGGTGCTGTGCTTGGCGTCGTAGACCTGGGCGGTGCTGTGGTCGATCTGCACGGTGATGCCGATCGGGCGCTGTTGCAGCAGTGGGTCCAGGCGCGCTTTCAACACTGCCAGCAAGCTGTCGCCCACTGTTTTGTGCACCTCGGCGCTACGGCCGGTAGCCATGCGCAGGTTGGCGTACAGAAAGCCGTATTCGCCTTTGCCGTCGGCCACCGCGCAATGGGCGGCGGGGTAGGCCAGCACGCGGGTACCGCCAGTGGGGAACACGGCTTTGCCTTCGGCATCGCGCTGTTCGAGCATGGTGTCGGCCAGGGCGCGGCACAGGCCGGGGATGTCGGCGTCGGTTTCCAGGTCGGGGGTGTAGAGCAGAACCAGGTGTGGCATGGGGGGCCTCCTCGGTGAGGGGCGGCTGGCCACCCGCCAGGGCGACCAGCCGCGAACGGGTGGGTTACAGGCGGCTGGTGGGCACCACGGCGGCCGGGTTGGCGGCCTGGGCAGCGGGGATGGCACCACCGTCCTGCGGGGTGACCGGGAAGATCGCGTTGATCTGGCCGGTGCCGGAAGAGCCGAAGTAGGGCGTGACCACTTCGGCCTTGCCGTCGTAATCGGACCAGCCCAGCGCACCCAGCAGCATTGCCGTGTCGTGCATGAAGCCTTCACCGTGGCCTTTGGCGGCGTACTCCGGCAGCATCCCGCAGAACGCTTCCCACTCGCCGTCCTGCCACATTTGCACCACACGGTGGTCGAGGGTTTCGAGGAACGGGCTCCATACCTTGGTGGCAAAGTCCGGCGCCTGGCCGTTCTGCGCGAAGCGGTGCGACAGCGAGCCGCTGGCCAGGAACGCCACGGTGCCGTCGTAGTGGTCTTCTACAGCCTTGCGCATTGCCCAGCCCAGGCGGGCACTGTCGGCCAGGTAGTGCGAGGTGCACAGTGCCGAGACCGAGACCACTTTGAAGTGCTGGTCCTGGTTCATGTAGCGCATGGGCACCAGGGTGCCGTATTCCGGGGCGAGGGTGGTGGCGTGGTGGGCCATGGTTTCGACGTTGAAGCGGTTGCACTCCTCGGCCAGCAGCTTGCCCAGCTCGGGGTTGCCGGGGAATGCGTAGGGCATGTTGCTGATGAAGTGCGGCAGTTCGTTGCTGGTGTACACGCCCTCGAAATGCGGCCCGCACAGCACGTGGTAGTTGGCGTTTACCAGCCAGTGCGTGTCGAACACGACGATGGTGTCCACGCCCAGCTCACGGCAACGGCGGCTGATTTCGTGATGCCCGTCGATGGCCGCCTGGCGAAAGCCTTGGCGCGGGCCTGGCAGCTCGGACATGTACATGGACGGTACATGGGTAATCTTGGCAGTGAGAGCGAGTTTGCCCATGGGGGTCTCCGATAAGACGCTGTTGTTGTTTTGGGGCTGACCCGGTCCCTTGTAGGAGCGGCCTTGTGCCGCGATGGGGCGCACAGCGGCCCCGGCGATATCTGCGGCGAGGCCGAAATCCAGGGGCCGCTGCGCGCCCCATCGCGGCACAAGGCCGCTCCTACACGGGCGGTGTAAACCGCACAGAGGGTTAGATGCCCCAGCGGGGAATGTGGTGATTACCCATGGAAATACACACGTTCTTGATCTCTGCAAAGACCTCGAAGCTGTACTGCCCGCCCTCACGCCCGGTACCGGAACCTTTCACGCCGCCGAACGGCTGGCGCAGGTCGCGTACGTTCTGGCTGTTGATGAACACCATGCCGGCCTCGATGCCACGGGCCAGGCGATGGGCTTTGCCGATGTCCTGGGTCCAGATGTACGAGGCCAGGCCATACTCGGTGTCGTTGGCCAGTTGCAGCGCCTCGGCTTCGTCCTTGAACGGGATCAGGCACACCACCGGGCCAAAGATTTCTTCCTGGGCAATACGCATCTTGTTGTTCACGTCGGCGAACACGGTGGGCTGGATGAACTGCCCCTTGGCCAGGTGCGCCGGCAGGTTGGCCGGGCGCTCCAGGCCCCCGGCGACCAGGCGTGCACCTTCTTCGATGCCAATGCGGATGTACCCGGTGACCTTGTCATAGTGCTGCTGGGTGATCATCGAACCGACCTGGGTTTTCGGGTCGGTCGGGTCACCTACGATCAGGCGCTTGGCGCGCGCCGCAAACTCGGCGACAAACTGCGGGTACACGCTTTCCTGGATGAAGATGCGGCTGCCGGCGGTGCAGCGCTCGCCGTTCAGCGAGAAGATGGTGAACAGCGCGGCGTCCAGCGCACGCTCAAGGTCTGCGTCTTCGAAGATCAGCACGGGCGACTTGCCGCCCAGTTCCATCGAGTACTTTTTAAGGCCCGCGGTCTGCATGATCTTCTTGCCGGTGGCGGTACCGCCGGTGAAGGAAATGGCGCGCACATCGGGGTGGCGGACCAGGGCATCGCCGGCGGTAGCGCCGTACCCCTGGATCACGTTCAGCACGCCGTTGGGGATGCCGGCTTCTACCGCCAGGCGGCCCAGTTCGTTGGCGGTCAGAGGCGACAGCTCGCTCATCTTCAGCACGGCGGTGTTGCCCAGCGCCAGGCACGGCGCAGTCTTCCAGGTAGCCGTCATGAACGGCACGTTCCATGGGCTTACCAGGCCGCACACACCCACCGGCTGGTACAGGGTGTAGTTGAGCATCTGGTCGTCGACCGGGTAGGTATGGCCGTCCATGCGCGTGCACACTTCGGCGAAAAAGTCGAAGTTGTGCGAGGCACGCGGGATCAGCACGTTCTTGGTCTGGTGGATCGGCAGGCCGGTGTCGAGGGTTTCCAGCTCGGCGAGTTTCGGCACGTTCTGCTCAATCAGCTCACCCAGCTTGCGCATCAGCCGGGCACGTTCCTTGGCCGGGGTGTTGGCCCACTTGGGGAAGGCTTCCTTGGCCGCAGCCACAGCCTGGGCCACTTCCTCGGCGCCGCCGCTGGCGACTTCGCAGATGGCGTCGCCGGTGGCGGGGTTGTAGTTGACGAAGGTGTCTTTGCTCTCGACCTCACGGCCGTTGATCCAGTGCTTGATCATGCTGCTCATGCCTTGTTGTTCTTGAAGAAGTCAGCTTCGCTGACGATACGGTTGACCAGGCGACCGACGCCTTCCACTTCCACCACCACTTCGTCACCCGGCACCACATCGGCCAGGCCTTCTGGCGTGCCGGTGGCGATCATGTCGCCCGGTTGCAGGGTCATGAAGCTGGAGAAGTATTCGATGAGGTGCGGGATGTCGAAGATCATGTCCGCGGTGGTGCCTTCCTGCTTCAGCTCACCGTTGATCCAGGTGCGCAGCTTCAGGTTGCTGACGTCTGGCACATCGGCCGCATCGACGATCCACGGGCCGACCGGGGTGGTGGCATCGCGGTTTTTAACCCGCAGGTTGGGGCGGTAGTAGTTTTCCAGGTAGTCGCGGATGGCGTAGTCGTTGCACACGGTGTAGCCGGCAACGTAGGCCAGGGCGTGCTCACGCTTGACGTTCTTCGCCGCTTTGCCGATCACCGCCACCAGCTCGCACTCGTAGTGCATGTATTCGACGTTGTCCGGGCGCCAGGTGACCTGGTTGTGGCCGGTGTAGGTGCCTGGCGACTTGATGAAAGCCAACGGTTCGGTGGGCGGCGCGAAGGCCAGCTCCCTGGCGTGGTCGGCGTAGTTCAGGCCCAGGGCGAACATGCTGCCGGTGGCGGGTGGCAGCCAGGTGACCTGGTCCTTATGGACCAGGCGGCCGTCGGCAAGGCGCAGGTGATCGTCTTCGACCGTGACATCGTGGGCCTGGCCGTCGAACTGGATACGGGCGTGTTTCACAGGTAATTCCTCACTCGGCGACGATGTGGTTGGTCAGCTTGCCCAGGCCGTCGATCTCGATGTCGACGCGGTCACCTGGCTGTACATCGACGCGGCCCTCGGGGGTTCCGGTGATCAGGATGTCGCCGGCGTGCAGGGTCATGAACTCGCTGATTTCGGCAATCAGCTGCGCCACCGTGCGTACGCAGTTGGCGGTGTTGTTGTGCTGGCGCAGTTCGCCGTTCACATACAGGCGCAGGCCCAGGGCATCGGGGTTGGCCACTTGGCTGGCGGGCACCAGTTCAGGGCCGACCGGGCAAAAACCATCACGGCACTTGGCCTTGACTGCAGGGCGGTAGTAGCTGTCTTCGGGCAGGCTCACTTCGTTGACGATGGTGTAGCCCGCCACATGCTCCAGGGCATCGGCCACGCTGACGCGGCTGGCGTCCTTGCCAATCACCACTCCCAGCGCCGGGCCGGGTTGCACGCGCTGCACGCCGGCCGGGAATACCACCTGGCCTTCATGCTGGTTGCGGGTGTTCGGGGTCTTGACGAACAACACCGGCTTGACCGGCAGTTGCTTGTACGGTGCTTCCACGAACGCCGCTTGGTGCTGCTGCAGCAAACCCTGGTAGTTCAGCGCGACGCCGAACAGGGTGCCGCTGGCAACGTCATGCAGGGCATGGCTCATGCTCTTCTCCTGGCAGTGCAGGGCGGTGGCCGTCCTGCGGATTTCGTTAATGTGTTAATGTTATAGTTAATATGTTAACGATGGTCAAGGGGTGGCCAGTGGCGCCTGCCGGCAAGGCAAGGCACCATGGGCCATCGTCAACAGGGTCAAGCGATTTGCGAGCAAGCAGCCATGAGCGACCGGCATCCGATACCGAACATCAACATTGGCCAGGTCTACGACCAGCGCTACAGCGACAGCGAGGTGCATTACGACCGGCTGGGCAACCTGGCGGGCTTTTTCGGGCGCAACATGCCGGTGCACCGGCATGACCGGTTTTTCCAGGTGCATTACGTGAAGTCGGGCACAGTACGGGTGTATCTGGATGACCAGCAGTACATCGAGGCCGGGCCGATGTTCTTCCTCACGCCACCCACGGTGGCGCACGCGTTCGTCACCGAAGCGGACAGCGACGGGCATGTGCTGACGGTGCGCCAGCAACTGGTGTGGCAATTGATCGAAGCCGACGCCAGCCTGCTGCCGGCGGGCATGCAGGTGCAGCCGGCCTGTGTGGCGCTGGGCAACCTGCCGGCCGAATACAAGGCCGAGGCGCAGCGCCTGCAAGGCTGGCTGGACGCGTTGAGTGACGAGTTTGCCACGCAGCAACCGGGTCGCGAGGCGGCGTTGCAGTCGCTGACCCGCCTGATCATGATCAGCCTGCTGCGGCTGTGCCCCAACTCGCTGGAATCGACCCCGGCGCGGCATGAAGACCTGAAGATCTTCCACCGTTTCAATGCCCTGATCGAAGCGCATTACCTTGAGCATTGGCCGCTGGCCCGCTACGCGCAGCAGATTGGCGTGACCGAGGCACGGCTGAACGATGTGTGCCGGCGCATCGCCGACTTGCCATCCAAGCGCCTGGTGCTGGAACGGCTGATGCAGGAGGCCAAGCGTTTGCTGTTGTTTTCCGGCAGCACGGCCAACGAAATCTGTTACCAGCTCGGCTTCAAGGACCCGGCCTATTTCAGCCGCTTCTTCAACCGCTACGCCAAGCTCACACCCGGGGAGTACCGCCAGCGGCAGGCAGAATTGCAGTGAAATGGCCATGGCGGCTCACCCGGGTGCTGTTGTTGTTTACAGCGGATGGTCGCAGCCCGCGCGCCGGGCTTGAATGGGTTTTCCGTGGAACAGATTGCACTTTCCATCGTGCATGCCCTTAAATTCGTGAATTGAGAAAAAGCCACAGGTTTGACCATGACCAAGACGCAACCTTCGCTCACGCTAAGCCTGTTGCAGGCCCGAGAAGCCGCGATGGCATTTTTCAGGCCGCTGTTGAACCAGCACGACCTGACCGAGCAGCAATGGCGGGTAATCCGCATCCTCAAGCAGCACGGCGAGCTGGAGAATTACCAGTTGGCGGAACTGGCCTGCATCCTCAAGCCGAGCATGACCGGGGTACTGGGGCGCCTGGAGCGAGACGGGCTGGTGCGGCGGCAGAAGGCCGCGCAGGACCAGCGACGGGTGTTCGTCAGCCTGACCGAAGGAGGGGAGGCGTGCTTTGCCTCGATGAAGGAAGGCATGGAGGCCAACTACCAGAAGATTCAGGCGCAGTTTGGTGAAGAGAAGCTGCAGCAGCTGATGGGGTTGTTGAATGACCTGAAGCGCATCGCGCCATAACGTTTTTCTGGTCTTGTAATCGATGGACTCGCCCCCGCCGAGGCATCACAGTGCCACGGTGGCGTTCGAAGAAGCCA